>JBDRFJ010000124.1:0-21151 GCA_043818915.1 Pseudomonadota bacterium | reverse complement strand
CACCAATCTCTTGCGCATCAAGGGCTTGCGAAAATCCTCGACATATCCACGGGTATGCCTGCGGTTTTCGTCCCGCCCAGATAATGCCAAATGGCGAGTCAAGTAAAAAATGTTTCATTTGTTAAAATTTTTACATATTCTTTAACAACGTGTTTTGAGATGCCTGTGACCATATGAACATACTTTAGATCCTGATTATATTCATAGGCCGTTTTTACTCTTTGATAATTTTTCAAGTAATTATCAACGGCTCGTTGGCTGTGTTGGCACTCGCGAGCCACATCAGCGGGGTCTTTTTTTTCTGCCACAACTTTACGAATGATAGTGGCTTTGTGGGATATACAAGATCCCATGTCATGAAGAGCACCCGTATGCGGCAAAGTGCACTTATGTTCTTTCTCATATATTTTTCGTGTTCGGGAGACCCATGTCGGATCTCTGAGGGTTAACAGGCCGATATCCCTGCTGGAGAGTATGCCACCTTGTTCGTAGGCTTCGCGAATAATTCTGGCAACTGCATTTTTTGCAATTGCTGACATTGAAGCGCCTTTTATGAGTTGATTGACGTCTTCATCAGTAATGACAGAGAGTATCACCGGTACATATTTTCGGTTGGGGGAATCGCCCCTGGTATTTTTATCTAATGCGTTCCAAAGGATCTGTCCTGGTTTTAGACGTTTGGTTTCAGGGTTTAATGTATCAAACAAGGAGATGAGTTCGTCAGCCACTTTTTCGCGCATCACCGGCCCGAAAAATTTCGGGAACTCTCGTGCGAAAAAATTAACCACCGCAGGCTTGAAAAAACGATATTGGGCAGCGTTATATCGCTTAATACTATCAGTTGTTATGGACATTGGAACCTCGTTGAGTTTTTGAAAAGTTGGAGTGTCCTTCAAAAAAAATTTTCAGCTCAGCCTTCCGATGAGCAATGATATTACTTGTCTGATACAGTTGATGGTACTCCGTCACCAAAGAAGCTGACAGTTTAACCAGAAAGCCAATGGTATAAACATCAAAACCTTGTTCACTTAGGGCGACAACACGCTTGAACTTGCTTATATAATTTTTCACGGCAGCAATGCTGTGATGAGTAGCTCGGGCAATCTCAGTATATTCTTTGCCCTGCAGCCAGTGTTTGACGATAAGACTGCGATGGGAAATAGAGCGTCCCATATCTTTGATCGTTGAGCGCAAAGGCAAAACAATATTTTGGGCTTTTAGTTGTTGTAGATCGCGGCTTATGGTTCTTTCTCCACAGTTGAATAGACGATTGGCTAAATCTTCAATGGTTAATAGGCCCCCTTGCTGAAAGGCTTCGGTACACACACGCTGAATACGATGCTGGCGCAAACCGATGACTCCGTGTTTTTCCCGGACATTCAGGTCATCTTGACCGGTATCTAAAGTCAAAGTTACTGTCACTTGTTTACTGTCAGCTAAACGTATGTTGGGACCTTCATCAATGGAGATTATTTGAAAGAAAATTTGCCCGGGTTTCAAATGACCACTGGTTTCAAAATAGGGGCCATACACTTTATAAACACACTCAAGCACAGCTTTTGCTTCAAAAGGCGAGCATTGCAAACCATGAATCATTTCATTCACAAACTGTTGATCAAGTTGTTTTTGTGATAGACGGTCCCATTTTCTGAGAGAAGAGTTATTAATCATGATGAACCTCCCAATGATTAAAAGAGTGATGATTTTGGCAAACTCCAGTCGGGATAGACCCTCCTTCCGTTTGCCAAAAATGTATATCTGGTTCATCAACATTATATCATTTTCTTTCTTATTGCCATATGGCACAATTATAGGCGGGGTTTCGAGGATAGCGCTGACGCTTCACTCCGTGCAAAATTTTGAAGCCTGACGCCGCATCACGGGGAAATGATAGTTATGCAAAGATCTCTAAGGTATATTCCCATACCAAAACCAGACGATTCCCTATCTGCCAATATTTATGTGATTACAATGTGTTACTGTTAATTCTGATAGCTGTTCTCCTTAAAAGCCCGTTCTTTGTCTTGGGAAATATTTCACGGAAAAACGGGCGATTCCTGATATTCATCCTTGTCCTCATGTGATAAATTTGTATTCAATTGAAACTGTTCCTCATCGTGAGAGCTTTATCACAACGCGACATTTTTTCGTCAGGTAAGAAAGGCAATCCTTGGCGGGATTAACCGGAGGTCCGCCTCCGGCGGATCGAGGATAGCGCTAACGCTTCACTCCGTGCAAGATTTGAAGCCTGCCGCCGCATCACGGAACAATGGCAGTTGTGCAAAGCTCTCATCGTACGAAGCTCTCCTGACAGCTATAATTCGACGAAACCAAGTCAGTGCGTAAAAAAACCGTCCTATCGAGGTCCACGTCTGATTGAACTGCAACAAATAGTTCAAGTAAGAGGGCCAAGAAACATCATTATTCAATATTGAAAAAAATAAACGAAGATATTACGGAGAAAATATTGAAAGCGGCAAATGAAATAAAGACATGGGACATCGAAACGAAAACACCGGATGGTTCCACCGGGGCTGACGACATGCTTGGCCATATGCTCCTTCATGACATAAAGACCCCCCTGTCCCTTATAGGGGGATACGTTGCACGACTTATCAACGAAAAGGCCGGCCCGATTAATGATAAGCAAAGAGAATACTTTGAAATCATATGGGCAGAACTGCGTAGGATGGAACATATTATCAATTCCCACCAGGATCGGCCCACGCCGGGAGGCATTCATGCAAAAGACTCGACAAGCCGCTTTGATTTAAAGAAGGGGCTAAGGGAATTATCGCAACTGTTTGGCAACATGGCTGCCGAACGCAATATACGACTTTCGGTGAGCGTGCCGGCCGGAATATCCCCGATTAAGGGGGATTCCAGACAGTTGTACCGCGTATTTGCAAACCTCCTAAAAAATGCCTTGCTCTATACACGGCGGGGTGGGCGTGTCGAAATCCGGGCAACAGACAATGACTCATATGTAGTGTGTGAATTCCGGGATTCCGGGATCGGTATGAGGAATCATGAACTACCCCATGTCTTCACCCCTTTCTATCGTTCTGCGGATGCAGCTGAAAAAGTCGGCTCGGGGCTGGGGCTGGCAATTGTAAAAAATATTGTTGAAGCCTGTGGTGGGAAAGTCTGGGTGGAAAGTGAGTACGGGAAAGGAAGCGTTTTTTTCGTCAAGCTTCCCACGGGGTGAAGAAATCATCTGCTATGAAAAAGGATCCTTATGGACAATAAGAACGTAAAAGCAGAACAAGATATAGAAACAAAGGGAGAACCAACGCCTAACTCCCCCGCCCCCGCCGGGACGTCTATTTCTTCGTTGGAAAGGCATTGCTATGGGGTGGAGTTGCACAACATCACAGAAAAGTTGCATAGTCTGGAAAAAATTAATCGTCATCTCACTGAGAAGATAAGTGAAGCGGAAAAGGAAAAAGAGACCTACCGTGATCTTTACGAAAATGCCCCTGTGGGCTATCACCTGCTGGCGCCCGACGGCACTATTTTGGAACTCAATAAAGCAGCTCTCGAAATGCTCGGCTACCGATCTGAAGAACTGATAGGGAAATCATATAAGGATAGCATCCTTGCCGACTCTTCCAAAGAACTGTTTAGTACTCATTATGAGAAGTTGAGGAGTTCCGGTAAACTTTCCAACCTGGAGATCGATCTCCTCGCTAAGAATGGACGTAAAATTCCCGTCCTGCTCAGTGCCAACGCAACTTATGACAACGAACAGAAAGTTGTGCGCTATCGCGCAGCGGTCAGGAACATCGCAAAGCGAAAAGAACTCGAATCAGAACTTTTGCGGATTGAGCGGTATAGGATACTGGGAGCTATGTGTAAAAATATCGCCCATAATTTCAACAACCTTTTGACATGTGTCATGGGCAACATCCAAATAATGCACATGAACGGTGCCTTTGATACGCAACACAAGAGACGCTTGGATCTGATAAACGCGGCAGCAAAGAAAATGGCACACCTGGTGACCGAGATCCAATCTTTCGTAGCCAGGGCTGATGACCACGGTGAACCGGAGCTACAATATGTGGACATTAATGAAGTACTGGAACAGGCAATAGAACTAACCAAGCCAAAGTGGCGGGATGAGATGACAAAGAAAAACGTAAAAATAGATATAGAATTTGAGCCTATTGACATCCCACGTATTAAGGGGAACTTTTTTGAGTATCGCACAGCCTTCTCGAACATCCTTACCAATGCGATTGAGGCGATCGAGGCACGGGCACAAAGGAGAGGAAAAGAGAAAAAAAATAACCACAACATAACCATTACTGAAACGGTGGTAAAAAAAGACGCTGAATCACCGGAGAGCATAGAAATTGTCTTCAAGGATACCGGGATCGGTATGAGCAAAAAAGTGCTGGATGCGGCAATCGATCCTCTTTATTCCACTAAAGGTTTGGTAGGCGTGGGCTTGGGGCTTTCCGTTGCCTATAGCACCATCACTAAAGCTGGTGGCACACTATCCCTCGAAAGCACGCCCTGGAAGGGTACGAAGGTGCGTATTCTCTTGCCGATATCGTCACCTCCACGCGTTAAAAAGGTTGTAACCAAGCCTCCGACCCGGCCGAGTGATATGCATAAATCCGTATTAGTAGTGGAAGATGATGATTCAGTAAGATCTGTTCTGAAAACAATGCTTCAAAAATTGAATTGCGATGTAAGCGCTGTTTCCAGCGGCAAAGAGGCCCTCGCTTTGTTTGACAAAAAAGCCTTCAACATCGTCCTGGCGGATTGGTCCATGCCTAAGATGAACGGAACCGAACTCGCGCGCAGACTCAGGGAAGCCAAAGCTGATCTCCCAATAGCCATAATAACCGGATGGACTGATGAAGAGAGTCTTGGTGAGTTAAAAAAGCAGGGAATTGAAAGGATCATTAAAAAACCGTTTGTTATGGAAGACGTAAGGGATCTAATAAGCGATATATTAGTATCCTCATGAAATTACAAAGGAATTGCTATGGATATGATCGAAAAAATTCTTGTTGTTGATGATGAAAGTATAGTACTCAACGTACTGTCCCTTGCATTGGAACAGAAAGGATTCCGGGTAACAAAAGCCATGAGCGGACGCGAGGGCCTGGATTTGATAAAAAGTGAGCACGTGGATGTTGTGGTAACAGATATACGGCTGCCCGATATCAATGGACTGGAATTGCTAAAGCAATCCAAGGAGTTGGACTCTAAAATTGAGGTCATTGTTTTGACCGGCTTTGTAACTATTGAGAATATAAGAATGGCTGCATTAAACGGGGCATTCAGCTTTCTGGGTAAGCCATTAGAAGATCTCGACCAGCTTTATTCCGTAGTGAATCAGGCGCTAATAAAACGAAAGGCAAGTTTAGCAAAAATGCATTATACTTGATGACATCGTAAAAAACGCACGTCCCTGAAGGCACTGTTGCCCAATCTTCCACAATTTCTACCGAATTTCTCAAAATAATTCCCCATCCTCATTCGTGTAAAAACTTTCTTGGTCGAAATCTCTTAAGAATGTTTCTGATATTTCCGATATAAACAGTCAGTTGAAGATCAGGTAGCAGTATGAAGTTCGGCCTACCGGCCATCTTTGAAAGCGCTGGTTCGCTGTCAAAAACTTTTATACCTTATAAATGCAGCAGGTTTCACTATGGCCAAAATAAATGTGTCTGAATTAGAACCGGACATGGTCCTGGCAAATGATGTGAGGGATCGGAATGGCCGTTTTCTACTTGGCAACGGCGTAAAATTAACGCCAAAGCACCTGAAAATTATGAAAATGTGGGGAATCGTTGATGTCGATATAGAGGGACTATCGCAAAACGATATGGAGAAGAAAAGAACGGCCCACATGGATCCGGCAATTCTTGATATAGCGGACAAACTAACGAGGAAGCGTTTTGTCCATACGGATCTTAGACATGAAGCAATTTGTGAACTATTTAACATCTGCGTCCTGCGAAAAGCCGAGCAGTTGACAAATGGAGCACAGCCTGCCGGCACGGATAAATTTCACGAGTCCTCGACGAACTCAGATCAAAACTCTCCGACAGAAGATACAGCGGCCAAAGTTGATCCCCACGATCTAATCAAGAAAAATTATATCAAACTTCCTTCATTATCGCCCATATTTAACCAGATCAACGAAGCTATAAACAACCCCCGCAGTTCAGCCACTCAGGTTGCCAAGATTATAAGCAATGACTCCGGCCTGTCTGCCCAGCTATTGAAGCTTGTCAACAGTGCATTTTACAATTTTCCATCCAAGATAGATACCATATCAAGGGCAGTCGCGATTATCGGAACAAAGCAGCTCAGTACCTTGGCATTAGGGACCTGTGTCACTTCCGCGTTCCAAGGTGTCCCTTCTGATCTCATCAACATGAGATCGTTTTGGGAACACAGCATTGCTTGTGGAATCATTGCTCGGCTTATTTCAAGTTATAAGAATAATATAAATACTGAACGCTTCTTCCTTGCCGGATTGCTTCACGATCTCGGACGGCTGATTATATATAAATATCTTCCTGCTCAGGCCAAACAGGCACTTCTCAGAGCCAGGAAAACTAATAACTTGTTGTACAAAACAGAAAAGGAAATTATGGGATTTAACCATACTGTAATGGGGTCCATCTTGCTAAAAGAATGGAAGCTGCCCGTGATATTGGAAAATACCATCAGACACCATCATTCTCCCGAGGCATCTCAAATGTCTTTGGAGACCTCTATAATCCATTTGTCAGATATAGTAACAAATGCTCTGGGCATAGGTACAAGTGGAGAACAGCTTGTACCGCCATTGGATGTTACGGCATGGGAGGATATTGGACTGCCGGCAGGCATTTTGGCTACCACTATAAAACAGGCCAATCGCCATATTGCAGAGACAGTCCACATTTTTTTTCCTGATGAGCGATAAAGATCAAAAAAAAGATATGCAGCATCTGAAAGAGCGTATCCGATACCTTGAAGAGATCAATCGTCTCACCTGGGATGCATTGGAGACAGCTGCTTTTTTAGGGGATTTCCAAACCAGTATCAGTAATCTCCATGATGCATCAGCAATTTTGCGGGAAACAAGGATGCGTGTACAAAGTTTGATTCCGTTCCAGGCTACAGCCTTCTTTCTCGTGAATGAGACTACCTCTGAATTTTTGTTATCTGAGTGCCAACCTGAAAGTTCCGATCCGTTTATACAAGACGAGGTCGATTTCTTGATCTGCAATGGAACCTTTGCCTGGGCCTTAAGGGAAAAGCGGCCTGTTATTGTCTCATCAAAAAATTACCAGAAGCGGTTGGTTCTCCATGTCATGACCACAAGCTCGAGAATTCGGGGCATGTTCATCGGGGTGCTGGCACAAGGCGAAATGGATATCCCTCATATTTCTCTGTCCCTCCTATCTATTGTTATACTGAACAGCGCGAATGCCCTTGAAAGCTTTGAACTGTATAGTATGATAAAACAGATCAATGTCAACCTGGAGAAAACGGTTCAAGATAGAACCGAACAGCTTGCATATCAGGTTAAGCTTGAAAACCTTATCGCCACGATATCAACCACTTTCATTAACCTGGCGCCCGCTGAAATCGATAAGGGGATAAACCGTGCGCTGAAATCGATCGGAGAATTTGTCTGTGCAGATCACGGATATGTATTCCTATTATCTGAAGATGGAACAAGAGTGGACAGCGCCCACGAATGGCATGCCGAAGGAATAGAACCACTGACCCCACAATTCAATGGGGTGGCGCTTAAAGATTGTCCATTGCTTGCGGACAAAATAGGAAGTTCTGAAAAGCTTCACATTGCCCATACTGATAACAAGCTATTACAGTTGCACGGGATTCAAGCTCTTGTCCTCGTGCCCATGGTCTCCGCAAATTCTGTCATCGGTCTCTTAGGCTTCGATTCAGTTAAGGAAAAACAATCTTGGTCGGACGACATGGTGGCCCTCTTCAAAATAGTAGGAGAAATGTTTGTGAACGCGTTAGAGCGCAAGCGGGCTGAGGAAGAGAAAAAAGAGATGCAGGCCCAGTTCCTGCGCATCCAAAAAATGGAAGCCATTGGCACCCTGGCAGGTGGTATTGCCCACAATTTCAACAACATATTGGCTGTTCTTCAGGGTAATGCGCAGTTGATCTCTATGGATCTTGACCCCTCAAATCCTCATTATGAATTAGTGAAGGAAATTGAGAAGCAGACGAAGGTAGGCGCTTCTCTCGCACGTCAGCTTCTTGGCTTTGCCCAAGGCGATGTATATGAGGTAAGGCCGATCAATCTAAATGAGTTAGTCAAACAGACTTCGACCATATTCGGCAGAACCAGGAAAGAGATTACCCTTCATATAAAATTGCAGGAGGATTTGCCTTTTATAGAGTCTGATACAGGACAAATCGAACAGGTTTTGATGAATCTCTATGTAAATGCCGCACACGCAATGCCATCTGGTGGGAACCTATATCTGGAAACACGTACCATCGGCCATAAAGAGGTTCAAAATACACCTTTTCGCATGAAGCCCGGCGACTATATATTGCTTTCCGTCACAGATACAGGCGTAGGGATAGACAAAGAGACGCAGGAACGGATATTTGACCCCTTTTTTACCACCCGTGAGATAGGACAAGGCACGGGCCTCGGATTAGCTAGCGTTTACGGTATCATAAAAGCCCATAAAGGATATATTGTAGTAGAGTCTGAAAAAGGCCGAGGAACTACTTTTAAGATCTATATTCCCGCATCAGAAAAGGAAGTTGCTGAAGCCATAAAGATTGCTGAAGAGGTTGTCAAAGGCACAGAGACCATCCTTTTGGTAGATGATGAAGAACCGGTATTAAGAGTAGGAGCAAAAGTCCTGAATAAGTTGGGGTACACCGTAACTGAAGCCAGGAGCGGACATGAGGCGGTGGAGACCTATAAAATCGCCAAAAATAAAATTGACATGGTTATCCTTGACATGATCATGCCTGATATGGGTGGGGGCGAAGTCTATGATCTGCTGAAGGCGATTAATCCTGATGTAAAAGTCCTCCTTTGCAGCGGCTACAGTCTTGATGGTCAGGCAATGACGATACTGGATCGCGGGTGTAATGGTTTCATCCAAAAGCCCTTTGATGTGAAACAGCTGTCTGGAAAAATAAGGGCAGTTATTGAGTCGGAAAAAGACTCTTGATGATTTCTTAAAAAGCTCCCATAGGCCTGTCTTGGTCATCTTTTCCTGAAACCTCTTGATAAAGCGTAGTCCCGCCATAGGCGGGATTTTCGGTTCTTAGACCGAGCTTTTACAATTTAAGGTATTGTCAGAACGGTCTGTCCTTCGAAAACCTGAGAGCTTTGCACAACGCGACATTTTTTCGTCAGGCAATCCCGCTTACAGCGGGACGCCAGGGCGGGGTTTCGAGGATAGCGCTGACGCTTCACTCCGTGCAAATTTTGAAGTCTGCCGCCGCATCACGGGCACGCAGTGAATCCCGCTTATAGCGGGATCATAATGGCAGTTGTGATAAAGCTCTCCCTGAATGATTGGCCCTATAGAATCATGAGACAGGAACAAAGAGCAAGAAATTCGGTTTGACAAACTCAATAATATCATATACATGTCTGGAATGAACGGGGTTACCTAATGGTTATGTTACCACTCCCAACGATGGAGGAAGAAAAATGAGAAAGAGAATAAGTCTTGCAGTACTAATGTCCTTGTTGCTTCTCACAGGGATCTTCCTGGGAGAAGCTGTCGCCCAACCTCCCCTCTTTGAAAAAAAACTCAGTAAAAAACCAAAAACAAAACATGTTCCCGGTGAGATTATAGTAAAGTTCAAGCCGGGAATTAGGAATGAGGTGATTCGAGCATTAAACCAAAGGCATGGATGCTCTGTCTTATCGATTAGCCGATCTGCAGATTTTAAGAGATTAAGGATTCCCAAGGGGAAAACGGTTGACGACATGGTCAGAATTTATAGTAAGAATCCAAACGTCGATTATGCCGAGCCGAACTCTATAGCTTATGCCTTTTTGGTTCCCACTGATGAATATTATGTTTATCAGTGGAATATGGACGATACCTTGGAAGGCGAAAACCCTTATGGTGGTGATAACGGTGGCGGAATCAATGTAGAGCCGGCCTGGGACATATCCACGGGGGGTGGGGTCGTAGTAGCGGTTATAGACACCGGGGTGGCCTATGAAAATTACAGAAACTTCGTGCTGGCGCCGGATTTGGCGAACACATCCTTTGTTGCCGGCTATGACTTTGTCAATAACGATACACATCCAAACGACGACGAAGGCCATGGCACCCACGTTACCGGCACCATTGCTCAGAGTACTGATAATGGTATCGGAGTGGTCGGGGTTGCTTTTAATTGCTCCATTATGCCGGTAAAGGTACTGGATGGCACTGGCTCCGGTACATATGTGGATATCGCCGATGGAATCTATTTCGCCGCTGATAATGGGGCGGATGTAATCAATATGAGTCTTGGCGGCCCTTCAACATCGATTACCTTAGAAGATGCCCTCGGCTATGCGCATAATAAGGGAGTGGTCATCGTTTGTGCCGCCGGCAATGAATATGAAGAAGGCAACCCTCTTTCTTATCCTGCTGCCTATGATGCGTATTGTATCGCGGTTGGGGCCACCAGATATGATGAGACGAGAGCCTACTATTCAAATACCGGAGACTACCTGGATCTGACAGCACCGGGCGGAGACCTAACTGTGAATCAAAACGGCGATAGTTATAACGACGGGGTTCTCCAGCAGACCTTTGGCAGTAATCCCAAAGACTTCGGATACTGGTTCTATCAGGGCACTTCTATGGCCGCTCCCCACGTGGCCGGAGTAGCGGCTTTGCTGATGGCCAATGGCACCACAGACCCTGATGGGGTTAGAGAGGCTTTAGAGTCAACGGCAGAAGATCAAGGAGCAGCTGGCTGGGATTCCGAATACGGCTGGGGGATAGTGGATGCCTATGCGGCGTTAAACTATACGCCGGAGCCAGTCCACGATGTGGCTGTTACTGCCATAGATGCGCCCTTGGAAGCGACCACAGAAGATATAGTAAGTATAGATGTTAGCATGGACAATCAGGGCACTTTTGCTGAGACTACTACATTGACACTGACCGATACTATTGACAACGTAGAAATAGGGTCTCTTACAGTAACCCTTGCCGCAGGGGAATTAAAAATTGTCTCATTCAACTGGGACGCAGCAAATTCAAGTATAGGTGGTCACATCTTGGAGGCCAAGGCAAGTGCTGTAGACGGAGAGACAGATACTGCCGACAACTCCGCGAGTAGCACTGTTACCATTGTGGAAGCACCTACTATGACTATGCATGTGAGCAGTATCGATACAGACCTTAGCACCAGAACCGCTGGCCCGAATGAATTTACAAATGCCATCGCAACCGTAACAGTAGTTGATTCAAGCGGCAACCCAGTAGACGGGGCAACGGTGTATGGCTCCTGGAGCAGTGCCACCACAGATATCGATTCCGGCGCAACTGATTCTTCCGGAAAAGTAACACTGGCTTCAGACGCGGTAAAGAACCCGCCCACCGGTACGAACTTTATCTTCACGATTTCTGATGTTGTCAAATCGGGCTGGACCTATGATTCAGCGACAAATATTGAGACCAGTGATTCCATAACCATTCCATAAAATCGTTTTTGTTTGTGATTATCCCGTGAACCCTGATGGTCTCCTAAAAAGTCGTTCACGAAAGACCTCTTACGAGACCATCAATTCTCTCTAACAAAAATTCCCGAATGTTTCACGTGAAACATTATGAAGAACGCTGCTAAATATGTTGATATTCTTACTAAAGGGGCCGAGAGCTTTGGCATAGATCTCTCCGACGACACGATAGCCGGCTTACTGCTCTACATGGAGGAGCTTAAGGCATGGAACAAAAAGATCAACCTGACAGCCATTACCCAGGAAAAAGAAATCTTAACCAAACACCTTCTCGACTCTATCGCACCGGCCCCATATCTGTTGAAAGAGGCCTCTGTTCTTGACCTCGGTTCCGGGGCAGGGCTCCCCGGCATACCCCTAAAAATTATCCGCCCTGATCTCCGGGTGACCCTCCTCGATTCCTCCCGAAAAAAGATACACTTCCAAAAACATATCATACGAACACTAAACCTTTCCGAAATAACTACAGTAGAAGGCCGCGCAGAAGATGCCATAAAAAGACATCCGGACATGCTGCATTGTTACGATATAGTGCTCTCACGCGCATTTTCTTCCATCAGAACTTTTATTGAGCTGGGAAGGCCTTTCTTAAAGAAAAACGGATTGTTGATCATCTTCAAAGGGCCTGCCGGCGTAACTGAACTTTCTGAACTGAGACAATGGCTCGACCAGGAGCGCCTGACGACCCGAGCAGTAACATACACGATTCCACACCCTGAACAGAGGCGGGTGTTGTATATCGTGCAATAATATACTTTATTTTAACAAAGATCGCTTACTTGAACCACCTGTTTTTTAAACACTTTCATCCTTCCAAACTATTGTAGCACATCGGCCCCTTGACATCCTAAAATTCTGTGATAAATTTCACTTATAGTAGGCCATAACTAACTTGGCTTGCTTACCTCCATTCAGCCCTCTTGAGTTATAGGTCTTGGCTCCTACCTCTCAGGAGGGCTTTTTATTTCCATCATCCCGGCGCCGGACGTTCGTGGAAACCGGTATTGGAGGCTGATGGATAAGATGAGACCTTTGAAAAACGCGACATTTTTTCGTCAGGCAAGGAAGGCGATCTTGGCGGGATTAACCGCAGGAATACATTAGGTATTTCGAGGATTAAGATTTGAAGCCTGATGCAGCATCACGAAAAAATGGCAGTTCTGCAAGGGTCTCAAGATATAAACTTAAGAGGTTATGTTACATGACAATGTTTAGGTGCGAACGATTCCACTGCACCATGACCTTAACGGCCTGCCGCAAGCGCAGGGATATGAAAAGCTCGCGGCCGGCACGACAAACGCAGAACATTGGAGAATCGTGCCGCGGATGCGTACAGTGGAAAAAGGTCTGCAATGAAAAAAATCCGGATGAACGCTTAGCTGCTTAATCGCCATTGAGCTCCGGAAGGATCTGACCACTGTCAAGTCAAGGGTTGTTTGGGACAGACAAGAAAACTATATGAGGCGGTTTCAAAATGTTTCCCGCCATCGGCGGGATCCAAGGTCAAGAAAGGCGAAAATTTTAACCACAGGAATACTCGAAGTATTTCGAGGATTATAATTTGAGCCTGACGCAGATTCAGCCGTCGTAGCCGCCGACTTCGCCATAGTAGCCCTGGCTACGACGGCTGAAAAGGCTACTATGGCGAAGTCGGCGATTGGACAAAATGGGGCGTTTTGAAACTGCCTCATAAGGGTAAATCAGACCTGTTCACCTTCAAGCCGATCGTAAACTACGTGTCCATTTCGGACTGTGGCATATCTTGAAAGCCTGTGCACCATAGTCTTGTTTTCATCTATTATGTGAACCACCTCGACGTTATTACTCACAAGGTAGTCCGACAATAGCCATCTGTGACAGCGAAACGGTAATGTTTCCGCACACATAAAAGAGACTCTTCCCTTTCCTCTCAAACTCACGAGCTTATCGATCCCTTGTTTGAATACATCGGTAAACATATGGTCAGCATAGTTTCGAAAACCCTGGCTCTTTAAAGCCACATGAGGGGATTTGGCCTCAAGCCCCTGTTTCCTGAATCCGCCTAATTCCTTGAGCCATACGTATGAAATGCCTACTTTCGCCAATTCAGCCGCAAACGTATCTATGTTGAAGTGGGGATTCCTCTTAGAATGTGGATAGGAACGGATATCGACAAGACACGTTATTTCATAGGCCTGAAGGATGGAGAGGAACTCATCAAACGTCTTGTTGCCGTGACCAATGGAATAGATGTTAGCAATATCTCTACACACCTTCTCCATCCATTCCTCAATCTGATCTCTGTAGTCATCCAGTTTGGCTTCCATGCGGCAGGACCTGCACACGACCCGGGCGTTACTTCATTTGCCCACGATCTCTGCAACGCCTCCACAGAATATACACGTAAGTTCTTCCATTTTTAGATCAACCTTTAGTTTCAAAGCCCCTAATATCCTATATTAATTTTCATAGGGCTACAGGAGATTGATGAGTTTTGAATTGACACCGAAGTCTGGAGCAATGGAGTATTGATAAAAAAGTCCCAAATCCCGGTAGTTCCAACACTCCAGTACTCCATTACTCCAATGATGATCACCGGGAAAATTACACAAAATTGGTCCTACTGAGGCGGATTAATCCTCTCTAATAGCTTTCAGAACATGAGATGACAGATACCAAGCGCCGCCATAATCCCTGTCACATCGGCAATGAGGGCTGCTGCCACTGCGTGTCGAGTCCTAACCACGCCAATGGAGCCGAAATAGACGGCTAAGACGTAAAATGTGGTCTCTGTAGAGCCTTGCATCGAGGAGACCAAAAAGGAGGAAAAACTGTCAGGGGCACGGCTGACCACTTCGCTCATGATTCCAAACGCACCGGAACCGGAAAGGGGGCGCATCAAGGCCATTGGAAGAGCGTCCGCCGGCATTCCGATTATTGAGGTGATCGGCTGTAGCGCCGAGACCATCAGATCAAAGGCGCCTGAGGCCCGAAACATCCCAATGGCAACCAATATCATAACAAGAAAAGGGATGATCTTGACGGCGACTTGAAATCCTTCCTTTGCCCCGGCCGTAGCAGCCTCATAGACCTTAACGCCCCGGAGATAACCGAACAAGAGGAGGCCGCACATAATGGCAGGGACCAGCCAATAAGATAGAATCTCCTTTCCCAGCGCAGCAGCATCACTGCTGATGGTGACACGATATATGAGCCCTCCTGCAAAGGCAAGGACCATTAAGATAGCCGCCCACTTGCCGATCAGCCCAGGCGGCTGAAGCTCTTCAACAGACTCCTCACCATTATCCTCTGTCACGGAATCCTGTTTTATCTCTCCTGGATTTGCCGCCAATGTCTCCACCCATGTTTCCCGGCCGCTGAAAGAAACAAATGCCTTGGAGGCGGCAATTGCCATGGCGGTTGAACAGATTGTTGCAACAAGCGTTGGGATAAGGATGGAGGCAGGTTCTGCGGCGCCGGCAGATGCTCGCACGCCTATCACGCCCAGTGGAAGTAGAGTAACGCTCGACGTGTTGATAGCCAAAAAGAGACACATCGCATTGGTCGCCTCTCCCTTGTTCGGATTCAGCCGGTCGAGCTCCATCATCGCCTTAATCCCCATT
This sequence comes from Pseudomonadota bacterium, assembly GCA_043818915.1. GTDB lineage: Bacteria > Desulfobacterota > Desulfobacteria > Desulfobacterales. The sequence continues at coordinate 5,830 of JBDRFJ010000124.1, read as the reverse complement.
GGTGTGGCAGCATTGCCAAGCCCCAGGGCATTGGCGGACATATTCATAATCATGGCTGACATTGCCGGATGCTCGGCTGGAACGCCGGGAAAGAGACGAACCATGATAGGGCGGATAGCACGAGCGATAAGAAGCAACAGCCCCCCTGCCTCGGCCACCTTCATCAGGCCAAGCCATAACGCCATAACTCCGATCAACCCGATCGCCAGACTGACGGAACTCTTTGCGGACTCGAATGACGCATCAAGCATCTGCTTCATTTGTCCATTGTACGCGGCTACCACTGTTGCCAGCAATATCATGAAAAGCCATATCAGATTGATGGCTGCGGGACGATTTTTCATAGTATTAACACTCGTAATCAACTATTGAGGTAGCGGAAAAAGGACTATATCGTGCTTGTTCTTATTAGATAACAATATTTGAGCAAGGAAGCAAATATGATATCAGCTCTGATCTACCCTTTCTGAATGGACACTCTCTAATTTCTCGAATTGACACACAATGAGCATTCTTTTATACCTTAATTGAGCGTAAACGCTCAAGGTCTGTGGTCGGTTGATCAGTTCGGTGGACCATTACAATTGAATTTTAACTCAATTAAGGTTATATTGACTCAAAGTTGATGGTTTCTTAAAAAGTTATCTGGCAAGAAAGGCTGAAACATTATGGCGTTCAAGGAATCAAAACCGATAAAGGATGTCTCTCTTGACGGTTTCGCTCAAGACGAGCTTAAGGATAACCTTGTCGATAAAATGAGTTTCCGCCTGACATTCCTGTCAGTTATCCTGCCTATTGTGCTTATCATCGGGTTGCTGTTTCTCTATTTTGTTATGAATCACAAAATGACTGAAAAGCATAATTTAGCACTAAAAGAAGTGAACAGCGTTTCAAAAGATATAGATGAACTCAAGACGTTCTTTTCAGAGCAGACGTCAGAATCAAAAAAATCGCTGATGGACGGAATCGGAGGCTTTAGCCAAACATTAAACAGCATTCAAAAGGACATAAAAAAGCAAGCCGAGGCTTTGCAAACACTGAAAAAAGAAAAAACAGACACAAAGGCTGTGGACACAATTGTAAAGAAAGAATTGACAGGGGTTACCAAAGCCCTTGATACTGTAAAGGGTGATTTAAGAAAACAACAACAGGAAATAACAGGCTTGACCAAATCAAGGGATGTCAACGAAAAAACAGATAGAGACCTTGGGAACACTCTGGCCGCCCTTGGCAAGACTTTGAGCGACTTGAAGCAGGCCTTAGAAAAACAGGAATCAGCCATGCTGAATCTGTCTAAAATGAAGACAGACGTGAAAAGTTTGGGTAAGGAACAGGAACAATTAAATGATAAAATTCAGTTGTTTGAGATAGAACTTAAGCTCTTGAAAAAACAGATCCAATCTACCGATACCACGTCTGTAAAATCGCCCCCGCCAACATCTCCTTCCACTGAAAAGGGGCCCTCTACTAAGAAAAAGGACATTGTTGAAGAAGAGATCGTTCAGTAGTACAGCAATTTCCATTTTGGACGCAAATGAACACAACTATCCGTTACGAGTTACGAGTTACGAGTTAAAAAAGAAAGATGCCTAAATTAGGTACTACGATACACAACCTCATTTGACGCATGAAGAGAATAAGGAGGTCGATTTGTAACCCGTAACTCGCAACGCGTAACCGCGTGTATCTGTCAAAAACTGTGTCCTAAATCAAAAAATTTTACCAGAGTTCCTTGACAAAACACTATAGATCGTTATATTACGATATATAGAACAATGAGAGAATTTCTAAAAATCACCAAGGCCCTTTCTGACAAAACCCGGGTCAGGATATTCAAGATGCTCCAGCACAAGGAGATGTGTGTCTGCGAAGTACAGGCCATTCTGGGAATGGCTCAGTCCACGGTATCCAAGCATCTGCAATTATTGGAAGATGCCGGTCTTATTACCAGCACCAAGGAAGGGTTGTGGGTGAATCACAAAATTGCCGGAGACTCCCACAACATTTACGCAGAACCCATTGTAAGATATCTGACCGGCATTCTTGATAACGACTCCCAGGTTGTTGCTGACAGGGAGAAGGCATACACAACCAACAGGCTGGAAATCTGCCGCAAGAAAGATCATGGCTCATAGCTGCTTATGGAGTATGCGGTAGGCAGTAAGGAGTAGGCAGCGCACAAGCCGGTAACGAGCAACCAGAAACCTTAAGCCAGTGACAAGTAACGCGTAACCAGAAGATGAAAGAACGCACAAAATTTATCATTATTTTCCTTATCTTTATTGCCGCATACTACACGCCATTTGGTTCAGCGCGTGTTGGCGCGTCAATCATGGAAGGTTTCTACATGCTCCAGGAATACGCGCGGGAGCATGTACTGGCCTGTCTGATCCCCGCGTTTTTTATCGCAGGGGCAATTGCCTGCTTTATCTCGCAGGCTGCGGTGCTGAAATACTTTGGGGCAAAGGCCAATAAGCTTCTTTCATACTCCGTGGCCTCGGTTTCCGGGTCTATCTTGGCGGTCTGTTCCTGCACTGTATTGCCCCTCTTTGCCGGTATTTATAGTCGTGGCGCAGGGATTGGCCCGGCCACCGCGTTTCTTTATTCCGGTCCGGCCATCAATGTGCTGGCGATCATCCTGACCGCCCGTGTCCTCGGGTGGAAACTCGGCCTTGCCCGTGCCATTGGCGCCATACTCTTTGCTATAATAACCGGTTTGCTTATGGCCTTTCTGTATCGCAAGGAAGATCAGGCGAGGGTCACCGGTGAAATTACGCTACCCGATGAAGAAAAAGAGCGTCCATTGTGGCAGAATGGTCTCTACATGCTGGTGCTCGTTCTGATTCTCATTTTTGCCGCATGGGGTAAGCCCGCGGAACCGGTAGGGTTGTGGAATGCCGTGCACCGAATTCATTGGCCGATTGCTGTGGGGCTCCTGATCGTTTTGGGTATTATTCTCAAAACCTGGTTTTCCAGGGAGGAAGTTATCCAGTGGGGGGAATCGACATGGGGCTTTGCCAAGCAGATCCTACCGCTCCTGTTTGGCGGTGTACTTGTAGCAGGGTTCTTGCTCGGTCGGCCGGGACACGAGGCGCTTATCCCCGCCCATTACATTGAATCACTGGCGGGAGGGAATTCGGTGTGGGCAAACTTTTTTGCTTCAGTGGTAGGCGCCTTTATGTACTTTGCCACCTTGACCGAGGTGCCGATCCTCGAAGGACTTCTCGGAAGCGGAATGGGACAAGGGCCTGCCCTGGCGCTTTTATTAGCCGGACCTGCATTGTCACTCCCCAACATGCTGGTGATTCGCAGTGTGATGGGGACGCAAAAGACGCTTGTTTTCGTGAGCATTGTAATCGTTCTTTCCACGGGTGCGGGGCTTATTTTCGGGGCTGTAGTATAGAAACTAATCTCCCTCTGTGCTCTCTGTTTCTCGAACGATCGTAGCGAGTGGGCGGTTAATAAAATGCCCTCCGTAATATATTCATGAGGTGATGTATTATGAAAATTCAAATTTTAGGGCCTGGATGCCCCAAGTGCGTCAAACTAACTGAAAATGTTAAGCAGGCTGTAAGAGAGTTGGAAATAGAAGCCGAGGTCGAAAAGATAAGCGACATGTTGAAGATTATGGAACACGGGATCCTCATGACCCCCGGCCTGGTGATTGACGGAAAGGTGGTATCGAGCGGCAAGGTCCTGAGCGTGGAACAAGCAAAAGAGCTTTTGAATAAAAAATGAAGGGCTTCCGCACCTTTGTAATGGATTTCCAGAGAAGGAGTTTGGCCGGGGCCTTAGCCCTGCCCGGCAATACCAGGGCCAAGGCCCTAATCCGAAAGGAGAACGTTGGACATGAAATCTAAGACGCTGATCACCGTTGCGCTCTTGGTCTTTGTTCTTGGGAGTGCGACTTTTCTTATTGCCAAGGAATCCCGCCAGGGACCGGAAACCGATCCCGAAAAAAGTCTGCGCCAATCGTCACATAAGGTCGTAACCTACTATTTCCATGGAAGGGCTCGCTGTTCCTCCTGCAGGAAAATCGAGGCCTACACGCGCGAGGCAATACTCTCCGGCTTCGCTGATGCCATCAGAGACGGTCGCCTGGAATGGCTGGCCGTTAATATCGAAGAACACGGCAACGAACATTTCATAAAAGACTTCAAGCTTTATACGAAGTCCGTGGTGATTGTGGACACCCGCAACGGAGAGCAAATACGCTGGAAGAACCTTAAGAAGGTATGGGAACTCCTCTACGACAAAGACGCTTTCCTGAAGTACATTCGTGATGAGGTCGGTTCTTATCTGGCAGAAAACTAATGGACACGTCCTTCTTTGGAACTGCATCGGCCTTGTGGCTTGGAATATTGACCTCGATAAGCCCTTGCCCTCTGGCAAGCAACATCGTTGCGATCTCTTTCATCGGAAAAGGGGTCAGCAGCGCTCGTCACGTGCTATGGCTCGGTCTTTCTTATACGCTTGGCAGGGCAATTACCTACCTTGCCTTAGGGATCTTTATCACCAAGGGAATTTTGTCGATTCCCGGAGCCGCCTATTTCCTGCATAAATATATGAACAGGCTTCTTGGTCCGCTTTTGATCATTGTTGGTATGTTCCTTCTGAATTTGATTAAGATCAATCTGTCCGGGGGGCTGGCCAGTCATGCGATCCGGAAGCATGCCGAGAAGGGTGGTATTTGGGGAGCGGGGCTGTTGGGAATCCTCTTTGCCCTTTCATTTTGTCCTACGTCGGCTGCTCTCTTTTTTGGGAGCCTCATTCCTTTGTCGATAAAATACGGTTCCGCTTTTGCGTTACCGTCGCTGTACGGCATTGGGACCGGAATCCCGGTCATCGTGTTCGCTATCCTGATATCGGCGAGTGCCCGATCCGTGGGCAAGGCTTTAAATAAACTGACACGGATTGAATGGTGGGTTCGGCGTATCACCGGAGGGCTATTTATATTGGTGGGAATTTACTACTGCCTTGTCTACATTTTCGGAGTCTTGTAGTAACAGGAAAGGATTGACCTCGAACAAGAAAGAGCGACCTTGCTCAATCAAGACGATCAAAACCAACCCGACTCCGGGCGCGAATTCGGATGTGTTTGTTTTTTCCTAATTCCGACCGAGGAGACATTATCATGAAAACGGAATCCTGCAGTGCCATCCCGCCGAAAGGGCTGAGCGTCTTTGAAAAATATCTCACCATCTGGGTGCTTGTTTGCATTGTCTCAGGTATCCTCTTGGGACGGTTCGCTCCAAGGGTCGCAACGTTTCTTGACGGTCTCGCCATTTACGTGGGCGAGGCGCCTGTTGTTTCCATTCCCATCGCGATCTGCCTCTTTTTCATGATGTATCCCATCATGGTCAAGATTGATTTTGCCGAGGTCATCAAAGCCGGCAAGACACCCAAACCTGTTCTCCTGACCCTGTTTGTAAACTGGGGGGTCAAACCCTTCACTATGGTAGCCATAGCCAACTTCTTCCTGGGCTCTCTTTTTTTGACTCTTATAGGTTCCGATGCGGTGGATATCGTAAAAATGCCACCGGCTGCCGACTGGGCAGTGGGATCGGTTCATGGGGCAGGCACGGTTGTACTCCACGAGGGGATAAAAATGCTCCAAATCCCTCTCTGGCGCAGTTACCTCGCGGGGTGCATTCTATTGGGCGTTGCTCCATGTACTGCCATGGTTTTGATGTGGGGATATCTTTCCAAAGGCAATGATGGCCTGACTCTGGTTATGGTAGCCATCAATAGCCTGACGATGCTCGTGCTCTATGGCCTGCTGGGTGGTTTTCTGCTTGGTGTCGGCAAGCTTCCTGTGCCATGGGAAGCC
>JBDRFJ010000123.1:0-19923 GCA_043818915.1 Pseudomonadota bacterium | reverse complement strand
CCGGTAATCTCCCCGCCTTCACACTATGCGGCTAATTTATATTCATGTTTTCTGTTATAATTTTCATCATATTCGGCACTATCACGGACAAGCGCGAATATTATTCGCAAAAGCTTCCTGGATACTGCAATCAGTGCCTTGATTTTGGGTGTACCATTATTAAGCATCTTCTGGTACCTGGCATGCATAATTCCATGGGACCTAACTGCATTAAGAGCAGCAAAAAACAAAAGTTTTCTTATCAAGGCCCGGCCTCGTTTAGAAATACGATGCTTCCCTTTATGCTTTCCGGAACTGACCTCAAACAGATCGAGTCCAGCCAGTTTTGTTACCTCAGATATTGTCTTAAACTTCCTGAAATCACCAACTTCTCCTATCAGGCCGGCAACAGTTATATTCCCGATACCTTTGACAGACAATATGCTGTGACTGTAAGGAATCTGTTCCAGGTACACAATCATCTGCTCTTCCAGGCTTTCAATGTATCTATTTTCAGCCTCTATGTTAGAAACAAGATGACTTGTCTCAAGAAGTATACTCTCTTTGCCTTCTGTAATCCCTACAGATTCTTTTGCAGCATTATAAAGTTCTTCAACTCGGTCTATACCGAACTTTCCACGACTGATTTTTCTTACAATATTACAAAGCGTTTCAATACCAATGGATACAATACTTTTAGGGTCAGGATAATTTTTAATCAGATACATGCCTGTCTTTGTGGATGGTTTAATAATATCGCCAAGTTCTGGAAATATCACAAAAATAAGATCCTGAAGCTGATTCTTCATGGCTGTTCTGCGTTCTATCGTTCGCTCTCTTGCCTGAGTAAGTCTGCGCAGCTGTGCTGCTGCACCCTCAGGGACAACAACGGTCAAAGAATGGCCAAGCGAAATGACATCTGCAATTACACGGGGATCCTTTTTGTCCGTCTTGTTTGGAGAATTGCCCGTAAGTTCTTTGATTCTTTTAGTATGCATCGGATTGACCTGAACCAGGTTAACCGGTTTTTTTCTCAAATAATTCGATATCGGTTCAGCATATGGCCCTGTAGATTCAAAGCCAACTACAACCTTGTCAAGCATGTGCTTGTCTTTAAACCTGCAAAGCTTTCCCCAAAATTTATTAAAGCTTTGTCCGGTGTTATAAAACGAAAACGGTTTAATATCTTGATTTTTAGGCGTCCTGAAGTAGCCATAATGAACTTTCTTACCAATATCCAAAGCAACAATGAGCGTTTTTTCGTTGATAGTTTTGATTTTTTCAGTTTTATTAGATGTCATGGCTATACTCCTCTTTTGATTCCGGATTACCAACCAACTTACTGTAACTGGAATCGAAATGAGTATAGCCTTTTTCATTTGAACTCAAGGCTTACTGCAATATAGCAAGCTTTGCAAAACGTGACATTTTTTTGTCAGGCAAGGAAGTCGAAAATTTTAACCGGAGGAATACATAATGTATTTTGAGGATTAAAATTTGAAGCCTGACGCCGCATCACGGAAAAATGGCAGTTTTGCAAAGGTCTCGTGTTATGACTTGGAATAATTTAGAACTTATGAATTCCCCGTTTGGTAGGTATCCATTGCATATAATAATTTCATTTATATCATAACCCGTTCTCTGTCAAGGCCTTTCGACAGTTTTTCATATATCTCTAACACTATTTTTGACAAATTTTCCTTGGTCCCACTGTTTTCGATTATGAAATCGGCATATTTCCTTTTTTCTTTAGTAGATAGTTGTATATCTAAAAGGGCCTTTACACTCTTAGCGGAAACATTGTCCCTCTTCATTAAACGGTGTATCTGTTGAGAGGGGGTGGCGGTCACGAGGATAACCACATCAAAAAAGTCTTTAAGGCCGCATTCGAACAGAAGAGGAACTTCCGTTACGAGGCGCCCACCTGGAGAAGTCTTTTCTAAGACCTTCATCTGTTTTTTCATATTATGCAGGATCTCAGGATGTGTTAATTTTTCCAGATCCTTGCGTGCGCCGGGATCGATCAGTATGATTTCGCGGAGCTTGCGGCGGTTTATAGAATCATCCGGTTCCAGGATTTCCTTCCCAAAGTAGTCTACGATTTGTTGCCAGCAATCGGTATATGGTCGAACCACCTCCCGGGATATCATGTCGAGGTTGATGACGTGAGCCCCCAGTTTTTTGAATTCAGCGCATACAATACTCTTCCCAGAGCCTGCACCGCCTGTGACAGCTACTTTTAACACTGTAGGGTCTCTAAAATGGAGTATTGGAGTATTGGAGTATTGGAGTATTGGAATGAAGTGCAGTAAAAACTTGCGAAATTCAAACAGTTATACCCTATATACCCATCACTCCAGTACTCTATCACTCCAGTACTCCGCCATCAAACATGAAGAGGATACTAACTTACACTTTATTTATAGTCCTTCAAAGCTTTCAGAAGGTTTTCCATATCCTCTGGAAGCGGGGCTTCAACAGAGACCCTTTCCTCTGTTCGCGGATGTTTGAATGATAATTTCCATGCGTGCAGCATCTGCCTGCGGACATTTCTAAGAAGCTCGGAAAGGGCCTTTGGAGAGATATTTGCCGAGCGTTTTTGCCCACCATATGTAGGATCTCCTACCACAGGATGATTAATAGCTGATAGGTGTGTTCGAATCTGGTGAGTCCGTCCGGTTTTTATGTTGATTTCAAGAAGACTAACTTTCTTAAATGATTTTTTTACCGTCCATATTGTTTCACTTGGACGTCCATGTTTACTTTGAGTGGACATTTTTTTCCTATCGACCGGATGTCTCCCTATTGGAAGTGAAATGGTCCCGCTTTTTTTCCTCATTGTCCCGTAAACAAGAGCAAGATACACTTTTTTGACAGTTCTGTCCTTGAACTGTCGGCTTAGCTCAGTGTGAGTTTCCTCGTTTTTTGCCACCACAATGCAGCCTGATGTCTCTTTGTCCAGACGATGGACGATGCCGGGGCGGCGTTCGTCTCCAATTCCTTGTAGATCGGTGCAGTGGGCAAGCAGGGCGTTTACCAGGGTTCCGGAATTATGACCAGCTGCCGGATGAACCACCATTCCATGTGGTTTGTTGATTACCAGGAGGTCTTTGTCTTCATGCAGAATTGAAAGAGGGGTCTCTTCCGGCATAAGCTTAGACGGTGTTGGAGGTGGAATAGTGATAGAGACGGCATCCCCGGCCTTAAGACGATACCCTGGCTTTTGGGTTAACACGTCGTTGACATGAACATGACCTTCTTTTATGAGGTTTGTAACGTGAGAGCGCGATATGCTTGAAATATGATCGGCTACTGCGAGATCGAGGCGTTGTTTTTCCTCTTTCTTGGATGCTACAAATTGGTGTGCCGATTTATCTTGCAATATTGAGGTTTCGTCCTCGTCATTTTGACTGAATATTTTGTTAATTTTTTTCGCTATCTTTTCTTCTTCGGTTTTCATGGCGATTGCCAGCTCTTTTACCAGCAAGCTTTGGGCCGTATCGAGCATCTTGCGCTCTCCAAACGAGAGGTCTTTTTCGACCCTGAGTAAAAACAGATCCCTAAGTACCTCGGATACTTCATATACCGACCCTGTCTTTATCTTATCCATATAATCTCTGTATCGCCGGTTCCATGTCTGATTATCAGGCGGGATATCCCTTTTTTTCAGAATGTTATATACCTTGGACACTTCCTTGAGGTTTATAATTTCGCGCAGTCCAACCGTGTCCACATTTTGGACGGGGATCATGATGATCATATCGGTTTCCAGAATACGCATTATATAAAAATCTTGCTTGGCCCCGGAAATCTCTTTGCTTTCTACTGATTCAATCTTTCCTACACCATGTGCAGGATAGACGGCCAAGTCACCTACGTGAAACATGGGAGAACCCCCTATACGTCAAAGCTAAATAATGATGACTTTTTACGAAATCATCAAATAATATTAAAAAAACATTATATATCACATTATACCGAGAAATTCAAGATGCTTAAAAAAATAAAGGGTTGGCGCATTGTCTGCGCCAACCCTTTATAGCTAAATTTTAACTAATTGAAATTATACGAGGAACGGGATCAAAAGAAGCGCTACCACGTTCAAAACCTTGATCATCGGGTTGATTGCCGGACCAGCGGTGTCCTTGTAAGGATCGCCGACCGTATCACCGGTAACCGCAGCCTTGTGGGCATCGCTACCCTTGCCGCCAAGGTGACCGTCTTCAATGTACTTCTTGGCGTTGTCCCATGCAGCTCCACCTGTGGTCATGGACAGGGCGACAAAGACACCGGTTACGATACTTCCGATCAACAAGCCACCCAGGGCGACCTTGCCAAGGGCAAGACCCACGACAACGGGAGTTATCACCGGGATCAGGGCCGGAACGACCATCTCTTTGAGCGCGTATTTGGTTACGATGTCAACGCATGTCCCATAATCCGGTTTTGCGGTGCCTTCCATGATTCCGGGGATTTCACGGAACTGACGGCGTACCTCTTCAACAACCTTGCCGCCTGCCTTGCCCACAGCCTTCATGGCAATGGAGCCGAACAGATAAGGGAGAAGACCGCCGATGAAAAGGCCGATGATAACATCAACATTGCTCAGGTCAAAGGAAAGCTCTTTCCCGTGCCCCGCCGCCTCTGTAAGATCCTGCAGATAAGCGGCAAAAAGAACGAGGGCCGCGAGCGCCGCGGAACCGATCGCATAGCCCTTGGTAACAGCCTTGGTGGTGTTGCCGACCGCGTCGAGTGGATCGGTAACATCGCGCACGCTTTGATCCATTCCAGCCATTTCAGCAATGCCGCCGGCGTTATCTGTAATGGGGCCGTAGGCGTCAATGGCAATAACCATACCGGTCATTGAGAGCATAGACATGGCGGCCAGCGCGATTCCGTAAAGGCCGGCAAGGGAGTGAGATATCCCGATCGCAAGACAGATCGCGATAACCGGAAGCGCGGTTGACTGCATGCTGACAGCAAGACCAGCGATGAGGTTTGTGCCATGACCGGTGACGGAAGCCTGGGCAATCCCCTTTACCGGACCATAGATGCCGGTGTAGAATTCAGTGATGATAACAATAACCACGGTCAGGATCAAGCCGACCAGCGTGGCATAGTAGCAGTTCATAACATCCAGGCCGGGAACACCGGTCATCAGAGCCCTGGTGGCAGGATAAAAACCGATAGCGGCAAGGATGGCGGACCCGAACATTCCCTTGTAAAGGGCGCCCATGATGTACTTGCCTTCACCCAGTTTTACAAAGAAGGATGCGATGATGCTTGCAACGATGGAGATGGCGCCGAGCGCCAGCGGGAATACAACCGCTCCGTGAAATTTCGGGAAAAGGAGATGTCCGAGGAGCATTGCGGCTACCGCGGTAACGGCATAGGTCTCGAACAGGTCCGCGGCCATGCCCGCGCAGTCGCCAACGTTGTCGCCAACGTTGTCGGCGATAACAGCCGGGTTTCTCGGATCGTCTTCCGGGATGCCGGCTTCTACCTTGCCGACAAGGTCTGCGCCAACGTCCGCGCCCTTGGTAAAGATACCGCCGCCGAGACGGGCAAAGATAGAGATAAGACTTCCGCCAAAGCCGAGCGCTACCAGCGCCTTGATGTCGTGTGTAAAGGTATAAAAACCTGCCACTGACGTAAGTGCCAGACCGGCAACGATCATGCCGGTGACGGTTCCGCCCTTAAAGGCCATGTTCAGACCGGCGGCAAGGCCGTCTTTGGCAGCTTCGGCAGTCCTGACATTGGCGATAACCGAGACCCTCATTCCGATGTAGCCTGCCACGTAAGAGGCGACAGCGCCAACGATAAAGCCGACCGCCATTGTCGCGCCCATTGTTGCGCCGATAATGGCCACAACGATTACGGCCGTAATAGCAATGGTTTTTAATTGACGGTTTAAGTAGGCAATAGCCCCTTCCTTGATGGCGCCTGCGATTTCAGTCATTTTTTCATCGCCGGCCGGAGCTTTTTTGACATAAGCGATCAATGTGAGCGTGAACAATACCCCGATAATACCCGCGAAGGTACTGTAGAGTTCTACATTCCCCAGTATAGCGTCCAACATATTCTTTACCTCCCCAAATTTAGTTTATGTCATCAATTTTTTTGTTCAATATGATGGTTTCAACCGCTTCTTGTGCTTTGGAAACCACCTCCTCCACTACAGCTTCCTGTTGGGGATCAAACCTTCCCAACACATAATCGGTCACTTCCTCCCTGTTGTCAGGTCGTCCGATCCCGATTCTGATGCGGGAAAAAGCCCCGCTTCCAAAAGTCTCAATCAAAGACCGTATACCCTTGTGTCCTGCATGCCCTCCTTTCTTTTTAATTTTTATTTTGCCAAATAGAAGATCTATATCATCATGTAGTACTAATACATCAGTCACATCTATCTTGAAATACTCGGCGAGCTTCCGCGTAGGCGGGCCGCTCATATTCATATATGCCATCGGCTTTGCCAGAATAACGGGTATCTCACGAATAAAACCTTTCCCATATACAGCGTTAAATTTCTCTTTGTTGAGCGGTATCCCGTGGACCTGCGACAAACAGTCTATAATTCGGAAACCAATGTTGTGTCTCGTATAATAATATCGTATCCCTGGATTCCCCAGCCCCGCGATAAGATGCATTACCACTTATTTTCAACAACGGGAAACGGACTACTGTCAACGGACATCCCACTTTTTACTTGCTCTTGCTCAAAACTATCTGATAAACCCATTATGGTTATCCCGCTTCTTCAGTACTCTCTTCAGGGGCTGCTGCTTCTACCCCCGGTGCGGCTACTTCTACACCTTCTTCTACTGCTTCTTCTACAGTAGGAGCAAGAACCGTCACAACTGTGAAATTGGTGTCAGCTATCAATTTAACCTTTTCTCTAACCGGAATGTCCTCCACGTGTACTGAATCACCGATGTCAAGATCGGTGACATCAATCTCAATCGCTTCAGGGATATCGAGCGGAAGACATAATATCTCAAGCTCATTGCGGATAACCTGTACAAGTCCGCCTTGTTTTTCTCCCTTGGATTCGCCGGTCACAACAACAGGAACTTTTACATGTATCGGGTTTTCCATAGAAACCGCATAAAAGTCTACATGCAGATAGTCCCGCTTAAGCGGGGTCGTCTGCAGTTCTTTCACCATGGCCGTTTGTGTAGTCTTTTTCCCGTTATCAATAACTAAGTTTAAGATCACGTTTTCACTGGCGCTCGTTTTAAGTACGTTTTGCAACTCCCGAATAGAGACCGCAAGTGAAACCGTCTCAGTGTTGAGACCATACAATATAGCCGGAATCCGGCCTTCTCTTCTTAGGCTCCGTGCCGCTCCTTTTCCGGTTGTCGTTCGATGTGATACTTTTAATTCAAAGGTTTCCAAAAATGTTCCTCCTTAAATTAGCTCATTGCTCATAGCTGATAAGCAAAAATGAAATTCCTAAATTACTACCTAAATTATTATACAAAGAGCGAACTTACCGATCTTCCCGTATGACTCCTTATTATCGTTTCTCCTAAAAGTTCTGCTACGGACAACACGTGGATCTTTTCACATTCTTTTGAATTCTCATTCGGTGGAATCGTATTAGTAACCACCACACTTTTAAGAGGGGAATCACAGATACGCTTAATAGCCGGTCCGGACAAAACAGCATGCGAGCAACATGCGTGAACCTCCTTAACCCCTTTCTGTGTGAGCGCTTCGGCGGCCTGAATCAGGGTCCCGGCCGTATCGATCATGTCATCTAAGATGATCACTCTTTTCCCTTTTACGTCACCGATTACATTCATTGCTTTTGCAATATTGGGAGCCTCACGACGTTTGTCTATAATGGCAAGCCCGGCATCGAGCCTCTTGGCAAAGGCCCGCGCGCGTTCCACGCCTCCCGCGTCAGGGGATACAATAACAATGTTGTTTTTCAGATTTTCTTGTATGTGCTCCAAGAGCACGGGCGCGGTAAAGATGTTGTCGACCGGTATATCAAAAAAACCCTGTATCTGACCGGCATGAAGGTCCATTGTGATGACACGATTAGCGCCGGCCGTGGTAATCAGATTGGCGACCAATTTGGCGCTGATCGGGACCCTTGGCGCTACTTTTTTATCTTGGCGCGCGTAACCGTAATAAGGAACCACCACGGTTATGCGCATTGCGGCAGAACGGCTACACGCGTCTATCATTAACAGCAGCTCAACCAGATGGTCATTTACCGGCTGACAAGTTGACTGCATTATAAAGACATCTTTTCCACGAATATTTTCCTGGATTTCAATCTGGATTTCGCCGTCACTAAAAGTGTTCACCTTGGCATTACCCAGGGGGACATTGAGGTATTGGCATACTTCTTCGGCCAGTTTTGGATTGGAGTTTCCAGTAAAAAGTACAAATTCATACATAGCGCGTTTCTATACCCCAATGGACGTAATAAACTTTATACGGATGGACTATTATTTTTCAAGCAATCAATCTCCAATTCCCGCCAAGGCGGGATCAATTCACTGGCTGGGGTGGGAGGATTCGAACCTCCGAATGCAGGAACCAAAATCCTGTGTCTTACCACTTGACGACACCCCAACGTATTGGGCCCTACAGTAGTGGCTCAGCCAAAAATAGATCCCATGCCCCTTTTGTACTGATAGATCTATAAGCTGTCCGGGCTTTATCAAGAGTGTCGAATATGCCAAAAATTGTTGGCCCGCTACCGGACATAAGAGCACCCTCAGCCCCGGATTCGACAAGCCCCCTTTTTATGTCCTCCAATTCCGGATGCTTTTGAAGGGTTACTTGCTCTAAATCATTATGCAAAAGCTGTTTAAGGCCGGAAAAAGTCCTTATAAGCGTAGGAACTTTATAATTTATTTCACTTTTTGTCAACTTTAAATTTTCATATACATATACTGTGGAGACCTCGATGCCCGGATAGATTAATACAACCCAAAAAGGGGGTAAGCCGTTCAGTGGCGTAAGTCTATCTCCTATACCGGTGGCCTTGGCCGGAGACCGGAAAATAAAAAAGGGGACATCAGCTCCTATTTCGCGGCCCATAGACATAAGAGTCTCTTCAGCAAAGAAATTATCATAGCGCCGGTTCAAGCCCATCAATACAGAAGCGGCATTACTGCTTCCACCGCCCAGTCCGGCGGCAACCGGGATGACCTTGTCAATGGTGATCCTTACTCCATCAGACACTCCGCATTTCTTCATGAAGAGATCAGCAGCCCTGTAAGCAAGATTCGATGAATCTTCCGGAACGCGTGGATCAGGGCATTGTACCGTTATCTTGGGAACATCAAACGAAAGTGTTATATTGTCAAAAAGCCCTATAGGACACATGACGGACACAATGTCATGATACCCGTCTTCCCGCCTACGAAGCACCTTTAGAAAAAGATTTATTTTTGCCGGAGATTTTATGACCAGCATTTGTTCTATTTCTCAAGCGCTATGATCATGAAAATCGCTTGTCTTCTTACCAGTATCCGCATTTTTTTTTCACTTTTCAGCTCGTTGAGCCTTTTCCTATATTCCTTGACATTAAGGACGGATTTTCTGTTGATCTCCTTGATAACGTCTCCATTTCTCAGACCCGACTCCGCCCCTTTGCTGTCCGGGTCAATTTTCACGATAACGACCCCCTGGGTATCCTCAATGCCGTAGTGATCCGCTATCTCCGGAGTAATATCGCTGACCGTTATCCCAAAATCGCTTTCGGCTTCTGCTCCTTTTGCGGCGATTTGTTCTTTATCTTCAGTGCGTTTTGTGATAACGGCATAAAGGACTTTTTCCTTGCCGTTTCGAATTATTTTTATCTTTATCTTGTTGTCGACCGCAACGTCGGCAATCAAACGGCTCAGGTCTCTGCTGTCGTTAATCTTTTTCCCATTTACTTCCACAATGATATCTTTAGGCTCGATCCCTGCCTTGTCGGCCGGGTCTCCTTTGAACACCTCGCCGATCAGCGCTCCCTTGCCGTCTTTTACCCCGTAATATTCGGCCAGCTCAGGGGTCAGGTCCTGGATACTTACGCCGAGCCATCCGCGAGTGACATGACCGTGTTCTTTTAATTGTTCTATTATATTTCGGGCCATATTAATCGGGATGGCAAAGCCGATTCCCTGCCCCCCGGCAATGATCGCCGTGTTGATACCAACGACCTTCCCCTCCATATCGATCAACGGACCACCGCTGTTTCCGGGGTTAATAGAGGCATCGGTTTGAATAAAGTCATCATAAGGTCCGGAGCCGATAACACGCCCTTTGGCGCTTACAATTCCGGCAGTCACCGTATGTTCCAAACCAAAAGGACTCCCTATCGCCAAGACCCAATCACCTACAGCAAGGGCGTCAGAGTCTCCAAATGTGACGGGGGGGAGACCATTTTTTGTTTTTATCTTGATTAATGCAATATCTGTTTTTGGATCTCTTCCAAAAAACTCGGCATCAAACTCCTTGCCGTTTGCCAGCTTTACTCTGATTTTGTCAGCGCCTTCAATTACATGATTATTGGTGACGATAAATCCATCCTTGTCTATGATAAACCCTGAACCAAGGCTTCGTTGTTTATAATCATGCTCAGGAATTTCTCCAAAAAATTTTTCAAAAAAGTCGCTGAACGGGTCGTCCTTTCCAAATGGCCCCTGAAAATGTTTAAATACCCTTCCTCCGCCTTTAACGGTTTTTACTGTTCGAATATTTACCACTGCCGGGCTGGTTGTTTTAGCCAGCCCGGAGAAATTGGCCGGAATCATGACAGTAGCAGGGTCTGGGGCAGCCCCTGATTCTTTCGCGATCCCAATTCCGGCAATAGCGACAAGGGAAATCGCGGTAAAAAATAATAAAGCTCTTATTAGAGGGCGTTTTCGGTTTTTAACCGTGATCATGTGTGTTCTCCCTGAGTTGTTTTTACCAACTCATCATTTGTAACTATTCAGGTTCACAGTTCCAAGGTTCACGGTTCAAGGTTAGAAAGCGATCAACCCTGCACCATGAACTCTGAACCGTGAACCGTGAACCTAACAACCTGAGTAGTTACATTCATATAGAGTATGCGGATAGTTTTAGAATGGGACATGGCTACTCATCATCCGGAATTTTAATGATCGCCAAAAACAGCCCGAGCTGGCGGATTGCTTCGGAAAATTGTTCATATTCTACCGGTTTGGTTACATAGACATTACATCCAAGTTCGTAGCACCTTGAAATGTCATGGGGGTTATCAGTGGTTGTCAGCACGACCACGGGAATCCGTTTAGTGCTTTCCTCTTCCTTAATACGTTTGAGGACCTCATATCCATCAAGGACAGGAAGGTTCAGGTCGAGGAGAATCAATAGTGGTTGAGGCTTTGCGTCTTTGGAGTAATCGCCTTTCTTAAACAAATAATCAATTGCCTTCTGACCATTGTCGAGAAAGATAATTTCGTTGCTAACACATCCCCGGCGCAGATTTTTTTCTATTAAGCGTGCATGTCCCGGATCATCTTCCACCAAGAGTATTGTAACAAGTTCGTGTTCATTCATAAGTTTAACCCTTTTCGTTTTCATTCAAAGTTATTCCCCTATTCTTTATTGTGATTACATTATATATTCTTCTGCTGTCACACCGTTTTCATACTGTGAAAAAACCGAACGTCGTTCCCTATTTTCTTGGCATTGTACATCGCAAAGTCGGCTTTCCTGAGAAGCTCCTCTATGTCGTCACCATCAGATGGATACAAAGCAATACCGATGCTGACACCAACGCTGCATTCATGGCCCCCTATATGATACGGTCTGGAAATGGATTCGACAATTCGCTGCGCAACAATCTCCGAATCCTGAGTGTTAGCAACTTGTGTGAGAATAACGGTAAATTCGTCACCGCCCATTCGGGCCGGCACATCTGACTTGCGCAGACAGCCTTCCAGCCTTTTCGTGACTTCTTTCAACAGGAGATCGCCTATATCATGGCCTAACGTGTCATTCACCTCTTTGAAATGGTCCAAATCTATGAATAACAACGCGACTAAAAGCTTATATCGCTCCGCCTGTGCCAGAGAGTGGCTGAAACGGTCAAAAAACGATCTACGGTTGGGAAGTTCCGTAAGGGAATCATAAAGGGCCAAATATTCGAGGCGTTGTTCAGCCATCTTGCGCTCAGTAATGTCACGAAAGATAAGCTGAACTGCTTGTTTCCCCTTATACTTAAAGGGAATCCCGGCCATCTCAATATCAACCTTTGTCCCATCACAACGGACGAACTTCTCTTCGGTCCAAGTCAATATATCGGCCTGTTCCTCCAGGTCCCTTAGTCTCATCATAACGATCTGCCGGTAATCGGGATGCACAAAATCGAGTATGGATTTTCCTAATGGTTGTTCGGTTCCCGAAGCTCCAAGAAGTTTTGCCCCTGCAGGGTTGATAAATACAAAGTTGCCTTCAACGTGAATGGAAATCCCTTCCGGTGCAAGCTCGACCAACCTCCTGTAGCGTTCTTCGCTCTCCTTAACCGCTTCAAGCATTTTTTGTTTCTCACTAATAAGTTGGTCTTTTTGGAGCACGTTATCAATAACTATAGGAAGCAGCTCAAGATACCCTAAGTCGACATCCTTAACGATATAATCGGAGGCCCCCAATTTTATTGCTTCAACGGCAATCTTTTCATTGCCTTTGCCGGTAACCATAATTGTGGGGGGAAGTGTCCTCTTTGCTTTTAGCGAGCGAATAACCTCAAGGCCTCCGCACACAGGCATATCGTAATCCACCAGCAAAATGTCATAGTCACCCTCATCAAACATAGAGAGTCCTTCTTGCCCATTGGCGGCAACGTGAACAACATAGCCTTGTCTCTGGAGCTTCTTTTGCGAAAGGCGAGCAAGCCCTGGATCATCTTCTACCAAAAGGATGTTAATAACTTGATCTTTATCCATAACTCTCTCCATTTTAGTCCTTGCTCAAAGGTGTCACTCTATCCTTTATCATGCCGCTTTCTTATCCTCGGTTTTTAACTTGTGTGGAATAGTAAAGCTGAATGTAGTCCCCACATCAGGCTCCGATTCACACCAGATGCGCCCACCGTGACGCCGGATTAAGGTCCTTACATAAGCAAGTCCCATCCCTTCTCCCGGCACGTCTTCCTTACCCGCCCTGCGAAAGATCTCAAACACCTTGTGCATGTCTTTTTGCTCTATCCCGCGACCGTTGTCTTGTATATGAAAAATGGTCTCTTCTTGCCCTTGTTCCGCGCTGATTGCTATTTTTCCCGGACGCCCCGGATCGAGGTATTTTACCGCGTTGTCGAGGAGGTTGCCCATGATCTGCTCCATCGCTGTTTTATCCACAACCACTTCCGGCAATGCACCTACGGATACCTTCCCCTTGTGTTGCCCGACCTGGTGATTCAGGGACTTCAGTATAGACTGCACAAGTTGTTCCATATTTATAGATACGGGCGTAAAATCCCTTCGACCTATGCGAGACAATTTCAATATGGCGTTAATAAGGCCGTCCATTCTGTTGACCGAAGAAGAAATAAACTCTATTGCTTCCGGCACATCCTGTTCAAAAATGGTTGTAAACTCGGCTCTTTCCTTTTCGTCAACGTGTGCAATATATTTATTCAACAGGGTCTTGCCTTCCTTCAATGAGTAGGCAAGTTCGTCTGAAAACCCTTTTAGATTGATTAGAGGCGCCCGTAAGTCGTGTGAAACAATATAGGCAAATGCCTTGACTTCCTCATTCATCTGCCTCAACTCTTCGGCATAGCGTTGTAACTTCTCCTCCGCCTGTTTACGGTCGGTGATATCACTGGCCGTACAGACTACATAATTGATAGCGCCTTCCTTATCCATGATCACCGAACCGCTAAAAAGCATGGGAATCTTATTACCCTTCTTGGTCTTGTACTCTGTCTCATAATTTACTACTTTTCCATCATCAATAAGTTCCTCCAGCTTTGCCTCCTCAAGAAATATCTCTTTTGACTCAGAAATAATTTCAACAGGCTTACTAATAAGTTCTTCTTCTTTATAACCTAAAAGCTTGCGCGTTGCCCTATTCACCGTCTTGATCTTCCCGTCCGAATCAACCACAATCAACGTGTCGATCATGCTATCCATAATGTTATCCACATATTCTTTTGAAACAGTTGTCGCTTTCAGATCTTCGGACATTTTCTTAAAAGAAGTTGCCAATTGACCGATTTCATCCTTTGTCTTAACCTCTATTTTAGTATCAAGATCTCCCCTACCAATTTTAAATGCAGCGTCTCTGAGTCTTGTGACAGGCTTAGAGATGGGCCTCGAAAAGGATATGCTTATTAGAACGGCTAATATTGTCACAATAATCGATGTAACCAATATACCGTTCCTCAATTTAACTACAGGAGCAAAGATTTCTTTTGTCTTATGTTCTACTAATAGAATCCAGTCTAATTCTTTAAAATTCGAGTGAGTATGGGCGCATAATACCCCTCCATGTTTCTTATCATTTCTTACAAATACACCGTGCTTATGTCTCCCCGGTTCCCCATCTTCTATGTGTTCAATATAATCATGGACATCTTCTAAGATCTCAAATGTACCTGTAGAATAAATTACTTTCCCTTCTTTAGTAACTAATTTATATGTCGTCTTTTGCTCATCCTCTGCCCCTACTGGCTCAAACTCTTTTATTATGTAATTTACATCCTTTATGTTCAAGGCGACCTTCATTACACCAAGAAAATTGCCATTATCGTCCTCAATTTTTATTCCAAAATTAGTTACATAAGCGCCTGTGCTTTCGTCATATTCAACGTCGCCTATATAGATGCTGTCACTTTTTGCTTTCTGCCACCATTGTTCATTATCTTGCCTGTAATCAGTTGTTTTTCCTGATAGCGCAACATTGGCGCCATATTTGTTTGTGATTATCACTTCACTAAAAACTCTGTACCCATACTTCTTTTTATAGTAGTCCAATTTCTCCTTTAATGATCTTGACAACTTGTTATCTATTAACTCTACCATAAAGGGCGTTATTACTTCTTTGGGAGTGGAAGTCCATTCTTGATCCTTCTCGTTAATATAGGTTTCAACGTCATTTAAATTATTAAATCGTTGGTTTGATGCACAGACAGCCTCCTGGACTATTAAGTTTTTAGAATACGCATTGAACTCTTCAATTCTTCTGAAAGTATTTTTGTCTATCTCATCCATAATCTTGACAGCTAAAAAAACCGAACTGTCTTCAATAGCTTTTTGTAAGGCTTTTTGACTTGTGCTGACGGCGAAATATCCAACTATCCAAATCATAAAAGCAATGACCAGGAAACCCAACATCAGTTTATAAATTATTTTCATAGTCGGTTAATCCGCGCTTAGCTGGAATTGTATACAAATTGTACGGCGACTTGATACCTTATATCGTCTAATTTAAAAAAATATTTAGGATTTGCTCTTTTTCTGCAATTATGAAAGGCCGTACGAAAAATTTCGACAGGAACATTGCGGATAAAGATTTGCACCGAGAACAGTGAAAAAGGATGGACGTATTAAACCTAAATTCTTATCCCACAAGGAGTATGTGAACATCCATAACATTGGTCCTGGTAGGGCCTGTTATGAGGAGTTCACCGGTCTTTTTGAAGAAAGTGTATGAATCGTTATATCTCAGATAGCCCTCCGGCTTTATCCCTTTTTTAACGGCATTTCGGTAGGTAAGGCCATTCACTGTCGCGCCCGCGGCATCTGTGGGTCCGTCTGTGCCATCTGTGCCGGCGGAAAGAAAAACGGTTTTGCCTAATCCCTGTATCTCAACGGCAACAGCAAGGGCAAGTTCTGTATTTCTTCCGCCCAGTCCTTTTGCTCTGACAGTCACCGTAGGTTCACCCCCGCCAAGTATGCAGACAGGCGGTGAATATGGATAATTGGATGCGGTAATTTCTTGTGCTATTGCAGCGTAAAATTTGGCAAGATCCTGAGCTTCGCCTTGCAAACGTGATGACAAAAGGAGGGTCTTAAATCCCATCTTCTTTGTCTCGGCCTCAGCCGCTTTCAGGGCCATCAGATTGCTCCCGATAACAAGATTGTCCACTTTTCGGAAGTAAGAATTCCCTGGTTTGGGCGTCTCTTCTATTCTTTTCTTAAGACCTGATTGCAGGTGCTTAATAATACTTTGGGGGGCCTTATCTTTAAGATCGTATTTTTCAAGGACATCCCAGGCATCCTGGAAGGTGGAGGAATCACCGACAAAAGGCCCTGACCCTATAATGTCCAGATTGTCTCCGATCACATCTGAAAGGATCAGATTGATCACTGTTGAGGGATATGCCAATTTTGCCAGGCCCCCTCCTTTTGTCATGGAAATATGTTTACGCACACCATTAATCTCATGGATTGTGGCCCCGGACCGGAGTAAAAGGTTGGTCAGCTTCTGTTTTTCGGATAATGTGATAGATGAAACGGGAAGCGGCAATAGCGCCGAACATCCTCCTGAGGTGAGACACACCACGAGGTCGTCACCCCCACACTCTTTTAGAAGTCCAACAATTGCTTTTGCTCCGTCAAACCCGGCTTCATCGGGTACGGGATGTCCGGCCTCAACGGTATTTATATATCCGAGTCTCCCGGAATGACCATACTTGGTGATGACAATACCGCCATCAATTCTTTTCTTAAGAATCTCTTCACAGGCACGCGCCATCGGCGCCGCTGCCTTCCCGGCTCCAACCACAAAAATCCTTTTGAACTTACGCACGTCGTGTTTCCGTACGCCTCTGAGTGTAAGGATACTCCCTTGAAGAGAAAAGTGGTTGAGAACAGCCTTGTAAGGGTCTACAGCGGAAAGGGCTGCCCGAAAGATCTTTTTGGCCGCAGATCTAAGGTCATGCATGTTTGCTCCTGTCTTGAATGTATCAGTGTAATACTTATAAATAATATATTCTTTCAGACTAAAGCAAGTATGAGGCAGATTATTTTTTCTAAAAAAACAGGAAATCCTATTGACCAAATAATGTCCATCCTGAAACGGTAGATTTTGTCCCAAGACAAGGCCGCCCCAGAGGAATAGCGTTGCATTCCACAGGGCAGGCACAAAGGTTTCTACCGCAGGCGTAGTCCCGCTGTAGCGGGATCGAGGACGGAAACCTGCGGAGAACGCAGTATTGGGGAAAAATATGCCGTTTCAGGATGAACATTAAAAAAGGCCGCTGATCGAGCGGCCTCTTTAATTTGCTTTTATTTGGTGGAGCTGAGGGGGATCGAACCCCTGACCTCATGACTGCCAGTTGAATCCAAATGTATCATAATTTCACTAAGTTAGTCTATTCTTAAGGTGTCACGTTTAATGGATTTTAATGGATTTTACGAAACCATAAGGGGAAATTACACCCTATATGCACCCAATTTTTATATCATAAAACAGGAAAAGGCAAGAGGGTTATAGCCCTATAGATTGGTTGATAAATGAGCAACTTTTTACTATATTAAGCACAATACCTGGGGGATAGCCTGATCAGCGAAAACCTGGTAACTCCACTGCCAGGCTGCCCCCATATCCTCAAAGTGGAGTCTATGTCTTGTGGAGAGGCGTCATGGCAAGAAGTAGCTTAACAGATAGGTCAAAAATATACGGAACGTTCATTGCCAACTTTCTAAATTGCAGACTGGAACCTACCACTATATCTGCACTGGTCAAAAAATGTCTGCACATCATGAAGCATCACCTGGGATATTCTAATCCACAATGGGATGATTTCCAGGTCAAAAGTACATTCGGCGATTTGGTTTCTAAGACAGAGGGCGGATTTTTCAAGTTTCTCATGGCGAAGTACGCAAGTTACAGTGCACTTGGTGGATATCATCCTTATAAAAACCGCATCTTTTCTGAGCGTAGATTAAGTGTGCTGGATATGCTGCGGAGGAGCATTACAGAGCAGTCTACCTATAGCTGGGGGCACCAGAATGAAAAGCTTCGACCGATGTTAACCTTTTACGTCAAGCTTGCACTTTTACGGAAGAACTTCAGAAGAATATCGAACAGAATTATTGATGGCGAGAATTTGGAGGCAATCCGAAAAGACATTTTCTTGGGAGATTTCTTGCTTGGGATTGAATCCGAATATCGTGACTTCTCTCAGCATATTACCATTTCAAATAATCAATTCTTAGTGGCTGATATCATGCATGATCCTCCCAATGTGGGTTCATCACAGGACGATGACCCCGTATTTTTTATCAACGCATATCTTTTTTCATGCCTTTCATACTGCTTTGTACAATTCCTTTCCGAGACAAACAACGTTTCTCGAATAGGTAAGTGTCATAACCCGTCCTGTAGCAGATATTTCTTAAAACTGTCTCTACGCGAGCGCAAATTTTGCTGTAGGGCATGTAATGACGATTACAAGAACCAGAGTAAAGACCCTGGCCAGTGGAAAAGATATATGCAGACATACCGTCGTTCGAAAAGAGATTCTGACAAGAAGGTACAGTTTGAGGCTGAAGTAGAAAGAATCATCAAGGCGGGCTTTAGCCGTAGTGAAGCTGAAGAGTTGGCAAGAGATAATCTGGAGATGTAAACCCCAAAAAGTGAAGAACGTATAATTAACTAAGTTTACTATCTTTTTTGACATCCATATCCTTATTTGTTTTTATTTAGCCATGAACACTCGTTGTTTATGGTTTTTTTTATTGTCTAACAACTAAAGGTGAACACATGAACATTAAGAAATCGGAAAGACTCCCTCGTAACATACTTACTGTCGATGAGCTTGCTTGTCTTTTCAAGGTTCGGAAAAGTTGGATTTATGCACGCACACAACAAAAAGCAAAACACAGTATTCCGTGTATCAAGATCGGGAAGTACCTTAGGTTTGACGAAAGCGCTGTGAGAGACTGGTTGGCTACAAATCAGAACGACTGAGGCATGGGAACCGGGGCACATGGGACATACCAATAAACCCATACGTTTTGAGCGAAAATTGCTAAACGCAGACGCCTTTAGGTCATTAGGGAAGACTGCACTTCTTGTGTATTTGGATTTTTTAGCAATGCGAAAGATGCAACGAAAAAGGAAATCAGGACGCGAAGATACCTGGATCATCATAAATAACGGTGAACTGGAATATCCATACTCATATGCAGAAAAGAAAGGCATCTCTCGGTCCCGTTTTATGAGGGCCTTAGATGAATTGGTAGGCAAAGGGTTCATTGACATCGCCCATTCAGGGGCGGGAGGCGTCAAGGGTGACAAGAGTAAATATGGGATCAGCAACAGATGGGAGAAATGGGGCACGGCTGATTTTGTCCAGAAATTCAGGCCAAGAGATACGCGAAAGGGAAGAGGGTTTCTGCCCGGTAATAAGCATTGGAGGAAAGCAAAGAAACATCGGTGTCAAAAACGATAATCCACCCATTATCAAAAACGACAATTCATCGCCACAACACAGAGGAATGGATTGTCAAAAACAATAATTCATAGAAAACAGCATAATTGATTAACCTACTGTTTTTTTTAAATGCTCGTCATAATGGCCAATTTGGGTAATGGATTATCAAAAATGACAATATTCTATAGAGGACCATATATGTACGTATTTCGGCGGAGTCTTAAAAAACGGGGTGTGCTCATCCCCTGCCCCGGTGGGTGAGCGGGTTAGTGGTGGGTAAAACAGTATGTATTTCGGCGACACACACAAAGGAATTCTAAAGACAGCGTGATCATACCTGATGGCATAGCACAGACTACGATAGTTTTAAAAGACCAGTTCTTCGACTTGCCCGGACTGTCGGCATATTCGTCTTTGGGAGTGGGAACCTTGCGGGACTATATCCCCCTGTGTTAGGGTAGTTGTCACCTCTGACCGGCCTAGTCGCCGATGGGGAATCCCCATCGGCGGCGGCCAAATATCTCTCCGCGAAATTCATTTTGGGGGCGGAGGAGGTTGACATGCAGTATCCCGATATGTTCAAA
>JBDRFJ010000122.1:0-18447 GCA_043818915.1 Pseudomonadota bacterium | reverse complement strand
ATGAAGAACCGTCCCTCAAATGTTATTCTTCCATTAATGGTCTTCCTTTGTCTCAGCGGTTTTACCATTATTCTGTGGCGACACTATGAGGCTCATCTTGAGGAAATGAGACACAAGCACATTGAAACAACGTCAGAGCAGGGCCGCTTGCGTCCGGAAGATTTTGGAGCAAAAGATGGGATGTCCGCTTACCCAGCGCCGCACAAGACTATTCACTTGATGTTTCTCCTGTTTGGCCTCGCACTCTCGACCGGTTTATCCTTCCTCCTTTACTCACTTATGCAAAAGATGCGGATGTACCAGGCGGCCCGCGACCGGGCCCTCCATGAGATAAACGAACGCAAGAAGACCGAACAGGAACGCGAAGCCTTGCTCAAGGAACTCTCGGATAAGAACAGAGAGCTCGAATCCTTTATCTATACCGTTTCCCATGACCTAAGGACACCTATCGTTACCATAGAGGGCTTCATAGGGGCACTGCGAGAAGACTTCGGGGAACCCCTCGGTCAGGAGGGAGCACGATACTTAGGACGAATAAGTGAAGCCACCCAGAAGATGGAAGGCTTGATCAATGATCTACTCGACCTTTCTCGCATCGGGCGCATAAGCGAAAAGAAGAGGGAGATATCATTCGCCGACCTTGCGAGGGACGCGGCAAACGCGCTTCATGCCCAGATAAAAGAACGGGGTGTCATTGTTGAAATCCCTGAGAATATGCCGTCTCTCTATGGTGAAAAAAAGCGCCTGGGACAGGTGGTTGACAATCTAATCGCCAACGCGGTCAAGTATATCGGCGAAGACAATCCGTCACCCCGGATTGAAGTCGGCGCTGAAAAGCTGGGTGACGATACAGTATGCTTTGTAAGGGATAACGGGATAGGGATAGATGAGATGTACTTTGACAAGATCTTCAGTATATTTCAGAGACTACCGGCTGCACAAAAGATTGCCGGCACCGGTATAGGACTCACCATCGTCAAACGCATCGTTGAACTGCACGGGGGCCATGTCTGGGTGGAGTCCGAGATAGGCAAGGGGAGCACTTTTTACTTCACCATACGAAATAGGGAGGATTAGCGATGACTCACGATCCGGGCACCATCTTACTCGTTGAGGACGAGGAAGCCCACGTTGAATTGACCGTACGAGCCATCCGCAAGGCCGGGAATGCCAATCGGGTCGATACGGTCTATGACGGCGAGGAGGCCTTGGACTATCTGTTCAATCGTGGCAAATATGCTGATAAAAACGAATACCCCACCCCGGATTTGGTCCTGCTGGACTTGAAACTTCCCGGTGTTGACGGCATCGACGTCCTCAAACAGATCAAGGAAGAGCCTCAGCTCAAAAAGGTTCCGGTAGTAATGTTAACTACCTCTGAGCGGGCCGAAGATATCGAGCTGTGCTACAAGCATCATGCCAACAGTTACCTGACCAAACCGGTAGGTTATAAGGAGTTTGAAGAAAAGATCCGCAGCCTCGATTTCTATTGGATGATTCTTAATAAACCGCCCTTCGGCGGACAATAGACCCACGGAGGCTCATGGTTCCGGCAAAGGTTTGAAATGAAGAGTGTGAAGGTCACAATCATAGAGGATGAAGATGCCCACCTCGAGCTCATGGAACGGACCATCAAAAGGGAGTTCCCTGACGCTCACATTGATCGTTTTAAAGAGCTCGAGCGCTGCCTGGATTCCGTTGATCAGATAAATCCGGATATAATCATCACCGATTATTTACTGCCGGGCATGAATGGACTGGAGTTTCTCGAAGAACTACAGAGACGCAATAAAGAGATCCCGGTCGTCGTCGTTACCGGCCAGGGTGATGAAAACATCGCTGTCAAGGCCATGAAACTCGGAGCCTCTGACTACATAGTAAAATCTGCCGATTTTTTTTCTCTGGTGCCGAGCATTATCCAAAAGGTCATCCGCCAGAAGGAGTTAAAAACAGCCTTACAGGAGTCACAAGCTCTCTACGAAAGGGAAAGAAACCTGCTCAACTCCATCCTTGCAAGCATGGTAACCCCCCTGGCCGTGATCAACGAAAGTATGACCATTAATTTCGTCAATCCGGTTTTTGAGAAGGCCTTTGGGAAAGATCTCCTCGGTAAACCATGCCAGGCCATATTTAGCAAATCGTGTAACGTAAATGAGCCGTGTCGAAAAGCTATCAAGGATCGACAAACACAAAACAGGGAGGTTGAAGGCATTAATGGCCGAATTTGGCACGTCACCATCGCTCCTGGAATAGAAGACGAAGGGGGCATGGTTACAGCGGTGTTGGTATTTCAGGACATTACCAAACGCAAAGCTTACGAGAAACAACTTCGGCATTTGTCAGAAAGAATGATTGACCTTCAGGAAGAAGAGCGTAGCCGTATCTCACGTGAACTGCACGACGAACTCGGTCAGGTCTTGACTGCTCTCAAGTTTGACGCCGCCTGGCTCAAGGGTCACCTCCCTGATGGAGAAGTCACTGTAACAAAACGCTTTCAGGAGATGTGTGATTTGATTGACGGTTCACTCAACGCGGTCAGGAGAATATCAACCGATCTCAGACCCGGAATCCTTGATGATATGGGATTGGGGGCGGCTATTGAGTGGCATGCTTCAGAGTTTGGGCGACGTTTAGGCATAGAATGTGTAACCTTTATCGATCTGCCCGAGAAACGCCTGGCTGGTCATCTTGAAACAGGCATCTACAGGATTATTCAGGAGGCCTTGACCAATGTTGCCCGACACGCAAAGGCCTCCATGGTAACCATAAGTATAAAACAAAACGAAGAAACACTTTTTGTTCAGGTTCAGGACAATGGCACCGGAATAGAACCAACAAAAATACAGTCCCCCCTCTCTACAGGCATATCCAGTATGAGGGAGCGTGCCGAAATCTTGTCAGGTGCCATCGATATACAAGGTAATTCAGGTAAGGGAACAAAGGTAACCGTGCAGGTTCCGCTCATTTACAGGTAATGAATCCACGCCCGGGGGGCGAGGTTTTGGTTTCCCCCAGAGGGCGCAAAAGTTCTGGCAAATTCAATGCTTTTTTTGGAGTAATGGAGTATTGGAGTGGTGGAACAATGGGTTTAATATAGGTTGCGAGTTATGTGTTGCGGGTTGAATGTTGAAAAAAATCTTAGCTCGAAACTCGTAACCCGTAACTCGCGACGAGTTTTACTTATGCCAGTATTCCAGTACTCCAACACTCCAGTACTCCATAAAACTATTCAAGACAGTGCCAATGGACTCTGACGCCACCAAGAGGACAGGGAGTCAACATGATCAAGATTAGCATAGCCGATGACCACAGAATCCTGCGTGAGGGGCTGCGCCGTATCCTTGATGAAGCCCCTGACATGAAGGTGCTTGATGAGGCATCCAATGGTCGAGAGATCATCGAAAAGGTTCGGGCGAACAGACCGGACATAGTCTTACTCGATATCTCCATGCCGGACATGGATGGTCTCGATGCTACCAAGCACATTCATGGCTTATTTCCGGAACTGCCCATCCTGATTCTGACGGTTCATCCGGCCAGACAATATGCTGTGCGTATCCTGCGCGCCGGCGCCAAAGGATATCTGAACAAACAGGCAGCGCCGGAGGAATTAATCGGCGCGGTGCGAAAGGTATGCGCCGGTCAAAGATATCTTAATCCTGAAGTCTCGGAAGAGCTGGCCTTGCAGTTAATCGGAGAAGGCGCCAACTTTTCGCCGGTGGAATCTCTTTCAGACCGTGAACTCCAGGTCTTGTGCCTTATTGCTAACGGAAGAAAGACCACGGAGATCGCCGAAGAATTATGTCTCAGCATAAAGACAGTCAATACTTACCGGTCACGAGTCCTCGAGAAACTTCATCTTAGAAACAATGCCGATTTGACCCGCTTTGCCATTAAAAACAGTCTTGTCAAATAGTATCCAACCAGGAATGGCATCTTGTAGGACTATATCCTACAAGAAAGGTCGTAAAAATACCCTCACATAAATCAGTCCTCGTCCGATTTACTCATACCTCTATTAGCGGTATTCTGTTTTTGTTTTAAAAATGTATCTTTGAATTCCGATCAAAATATCCCATGACAGGGGAAAACAGGAGAAAATTATAATGGCAAGAATCTTGGTAGTAGATGATCAGACGTGCATACAGCAATTTTATCAGGAAGAGTTATCCGAAGAAGGCTATGCTGTTGCAGTAGCCGACGATCTGAGTCAAGCGATGGCTCAGATTGAAGCGTGTCCGCCTGATGTAGTTGTGCTCGATCTTTTCTTAAGAGGATCGAATGGCTGGGAAGCTCTTGACATGATAAAGAAAAACAACTCCCACCTGCCGGTTATCATTTCAACAGCGTATGACAGTTACATAGAAGACCCCCGCCTGGAAGAGGCTGAAGGATACATTGTTAAGAGCTTTGATGTGACAGAACTGAAAGAAAAAATTTCAGAAACTCTTATGAAACAGCGGCAAGAAGTGTATTTACTGCACTCAATTAGAAATACCTTTGCTTATAGCAAAGTTGCTTGAAGGACCACTGTTATTTTATCGGACTTCTTACAGGTTACTTAGTGGTAGGAGACATCAGACATGTTAATCAAAGTAAGAAGAAACGGTGAAGTTCTTTTCCAGGTTAAGAGCCATCTTGACGGGAAAACCGCACGTGCCATGAGAGTCTATTTGGGTTACGCAATAGACTTGGGAGAAAAGAAAATCTTATTAGATTTTAGTCGAGTAAGGAATTTCGAGTACAATGGCATGGCTATGCTTGTCGAGGCCCTCCTGCACCATAGGAGAAGCGGAAGAATAGAGATAGGCCTACAAGGACTGAGCAAAGAGTGTTTCGACGCAGTAGTGGATCTCGGATTTTGAAAGACTTCAGGGCCCCAATCCTCACTTTTGAATCACCTTGACTTTTTCTCCCCATCCGTTTATCTATTCCAATTATTTTGTAAATCTTCAGATGAATAATTTTAAACAAACACCGAGCATCCAGAATTGGGAGGTCAGACGATGAGCGTTAGTAAAGTTCGGAAGTTCCTCTATGTCGTGGGCGCATTTTGCA
Organism: Pseudomonadota bacterium; assembly: GCA_043818915.1. Classification (GTDB taxonomy): domain Bacteria; phylum Desulfobacterota; class Desulfobacteria; order Desulfobacterales. The sequence goes on along the minus strand of JBDRFJ010000122.1, from coordinate 13,389 downwards.
TACTGCTTTCAGGTTGTACCTTTATAGACACCGCTATTGAGAAGGCTTCCGAGGTTGCCGGTGAGATAGTTGGCGAAAGTGTGGGTAAGAGTTTGGGGAAGGCAAGCCTAAGAGGGATCTCACCCGCTATGCGGCAAATCTATGTATCAAGTGTCTTTAACGCATTTTTCTACGGTGGCGGCTACCAATTCGACTATCACGAATACAAGCCCGGCGAGTGGACCAAATGGGAGGTAACCGGGATGGACGAGGGCGATGAATTTGAAAAGGCGTTCCTAAAGAAAGATGACAAGGGCCGGGAATGGTGGCGGATTTATACCAGCAATGTCACAGAAGGTGAAGCTGAAGAGGTGGTGTTGGAGGCTCTGTTTTCTGAGCCTGACAAGTCAGGAGGCAGGAAGTTATTACGGATGCGGGGCATTTTCCCCGGAGATAAGGAGCCGGGAGAAATTCCTGTCCAAGAAAACACATCTGCTTGGTACCGCGAACCCGTGCAACTCACCGATGAAAGTATGAAGGCCGCCGAGAAAGGAATGGAAACTATTGCCACACCAGCGGGGAAATTTAAGACACGTCACCTGGTCTACAAGACTATAGATGGTCGTTACGATTGGTGGCTGAGCGATAAGGTCCCAGGTGGAATGGTAAAATATAGTATCACTTATGGCGAAGGCGGAAATGGGGGCGAAAAAGATGCCTATACTTCCCAGATCGTAGCCTATGGCAGTGGGGCCAAGTCCCGCTTAGGGTCTTTTTGAGTAACTTCACTATTTCTAATGGATACCTTAAGGATGGTCTACATGGAAGCTCCTGTATTTGAAACGAATCTTGATGGTGTGAAACTGCTTAACCGCGGAAAGGTCCGGGACATCTACGACCTGGACGATATGCTTTTGATTGTGGCTACTGACCGGATCTCGGCATTCGATGTAGTGATGCCGAATCCGATTCCGGGTAAGGGCCGAATTCTGACCCAAATATCGAAGTTCTGGTTCAACAAGACCGAATCGATCATTGCAAATCATATTATTTCCACCGAGGTTTCTGATTATCCGGAAGTCTTAACGCCGTACGCCGATATTATCGAAGGGAGAAGCATGCTGGTCCGTAAGGCAAAACCGCTTCCCATCGAATGTATTGTGCGCGGCTATATATCTGGATCGGGTTGGAAATCATACAAAGAGTCCGGCACAATCTGCGGCATTAAACTTCCGAAGGGGTTGGTGGAATCCGAAAAACTCCCTGAACCGATATTCACCCCATCCACAAAAGAAGAACTGGGAGCGCACGACATCAATATAGACTTTGAAAAGGCCGCTGCCACAGTTGGCAAAGAAGTTGCCGATAAGGTACGGGACATCAGTATCGCCCTTTACAAGCGCGGCCTTGAAATCGCGGGTCCCCGGGGCATTATTATCGCGGACACCAAGTTTGAGTTTGGCCTATACAATGGCGATTTGATTCTGATCGATGAAATCCTTACCCCTGACTCATCCCGTTTCTGGCCAAAAGACACGTATAGGCCGGGAGGTACGCAAAACAGCTTTGATAAACAATACCTGAGAGATTATCTTCTGTCGCTCAACTGGGGCCAAAAGCCCCCGGCCCCGGAACTTCCACAAGAAGTGATCGATAATACGCAAAAAAAATACACAGAGGCTTTAAACAGGCTCACGGCGGAATGACATATAATGTATATCTTATCTCACCGCAAAGACGCAAAGGACGCAAAGTATAAAATTAATGAAAGAAGAAGATAAATCTTCAGACGTCTTTAAAACTTTGCGCTCTTTGCGTCTTTGCGGTAAAATACCCTACAAAAGTCTTACCGTGCCCATTGACAGCATCGACCTTGACGATGATGCTTATACCACCAGTATAGAAGGTGTTACGCACCCACTCCTTGAATCGATTAAAACCGTTGGGCTCATCAACCCTCCCCTGCTGAAAAAACGCAAAGATCAACGCTATCGGATTATCTGTGGCAGACGACGTATATTATGCTGTCAAGAGCTTGGATGGACCGAGCTGTCAGCCCACATCGCACCTGATACCCTGTCCGACCTTGATTGCCTCAAAATAGCGATATCGGACAACCGTTCTCACCGATCATTAAACCTGATTGAGCAGTCTCGCGGGATCGAGCAACTTACCCGCCACATAACTGAACAAAATCGTTTCAAAACAATATGCCAACTCTTAGATATCCCTTTAAACCAGAAAGTCTTTCACAAGGTTGCAGGGTTAAGCACGCTCCCCAAACCCATTCAAAAAGGTATACTGAAAGGAGAGCTGTCGCTTGAAGGGGCGGTTGCCCTCTTTCCGTTTGAACCCTTGGAACAAGTTGCATTTTTCGAACTATTCAAAGGATTAAATCTGAGTCAAAGCAAGGAGCGTGAACTCATCACCCTTGTCGATGAAATCGCACGACGCGAAGCCATATCTCCAATAGACGTGATAACGTCCGATCCGATCCGTGACATTATGGCTGAAAAAGAGCGAAATCGTCCTGAAAAAACACGAGAAGTGCGTGCTTTCCTAAAGAGCAGGAGATTTCCAGCACTTTTGGAAGCAGAAGATCGCTTTTTTGCAAACCTTAAGCATGTGAACCTGGGAAACTATATCCATTTATCTCCCCCACCCTTCTTTGAAGGCGCCACATACACAGCCCGCCTTTCCTTTAAGAGCCTGGAAGAATTAAAAGAGCAGTTAGAATCCCTCGGCAAAGCAGCAGCACAACCAGCCTTTCAAAAAATTATAGCAAAAGAATAGCTGGATAGCCCCTTTTGTAGGGAATCTCATACACATCGGACAGCAAGAGCAAAAATCAGGTTAACTATTTGATATTATAACCTAATGTTGTATAGAGGCGTCGTATAATTCCTACAGAAACAACATGCCGAGGAGAGCTAAAAAACAATATTCTTTTAATATCAACAGGTTGTAAAGACATCTCAAGTTGGCACACTTATCGCTTATGCATCATAAAGAGGAAAGTTGGGGACGGAATAACCTGTAAAGGAGGGTTTTATATGAAAACTAAAAAAGGATTGTTTGCTGTATGTCTTGCCTTAGTGGCAATGTTCTTAATCTTTTCTGTAGCACTGGCAGACTCGCAAGGTACAATGGAACAGTTGGACATTAATCAGGCCTCTGCTGAAGACCTCTGCAGCCTCAAAGGCATCGACACCGTAAAGGCTTCGGCAATTGTTGAATACAGAGAGGCGCATGGTCCTTTTACTTCCATTGAAGACATAAAACATGTAAAGGGTATCGGAGATCAGACATTTGAAAATATTAAAGACAATATAAGCGTAACAAAAGCGCACTAACACAACCGATTTGGTTTATTCCAACCCCAAGTTCTTCCTTAATCGGTGTGTATGGAAAAAAACTCATAATCTTGAGGTAGTTTCAAAACGTTCAATCTTGTTCAAGGTCAAGAAAGGCGATCACGCCAAGGCGGGATTAACCGGATGGATACATAGCGTATTTTGAGATTAAAATCTGAGCCTGACGCAGCCTGCCCGCCATCGTTCTCGCTCAGGCGAGGCGGGCGGGAGATTTGGACAAGATTGTTAAATCACCCATAACTGTCTGTCGTTTTTCGGCATAATGTGTAACTGCTCCGCAGCCTTAAAAAGGGTTTCTATTGCTCTTTTCCCCTCATTACCGAGGTCCACGGAAAAATCGTTCACATATAGATCAATATGACTGTTAATCACTTCATCGGAGAGTTCCTGAGCGTGCTCTTTGATAAATTTCTTGGAGGACTCAGGATGTTTTCGCGCATACAGTATGCTCTCCTTTATCGTTGCATCGAGACGTCTTATTGCAGACTCTCCCAGATTGCGTCGTGCAATAATACCCCCCAAAGGAATCGGCCGGCCGGTTTTCTTCTCCCACCACTGGCCGAGATCGACCAACGGGATCAAGCCCTTTTCTTGATATGTAAAACGTGTCTCATGAATAATCAAACCACCAGCAACATCCCCCGATGCCACGGCATCTACAATTTTGTCAAACCGCATCTCCCGCACTTTCTCGTGCCCGCCCGTCATCAATTGCAATAAGAGATTGGCCGTGGTAAAATGGCCGGGGATGGCGATGACTTTGTCCTTTAATGCTGGAAGAGAGTTCCCTGGAGGGGCAATAAGAATCGGTCCGCAACCCTTTCCCAGTGCGGCGCCGCTACTCAGCGCCACATACTCGTCTCGCAGAAAGCCGTACATATGATACGATATCTTTGTTACATCAAGCGCCCCATTCCTCGCCAAACGGTTCAATGTCTCCACATCTTCCATGTGCAGGCTAAAGTCAAAGGTATGCCTCCCGACAAGACCGTGAAGCATTGCGTGGAATATGAACGTGTCATTGGGACAGGGGGAAATTCCAAGGGTTATGGTTTGGGCATTTATCATTTAGCATTTGTCATTGGTCATTCCCCTCTTAAGAGGGGTGGCCGCAAAGCGGACGGGGTGTGTAATTCCCCAATCCCTAACTCCCTAAATTTCCTTAACACTCTCCCTACCGCACTCATTGCCCCCATAAGATCAAACGGCTTCCTTTGACCGGCAACGTTGCTGATTCCACGTATTTCCGCAAAAGGGATATCATATTTCAGACAGATATGGGCGGCCGCAGCCCCTTCCATGTTTTCACACAGGGCGCCGATACTCTTATTAATTGTGTCTGCTCTCTGTTTTGTCCCTGACGTCCCAGAAACAGTAATAAACCTTCCTTTTTCTGCTGTCAGGCCCTCCAACCGGGCACACTCAAGAAGCATATCCGCAAAGGTTTCATCAACAGGGAAAAGGTTAAAATATTCTACATCTTGTTTCTTTACCACAGGCATCCCGATCTCTTCCATGGACTGAAATCCTGTCTCGTCTACGACCCCCTCATCCGCGCTGAATTCGCTTTGCGCCACTGCTACATCACCGATCGAAAGTCCGGACCCGGCATATGCCCCTGCGCAGCCTACCAGGAGAACACGATTCGGGCGTCTTATAATGATCTCCTCGGTCAAAAAAGAGGCTGTATTTACCCTTCCAATGCCGCAAATACGCATTGCATCAGAATGAAGAAGCCGCGTAAGCGGTTCTTTTTCCTTTTGAGTAGGGGTAATGATAAGCATAGAGATAACTACTCCCAAACACAACTTTTTTGTGATATTCTAAGCTTATTCTATACCAAACTATTGGGAATAAGGAAAGGAAGGTATGTTCGATCAACAAAAAATTGTGATTTCCGCCTCACGGAGAACAGATATACCGTGTTATTATATGGATTGGTTCATGGATCAGATCGAAAAAGGGTATTTCGAAGTGACCAATCCTTTCTCCCATACTGTATCAACAGTACCGGCCACCCCTGACCGGGTTTCTGTCATTGTGTTTTGGTCGAAAAATTTTGCACCGTTTGTTTCTGGAAATTACGGTGATATTCTAATAAAAAAAGGCTTTAATCTATTCTTTAATTTTACCGTCAACTCTGAGTCCTCAATACTGGAGCCTCGCATACCCCCTTTGCGAGAACGGCTGGAACAGGTAAAGACGCTCTGTACGGCCGTTCACCCCGATTCTATAAACTGGCGATTCGATCCTATAACCTTTTTTCAACTCAACAACAGCCCTCTGCTAAATAACCTGGATCACTTTGACCGGATTGCAGATAAGATGGCCGACTTCGGAATTAGCCGCTGCATTACAAGCTTCATGGACGATTATACCAAGATCAGAAAAAGGATAAAAAAAAGACCTGGATTTTCTTTTTGTTATCCCTCAATTGATACCAAAGTCACAATCATTACAAAAATGGAACAAAAACTGGCTGAAAGAAATATATCCCTTTACGCCTGCTGTGAAAAAGATTTGTTAAAAGCATTGCCGGTCAGTTCTCATATAAAACCGAGCTCTTGTATCCCCAACGACCTTTTTGTAAAACTGTTCGGGTGTACCCTATCCCTCAAAAAGGATGCCGGTCAGCGTGTCAGGCTCGGCTGTGGGTGCAAGACATCTAAGGATATTGGATCGTACAGTATCCATCCATGCCATAATCGGTGCCTATATTGCTATGCTAACCCTGCGTCAATGTGATTAAATGCGGAAGGGGTCTACGACAGGGGAGAGGGAAGTAACGGAAACCCCACCGCAAGCAAATTGGGTCTAAGAGAGCTAAATAGGAGTCGTCAAAGAAATTGACAAAAAATTAAAGCAATGGTACAAAATATATAGTATAATTTTTTTTTAATAATGTTGTTTTTGGAGGATTTCCTTGTTCGGATTGGGTATACCGGAAATCATTATTATCGCTATTATCCTCTTGCTTATCTTTGGCGGCAAGCGTCTTCCTGAGATCGGAAAGAATCTGGGGAAAACAGTAAGAGAACTTCGGAAGGTAAAGGAAGAGATAAGTGAGGAGAAAAGTACCGCAAAACCGACACAAGAAGATAAACAACGGGGGCCGGAGGGTACAAAATCGATTCAGGAGACCCTTGCCAAAAAGGTGATCGAACAGATCCCTGTGGCAAGAGACGCCAAAAACTTAAAGGATAAAGCAGATAAGATAAAAGATATTATCAACTAATAATTGCTGATCTCTTATAAAGCCGTTACTCTGCTCTCGTAAATCCTATTTTTTTTGCCCTCTACAGCCTATCGAATAAAAAAAGAAGTACTTCTGCTATCAGGAAATTTTGGAAAATGACTGTTGCTCCCAACATTCTCATAGTGGACAATGATACCAGAATCTGCCAGAGCCTAAAATATCTCCTTGCCGAGCAAGGCTATGAGGCAGACATGGCATATACGGGCGGCGAAGGAATAAACCGATTAACAGAAAAACCATACTCAGTCGCCGTAGTAGATATGGTTATGCCGGGTATCAGTGGGCCGGATCTCATGGAATATATCAGATCCTATTATCCGGACACCATTGTCATAGCAATGACCGGCTATGTGTCAACCGAGTCGGCTATAGAGGCCTTGAGAAGAGGAGCCTATGACTATCTAATAAAGCCTTTCGAATTTGAAGCATTACAGGAAGTAATTCAAACCGCCCTTAGCGCTATACACTCAAAAATTTCTTCTGAATCATCCAGCAACATATATAAAGCATTAGTGGAGAGTTCTCCCGATATTATTTATACTCTTGATCCGGAAGGAAGATTTAGTTTTGTTAATAGCATGTTTGAAACGCTTTTAGGCTTTTCTACTGATAAATTTATTGGTGTCCCTTATACCTTCATTATTCACCCTGAAGATATCGGGAGGGCTACATGGCACTTAAATGAACGTAGAACAGCAGAGCGTTCTACCAGCGGATATGAACTGCGGCTAACGACAAATGGAAGTGTAAGCACGCATGATCATATCGTTGTTGAACTCAACGCCTTCGGCATGTATGAAAAAAATCGTAACTTAGCGGCAGGCAAAAAATTCATAGGCACATATGGAATCGCAAGGGATATTACCCAAAAACGAAAAATTCAAGATAAGGCCCTTGAATTAAAAAGGATGACAAGTATTCGTACTCTTGTCGGTGGAATAGCCCATAATTTTAATAACGCACTTTCAGTGGTATCTGGGTATACATCTCTCTTTGAAACGAAAATACCCCATAACCAACAGGCGCATAATGACCTTCAGGCCATTAAAGAGGCCACTGACAGAATGGTGAATCTTACCCATAAACTTTTAGCTTACTCAGAACAGGTTGAGCATAAGAAAAAGCCGATAAATCTTCATGATACGGTCAAAAAAGTAGTCCAAAAGGCCTCTAATACCATAAGGCCTTCCATCACCCTGGAAATAGATCTGAGCCTTAAGTTAAGATTAGTCGAGGGAGACCCTTTCAAGATAGAACAGGTCCTTATGAGCCTTGTTATGAACGCGTGCGAAGCTATCGAAGACCGAGGTGTGATGCGAATCTCGGCCAAAAACGTACTTGTCTCCCCTGAATTTCGCGCTAAGCATCCGGAATTGGATAAGGATAAATATGTTCTGCTGCGGGTCAAGGACACAGGGGTTGGGATGGATGAAGCCACCCGCAAACGGGCTTTTGACCCCTTTTTTACTACTAAATTTACAGGACGGGGGTTAGGGCTTTCCTCGGCGCTTGGAATAATAAAGGGGCACGGAGGGCATATATACATTAACAGCCGAAAAGGACAGGGCACTACGGTTTCTGTTTGCCTCCCACTTGCAACAGAGGCAACTACAAAATTAAAGAAAATTGAGGGAAAAGATATTCACGGAAACAATGAAACCATGCTAATTATAGAAGACAAAGGTATTACTCTCGATGTCACAGAAAAGTTTTTCTCAAAACTCGGTTACATTGTTTTAAGAGCAACTACCGCCCAGGAAGCACTTAAGACGCTAAAATCGCATCCGGATATATCGCTCGCTGTTATGGACATTGACTTACCGGATATGGATGGCACTGCACTCTATCCCAACCTTAAAAAAATACGTCCTGACCTAAAAGTAATAGCCTGTAGTGGATACCCCCTTGACGGGGTGCGCAAAAATATGCTGGCTGCCGGAGTAGACGACTTTATCCCGAAACCGTTCCGTTATAATGATCTCGCGCAAAAAATCCGAAAAGTCCTTGACAAGCAGGCATAGTGAGACCTTTGAAAAATATTCAATTTTGTCCAAGTTCAAGGAAGGCGCAAATTTTAACCGGAGGAATACATTGGGTATTTTGAGGATTAAAATTTGAGCCTGACGCCGAAATTGGGCAAAAGGGGATGTTTTTCAAAGGTCTCATTTTTTCGTCAGGCAAGAACGGCTTGAAGTTTAACTGTTCGCACTCAATTGTAGTATCAGCTTTGTAAAGTGTTCCACAAGGTCAGCATCCCAATACCCCCGTCCGGCTTCATCCCGCAATATTTGCAGGGCCTTTTCCAGCGACATGGCAGAACGATACGGGCGGTTTGATGTAAGAGCGTCATATACATCACAAATAGCCATAATTCTTGCCAGGAGAGGAATCTGATCACCCTTTAGCCTGTCTGGATATCCACTTCCGTCAAGTCTCTCATGGTGGTGTCTGATTATAGGAAGCATATTCTTAAGTGACTTCAAATTTCCGCAAATTTTGTAGCCAAGAGCAGGATGAGAACGAATAACCTCAAATTCGGCTGTGGTCAACCGACCCGGTTTTTTGAGAATTGCATCGGGGATGCCGATCTTCCCAATATCATGAAGGACCCCCCCTTGTTTTAGGTGGTCAATCTCCGTACCTGAGAGCCCCAACTCTTTTCCCAGCATACTCGCATACCTGGAGACCCTATCTGTATGACCCTCCGTGTATGAATCCTTTGCCTCCACTATATCAGCCATAGAGTAGATAATATTTTCCGCGCTGTCCAAAGCATTATGGAGTTCTCGCACTTTCAACAAATTTCTGATTCTGGCCATAAGCTCCAGCCTGTTTACCTGTTTCTCCAGGTAATCGTCCGCTCCGGCTTCGTATGCCCTGACCTTTTCTTCGACCCTGTTCAAGACTGTATTGAGGATGACAGGTATAAGTCTTGTGCTCGAATCCTTTTTGAGTATTCGACATACCTCAAAGCCGTCCATCTTAGTCATTGTCACATCTAATATTATAAGGTCGGGCTCGGCTGCATACACTTGATCCAGTACCTCTACTCCGGTATCTGCCTTGACAACCTCATATTGGCAGGAAGTCAGAATCGTTTCCAAGAGTCTTAGGTTTCTTGCATCGTCGTCCACTATTAAGATCCGATGAGTTGGTTCTATCTTGGAGGAGTATATGAACGTTTGATTCTGACCCAGCCCTTTTGCACGGGACAATGCCTCATCAGATGCCGTAACAATTCCCTCGGAAGAAGTAGCGTCAAGAGGGAAAATCGCAATTCCCACGTTCATATTAATGTGTGAGTCAGACATATTGCCTGTGGTACAAAAATAGTGTTGTGTCAGGTTTATTCTCAGTCTGTCGGCCACATAAAATGCACCGTTGTTGTCAGCGTGTGGCAGTAAAACAACAAATTGCCCCTCTTTACTCCGGCCAATCACGTCAACATCTCTCAGCTCTTTTTGCAAAAAGTCAGCGAATCCGATCTCAAGTTCCTTCTGATTCTCCGGTGTCCATTGATCCCGAGGCTCCTTGGATCCTTCAATGGAAAACGTGAGCAGGGAAAATTGTTGATTAAAACGCCGAGCCCGTTTTACTTCTGATTCGATGTGCTGTTTGAAATATGTATAACTATAGGCATTGACTTCCGCATCGTTAATAATAGGCAATTTGCTATCATTATCATACCTTGCTGAATGTAGCATGTGCTGTTTACCTTTAAGTAAATTCTTGATACGGGCGACTAATTCAGGCCCTTTGACAGGTTTAATCAGAAATTCATCTGCCCAGTTTTCTCCCGATCGCACCCCGGCTCCCAGTTGTTCCTCATCCGATATAAGTACAATCGGAACATTACAGGTAGTACTGTTTGATTTTATCTCCTTGCATATTAGACGTCCCGCCACTTTCAAAAATTCAATGTCTAAAAGCACTACATCAACATCATGATCTGCACAGCCTCTCATAATCTCTTTAGGGTTATCTGTAAACTTAACCACATACTGATCATTGCGTAATGATTGAGACACGGCACGGGCATCACTTTCACTTTTGGCCCCGATGAGAACTTTTGTCGTCTGGTCTTCGGCCTTGTTTTCTTCCCCTTGCTGTTGAGGTTGTTGCACATCGAACAAGGCTTCTACCCTGGCTACGACTTCTGACATATTCGTTGTCCTCATTAAAAATTCATCCGCATCGAACTCGCATTCTTTTGCCACATCCCAAATCACCTCAGGAGCAACAACCATTGCTATAGGTATGTGAACCGTATTATCGTGAGAACGTAATCTGTGAACCGCGTTACATCCATTCGAGTCCGAAGTATCTACATTTAATAAAAATACATCGGGGTAGGGTTCAGAAATGTTCTCCACAAGATCCTTGTCGTTAGGCGCCTTAATGACTTCGTGCCCCCGTCTAATAAAGGAATCTTCCATCAATTTGCTATACGTGTGATCACCACCGATTATGAGCACTTTCTTACGTCTCATCATGACTCCTTTTATTCTCTACGATTTTTCCGCATTAAAAAATTGATAGGCAGTAATATATATACATGCACAAAAGACACGATACAGGCCCATTAAAACAAATATAACTTCGTATCGGAAGATCACAAAAAATCCTTTAGTTGAGTTAAGTTCCCGCCAATAGGCGGCCTGTCCGAAGCGGAAAAGACTTGCCTTGCTAAATGTCTCCATTTCGTATAAATAATAAGAAACTAACTAACATTTGCCTGATTCAGTAAAAGAGGTCTCTAAGAGACCTTTGCATAACGTGACATTTTTCCGTCAGGCAAGGAAGGTGAAAAATTTAACCGGAGTAATACATTGGGTATTTTGAGGATTAAATTTTGAAGCCTGACGCCGCATCACGGGGAAATGGCAGTTATGCAAAGGTCTCTCTAAAAAGGACAACATGAGCCATTCATATGACCCCGATATAATACTGAACAAAACATTATCTGGTAAAATAGATAAGCTCCCCGTCCTCCCGACATCCGTCAACAAGGTACTGGAATTACTAAATAATTCTGATAGCAAGTATGAGGATATTGTCGCTGCCATTGATCCTACGCTTGCCGCCCGGTTTCTGCAGGCTTCGAATACCGCCTTTTACGGACGCCATATCGACAGCATTCAGTACGCCGTAAGAATACTCGGATATTCCACTATGCGGGGGATCGTTCTTTCTGTTTCAATCCTTAACGTCTTTGATAAAAAAGAGATCGCCCCGTTGTTCAACTATGAAAAATTTGAACGACAGGCACAGCTTTGCGCCTTCAATGCCACAACGCTTGCGCAACTGTGCAAATACGAGCACCCCGACAAGGCATATTCTGTCGGGCTCTTGCATAACATAGGGAAGTTGCTTATCGCCGCAGAACTACAAGAAGAATATAAAAAAATCAATGAGTTGACAAAAAAAGGGGGTATGTCAAGCAGTGAAGCCGAAAAAAGAATGCTCGGCCATTCCCATTCTGAATTAGGAGCCGCCATTATGAAGCATTACGAGATCCCTTCTGACATCGTGCAGGCAGTACGGTATCATGATATGGATACTCTGGAGAATATACCCCGGGACGAAGAAGATCTGTTTGAATTGTGTCTTATAACAAGAGAGGCCGTGGAAATTACTGACCGGCTTAAGCTGCAGGGGCATTCTGTAATAACAGAAATTGTAAAGGAACGAGAAAAAATCGTAAATAATATACGGGACGGTATAAAGCAAACCTCTCGACAACTCTTTGAGTCCCCACGTCAACAGGTTCTCCCCGAGTTGCTTCTGCAAGCCTCATCAATTTTAATAAACATCCTGAGAAACAGGTATAAATTCAGAGTAAGAGAAATAGTTAAATAGGTAGTCCCCTATCTCCTACCATCTCTCGAAAAGCGTGAGCATTTTTGGTCGCATACCCTAAGGCATCGTTATTAAAATATGCGTAGACATCCTTACCCTCGGCAAGCCACTTTTTTGTCTTACTTGCCCAGATCTTGAGTTCCTCATCTTCATAACACGAAGAATACAATACAACTCCACCGTGAAAACGAATGTATACGAAGTCTGCTGTCACCTCTTCTCTTACGGGCCAACGATCCGAATGGGCTATGCATAAACCAAAACCATATCCTCTCAGCAATTCATAAATCTCTTCGCAAAACCAGGTCACATGGCGAAATTCAAAGACATGTCGCACGGAATTTGCAACCGGGTGTTTTGTGATTAGGCCCAAAAAGTCCTCAAGCCTATTGCAATCTATAGAATGCTTCGGTCTAAGTTGCCACAAAACAGCGTCGAGCTTTTCGTCCAACTTTTCAACGTGTTCAAAAAATCGTCCCACTGGTTCTTGACAATCTTTCAGCAGTTTTGTGTGAGTGATATATTTACTTCCTTTGACCACGAATCTAAAATCTTTTGGTGTACGTTTGTACCAGTTATCAAAAGTCTTCTTCACGGGCAGCCTATAGAATGTAACGTTCAACTCTACGCTGCTGAAATGTTCACTATAGTATTCCAACCACTTGTTTTGCGGCATACCGGGAGGATAAAAGACACCACCAGACCAATGAGGATAGCTGTACCCACTTGTCCCCAAACAGAATCTACCTCCCTTGAGTTTCACAGTAGCATTCCCCCTTGCTTTAAAACGCTCAATGTCTGTGGGCAGTGGCCCTTTGTCCGTTGCAAAAAAATTGGTTTTGAATCTATGACTTATATTTTTTGAATTTTACAATGAACTTATCTCTAATTCAAAACTGACGACAAACAACGGACAATTGA
>JBDRFJ010000121.1:0-32894 GCA_043818915.1 Pseudomonadota bacterium | reverse complement strand
CGAGGTTACTTGTCGACTTGTCGAAAACATGGTGTCTCGTCAAGTCAGGCGCTTGACCTGCTGTTTGGCGGAAAATTACCGGATTTTCTTCTACAAGAGTAGTATCGTTACGGATTACGCTGATTACGCTGAATAGTTACTGGATGTGTAGCAATAACTCCACAATATTGCCCTTAGGGCATGACGTTTCCATCAACCCAATACTCTACCACTCGACTTTTCCAACGTCCTACATCCCTCTGTCCATATTTTACAGAAAAAAAGCTAAAAAAACGTATAAGTACTGTCGATAGCAATAAAATATCAACGCCTTTCGGGCTCTGGTGAATTTGTATGTGTTCTGTAATGGAAAAGAAAAGGAGGGGTAGGGAAAAAATGAGAAAAATATACATAGCTTTGGCACTTACCTGTTGCATGTGTTTATGTTTAGTTAGTCACAGTTTCGCTAACGGAGTTTTGCGAGACAGCATGGGACCTATCTCCAGCGGGCGAGGAGGAACAAATATCGCCCATAGCGACAACGGCATGCTCATTCACGATAACCCGTCCGCGTTGACTGAGCTGAAGGGGAAAAGGGTCGAAGCGGATTTTGATTTTTTACTCCTATCTCCGAGCTACAAAGATGCGGATAATGATCAGGATGGAAAAGACATTCTTTGTTTCTTGCCCTCTTTTTCATACGCTCAAGGATATGCTGAGGGCCGCTTCAGTCTCGGGCTGGGAGTCTATCATCCTGCCGGGTTTTCAACGGAATATGACTTGGTTCACCCTATTTATGGCGAACAAAAATATGCTTCCTACGCCTCCCTTACGAAGATCCTGTTCGGTTTGGGATGGAAAATGACGGACCAAATTTCCATAGGCCTTGCAATGGGTCCTTCATACAGCAAGCTGGAATTCGAGGAGCCCTATACCTTTCAGACCGGACCGCTTCAGGGAGTTCCCGCACTGCTTGACCTGGAAGGGGATGATTGGGCGTTAGCATGGAATCTGGGGGCACAGTGGCGGATATCGTCAAACACAACCCTATGCTTTGCCTATCATTACCAGGATAAGTTCCATATGGGTGGGGATGCGGATTTGGACACTACCGGATACCCGTTGCCCGTAACAGACTCTACGGCTCAGTATGACGTTGAGTTTGATTTTACATGGCCCCAGAGCCTGGGTGTAGGAATTACGCATCGATTCAAAGACGACCACAGAATTTCAGCGGATGTGAAATGGATTGATTGGTCTTCGGCTTTTGACAAAGTAACGTTTAAACTCTCCAATGGTGACAATGCCGAGTTCGATGCTTTGGCCGGAACTAAGCCACAGGACACCTTGGCCCTTGACTGGAAGGATAGTTATTCTTATTGCTTGGGATATGAATATTTCCTGTCCATGGCAGATACCCTGCGCCTCGGTTATGTATATACCGAAAATCCCGTCCCAAGCTCTACACTTGTGCCGGTGATCCCTGGAATTCTCGAACACCTGATATCCCTCGGATATGGTCGTAATTGGAAGAACTGGTCCTTTGATTTTGCCTATCAATATTCTTTTGGCTCCCGGCAATCCGTAGGAACCAGCAAACTCCTTGGCGGAGATTATGACAACAGTTCGGTCGACATCGATGTCCATCTCTTTGCCTTGGGTATTCAATATCAATTTTGATGACTACGTAAAAAGTCATATTTCTTCCCCTCCTCTTTCAGCCCTAGTAACCTTGGCTACGATGGCTGAAAGGGTGAGGGGGGATATAAAAAAGTATCACATTTGAATTTTGATATAGCGTTTTTCACGTTTCTTTCCTGTATTCTTACCGTTTGTCTCGAGAATAATATCTGAAAATAGCTCCCATAGGCACATACAAGAATATTGCCAAATATAAATGGGTTATGCCCATTTTAGTCTGGACATTTTTGGGAAAAATGTGATATTAGACCTGTTAAACAAGCTTGCGCAGGAGTTAATTTATATAACAGCTACGGGAGGTCATTATATGGAATTACGTAATACTGAGACGGAACTGAATGAGATATCTGATAGACGGAGTCACCCAAGGATAGCAAAAGCGTTGTCTATTAATTTTACAGTATTTGACGGGGATCACACCAGTGGAATATTTTTTCCAAAATATGACGCTCAGACCCATGACATAGGCACTGGAGGGGTTTCCTGTAATGCTATTATTGCTGACAAAACAGTTGTCGAAGAACTATCAGCTAAAAAGAAGAAATTGAAGCTCAACATACAGCTTGTGGGGAAAAATAATAATATAAGCCCAAAGGCCGACGTGGCCTGGATCTATAATTTAAAAGGACTGTCGGTCAAAACAAAATATGGAATGGGCTTACGTTTTGTAAATATGAGCAAGGCTGAGAATGACTTACTTTCTTCTTATGTGGGAGAAATGATTGTTCTCAAGCAAGAACAGCGGGCTCAGAACAGACAAAAGATTAAGAAGGTCTTGGCCCAAGTAGGAAGAATCAGTGAAGAGTCGTTTTCCGATTCCGCGAGAATCCGTGAAGACCTTGGTGTTGACTCTCTAATGGCGGTGGAAACGTTAGCTGTTCTGGAAACTATCTATGATATAGAAATAGACGTTAGTAGAGTTATAGAGGTAATAACCGTAGGAGATATGATGGATCTTGTAGAGGATTATTCTGAGCAGAGAGTGTAGAAGAAATTGAGGGATTTAGGAATTGGGGAATTGAGCAATTGTGGATTACAAAGCAATAAAGATATATCATGAGTAAAAAAGTACTTATAACGGGTGGCACTGGCTTTTTGGGATTTTATCTCGTCAGGCGCTTTCTTCAAGATAAAGATGTCAAAGTGATTCTATTAGTGAGGCGGCAGGGAAGTCTTTCTGCTCCTCAAAGAGTAGAGAGATTATTAAAAGAACGATATAGTGAGGCTGAATACCACAGGATAAGGCCTCGGGTGGAGATTGTCGAGGGGAGTATAACAAGTCCGGATTTCGGCTTGAGCAAAAAACATGCAGAAAGGCTCTCACGAGAGGTTACTGTTATCTTTCACAGCGCAGCTCTTGCTCAGTTTAATGTATCGTATGAAAGAATAAAGAAGATAAATGTAGAAGGGACAAAAAACATCCTTGATTTTGCATTGCAATGTCTCAAGAACGGATCATTTGAGTCCGTGAACCACATCAGTACCGTTGCCGTCGCCGGAGCGTATCACGGCACATTCTATGAAGATTCTTTAGATAAGGGGCAGTATTTTAAGAACACCTATGAACAAACGAAATTTGAGGCTGAACAACTCGTCCACGCGTATAGGACGAAGGGCCTTAACGTGAATATTTTCAGGCCAAGTGCTATCGTGGGTGATTCTCAAGATGGTTATGCGATAAACTTCAGAGTGATATATCAACCGATCCACATTTTTTCTTTAGGAATTTACAAGCAAATTCCAGCCGACGGGGGCGTCAACTATAATCTTATACCAGTAGACTCAGTAGCAGACGCGATATATCGAATTCATGCCCACACCCACCCTTGTAACGAGACATTTCATTTGACCAATACCCATGATGTGACAGGAGATTTCATCTTTAAAACCGCGAGTGATTTTTTCGGCTACCCTGATCCAGAGAGGATACCTTTGGAGAATTTTGATATGAGCACACTGAAAGGTGCTCGAAGACTACTGTTGGAGCCGTATATACCATACTTTAATCATAATGGAGTGAAATATGACAACAGAAGGGCCATGAATATCTTAAAGAAAAATGGATTTGAATGGCCCCAAATAGATAGAAAGCTCTTGCATACTATTTTTAAATTTTGCCTTGATGCGCAATTTATAACTCCTCAGGATAGAATATTATTATGAACGTGTCCTCTTTGCTAAAAAGGACGGCTGATACATACCCTCAAAAGATAGCCCTTATTGAAGATGAAGAGAAGATATCTTATGAGCGCTTATGGCAACAGATAGCATCCTTATCAAACGCATTTAGGTCTATAGGAATAAGAAAAAATACCAGAGTCGCAATACTCCTTCCAAATTGTAAAGAGTTTATCTACAGTTTTTTTGCCCTCCTTAATGTGAATGCCATAGCAGTTCCTGTGAAACCCCAGATGACATGCTGGGAACTTTCCGGGATTTTTAAGAACTGCACACCTGAGGTCGTAATCCTCACTCCTACTCTTCTCAACAAGATATTGGATGAGAGCCCTTCCTTATTGGCAAACAGGACACTAATAGTGAGAGAAGAAACGAGGGAGATTCCAATCTTGGACAAGGAAGGGCACTTGGAAGAATCACTATTGCATACACTCAGTGATCTTTATGAAATGGGTAGAAGAGATGGTGATCAAAGGTGGAAAACACATAATACGAGTTCGAGACAAGTAGCAAGTATTAATTATACCTATCGTGGTTATGGTTACCCTCTGGGAGCCATGTTGACGCATACGAACTATATTCACGGATCTTTCAATGATATACGGCACAGGAAATTGTCCAGCACTGAAACTCATCTATTGGTACTGCCATGCACACATATACTTCCGCTGGAAGGAAGCATTTTAGCCCCACTTTTAGTAGGGGCCAAGGTTGTGATAGTAGATAATTATAGTTCTAAAAAGATTTTTCATGCTATCTCATCTAATAAGGTTAATATAGTAATATTAGTACCAACGTTATTTTCTGCCTTGTTGCGACATTACAAAAGTGCGCAGCATGACATATCTTCTCTAAAATATGGCATATCAGGTGGCAGTTTCATGTCTGTCCAACTCAACAGATTGATAAAAGAGAAGATGAATCTTGATGTTCTTCAAGGTTATGGCTTGACTGAATGTCAGCCTGTCACCTGCAATTATTTATCTAATAACAAACCAGAGACTTTGGGACTTCCACTCCATGGTGTCCAAATGAGAATTGTAGACGAAAAGGGAAGGGATTGTGAAATCGGGAAAGTAGGAGAAATTCTTATAAAAACATCGCAAAATATGGCAGGTTATTATAGAAATAAACGTGATACCATGAGAGTGCTTAAGGATGGCTGGCTTTGTACTGGAGATTACGGGAAAGTCGATCAGAATGGTTATGTATACTTTGAAGGATTAAAAAAGCACATTGTTAAGGTAGGGGGTAATGCTGTTGATATTGCCGAGCTAAGAAACCTGATCCTGTCGGTTAAGCAGGTTGAAGATGTTACGTTTGATCTGCATGAGGATGTTGTATGGGGTCATAAAATAGCAGCTAAGATTACACGTGGGAGAGATCATGATAGTTTCACTTCGAACGATCTAAGGCGTGTTTTGAGGAGACGGATAAGCTCATACAAGATTCCTCATAAATTGTCTATGTAATGTTTTTGTTGATTTTGTTTATGTCATGGCAATATTGAAGAATTGCTACATAGTCAGAGCCTTCTCAAAACCAATAGATGGAATCAGCCTGAAAAAAATCTCGGATTCCTGGTATTGGCCGCACTGGATCGAATTTAATTACGTGAAGCGCACATAAATGAGGGGAAGACAGATGAAGATAGCTCTTATAAATCCAAAAGGAACGTTCTTCAGCAAGAACGAAAAGTATAAAAAATTCTGGAACAATGTTCGGGATGCAGACAAGCACACTGTATTATCAACACGGCTTGACTTTTGGTCCGGTTTCAGTCTGGGCCTTTTGATAATAGCGGCACTGACCCCTGAAGAACACGAAATAAGCCTGATTGACGAGAATATTGAGCAGGTGGATTTCAAGGAAAAATATGACTTAGTCTGTATTAGTGCGATAACCCAAACAGCGACCAGAGCGTATTACTTAGCGGATAAATTCAGACAGCGGGATTGCAAGGTCATTGTTGGCGGCATTCACCCCACCCTAATGCCAGAGGAAGCGGTTGAGCATGCAGACAGTGTAGTGATCGGTGAGGTAGAAACTATATGGAGTACTGTACTTAAGGATGTAGAAGACGGGAGGCTGAAACGATGCTATAAATCTGCCAGCTATTTTAATTTAAGAAACTCTCCAGTTCCAAGATACGATTTGCTGGATATTGAGCACTATAAGATGGTGTGGATACAAACGAGTAGAGGTTGTCCACATGATTGTGAGTTTTGTGCAGCATCCAAGGTTTTTGGCTTAAAGTACAGGCATAAGTCGATAGACCAAGTAATGAGAGAAATAGATTATGTTATAGATACGTGGGGTAATTATCAAATTAATTTCGCAGATGACAATATTTTTTTTAACAAGAAATATGCGAATGATCTATTAGATAGGATTGAACCACTTAAAATAAGATGGGCGGCATCGACTGACGTGTCCGTTGGCTATGATGAGAAGTTTTTGGAAAAATTGAGACGAAGTGGCTGCACCATCCTGTTAATAGGATTTGAAAGCATTAATGAGGATAACTTGAAGGGACTAAGTAAGAACGATTGGAAAAGGCGCCGGGTGAAAGACTATCCGATGCTTATCCAAAGGATTCAGTCACATGGAATAGGGATAATGGGTGCCTTCCTTGTGGGGTTCGATAACGACAAGAGTTCCGTTTTCAATGATGTGGCAAACTTTATTCTTGATACTAACCTTTACGCATCTCAAATCACTGTTCCAACACCATTGCCGGGGACTAGATTAAGAGAAAGGTTGACAGCGGAGAAGAGACTGTTGGAATCCTCGTGGGATAAGTATACGTTTTTAGATGTGAACTATGCTCCGAAACACCTAACAATTGATGAACTCGAAGCCGGGGTTTTGGATATTTACATGAGGGTTTATAACAAGGAAGCTCGATTATCTGTAGCTAGGCATTTCAAGCAGATATTTTCGGATATGGCCAAGGTACAATCTAAGTCAAATGATCAGCTTGCGCCCCGTACATAGGACAATTTGTGAAATGTCATGAGAGCATTCCCGATCTTGAGTGTGCGATAAACTGTTAGTTCACGAGGCCATTACCTTCTCAACCCTCAGTCCCTAACGCGGAATGCTCAAATAACCCTAGTCACTCTTTTGACGTTTAAATCTCACTATGACATAGAAATATGTTGGCAGCACGCTAGATTCGCACATTTCTTTAGTTTCAAGCAATAGAAGACGATAGAAAGATCAGGCCCAAAAGGTGACTTATCCTATTCGGATTTGTGGTCGACAGGCGATTGTCTGTCGCCACACCGATCAGGTATGCTGAACTTGCCTCGGAATATGCATCCTGTGAATTACTTGCCGGGACAGGATCTGTGGAATTGCCCTAGTTCACTGGACATTAAGGCTTGGCAAGTTTGAGACATACGAGGCCGCATCCGATGAGATGACACGTCTGGCGATGTGCCTCGGGTGTTAAGTAGGCACGAATTCTAGCAGGAAACCAAAAAATGACAATATATTCCCTTCCGCCCTTAATTTCAAGTTTGCTAGTTTTTGGGGTAGGTATATTTGTATTTTTGCAAAATAGAAGGTCTACGGCTAACATCACCTTTTTTTTCGAATGTCTCTGCGTCTTCATGTGGTTGTTCGGATATTTCATGATGTATTCGACAACAAATAAATCTTTTGCTTTGTGGTGCGCTAAGTTTCTTTATACGGGCGTAGTTTTCATCCCGACGTTATTTTATCATTTCACGGTGAGCTTTCTTCACAAGGCGGAAGAGAGAAGAAAGACACTTGTTTTGCTATACATAAACAGTATTATCTTTTGTATTTTGGTGCTTACTACGGATAAATTGGTCACAGGGCTGCATGATTACTATTGGGGGTATCATACGAAAGTAAACCATGTTGGTGCTCAAACATTCTTTCTCACTTTCGTTGTGATTTTCGTCCTGAGTTTTAGAGAACTGCTACTTGTGATGAAGGCGACCGCCGAAGGCGCTAAAGAACGCAATAGGTTAAAATATCTACTCGTTGCCTACGTCATAGGTCTTGTCGGGGGTGCAGATGTTGCCACAGACTGCGGTGTAGAGAGTTATCCATTCGGTCATTTTATTGCGTTAGCCTGGATATCACTTATAGCATACTCCATAGTCAGGCATCAACTCATGGACATTAGAGTTATTATCAAGAAGACCTTTGCGTACTCGCTGGTCCTTCTGGTACTTATCACGCCCTGTTTTGGTGTTGTTATAATTGCAGAAAAATATTTCGCCCCAGTTTTCTATTACCCTGTATTAGGTGCTCTATTTGTCCTCGTTGGTTTCATATTTCCCAGGATAAAAGTGCAGGCCCAGAGAAATCTTGAGAATATACTTTTTAAGGGGGCGTTTGATTACAGAGAAGCTTTAGATGATCTCTCAAGAAAAATTGCCAACCTGCAAAACCTTAAAGAACTTCTATCAAATACTACAGAAACGATTGCCAGTGCTATAGATACCAATGCCTTTGGTACGTATTTGTTAACTAATGATCGACAATACGAACTCAGATCATCTTACGGAAGATATAAAGGGGATTATAAAATCGATGGAAGTAGTGCGTTAGTACAATACATGCAAGATACAGATGAAATAGTCAAAAATGAGAAAGCGAGTAAAGACAGTCCCAGTGATATGTCAATACTAAAGGAGCTTGACGAGCTCGGGGCATATATAAGTATTCCAATAAAATTTGAACATGAACTAACAGGTTTTATGGTTATATCCGAGAAGGAAAGTGCCGGCGATTATTCAAGGGAAGAACTGAAAGTGCTTTCAACCATGGCAAACCAACTGGCCGTAGCTGTTGAGAACAGTCGTAAGTATGAAGAAATAAACGAATTAAATATTAACCTTGAGCAAAAAGTGGAGGAAAGAACCAACGAATTGAAACGCGCTAACGAGGAACTAAAAAAACTCGACTCCCTCAAAAATGAATTTTTCGCCAAAGTCAGCCATGAGTTGCGCACGCCCTTAACCAATATAATTCTGCCCCTACAAAACGTATTATCAAAGTTTGGCGAACAGTTAGATCCTGAGAATACCGAAGAAAAGAAGGCTATGCTGAGGAATGCCCGAAAATTACTCAAGCGTATTAACGAAATACTTGATATCTCCAAGCTCGAAGCAGGCAAAATGGGAATTAAGGCCAGCCTGCGAGATTTAAACAGTATCCTGGAAGATGTTGTCGTAGCCTCTTCCATCGGGGCTAAAGAAATGGGCATTGACTTAGTATTTGAGCCGGACAATCAATTGATTGAGATTTATTTGGATACGGATAAGATGGAAAAAGTTTTTTCGAACTTAATAAGTAATGCCTTAAAGTTTACTGATCGCGGAGGCAAAGTAGAAATCAAGACTAAGGAGGCGAACGACCATATTGAGGTACGGATAAATGATACAGGTATCGGTATTGCTCAAGAGGACCTGCCTTATATTTTTGATCGATTCCAACAGGTGGACGGCTCCAACTCACGGAAGTACGAAGGGACAGGCCTTGGGCTGTGCCTTGTGAAGGAGCTTGTTGAATTGCACCATGGATCTGTTGATGTGACGAGTGAATTGGGCAAAGGCACAACGTTTACCGTTCATCTACGGAAAGGCATGGATCATTATGAAAGTCACGAACTTGAAGGCGAACAGGCTTTTGAGACAAGCGACGGGTTTGTAGAACGCAGGGAGGAACAGCGGCGTCAAGAAGAGCGAAGAGGTTGGGACAGACGCGAGATAACGGGAGAAGATAGAGAGACTATTGATTTATTACAAGTACAATTTTCTGACCTCGGACAGGGAATAGAATATTCTGAAGAAACAGTTAACGGGGTAGCTGGGACAGGTGAAAAGAAAAAAAGTGTCCTGGTAGTGGAGGACAATAGGGACTTAGCCGGCAACATCGCTAAAAGTCTAACAAAATTCTATCATGTATTTGTAGCGTATAATGGTCAACAAGCGCTGGATAGAGTTAACGAGAAAATGCCTGATCTCATCGTATCGGATGTGATGATGCCTGAAATGGATGGGTATGAGTTGTGCGAAAAGATTAAGAGCGACGAGCGGACGCAGCACATACCGCTTGTCTTATTAACAGCTAAGACCAGCATTGATGATAAAATTGCGGGCCTGAAACATGGCGCGGATCAATATGTTGCCAAACCATTCAATCCCAATGAATTGCACGCGGTGGTTGATTCCTTACTAACGAAAAAAGAGCTTCAGGCTCAATTAAACAAAAGCAATTTAGAGTTAAAAGACGCCTTACATAAACTTGAGGAAGCACAAGTACAACTCGTGCAAGCGGCGCGGCTGGAGACCGCGGGCCAGTTGGCTGCCGGTGTAGCCCATGAAATAAAAAACAACATATACTGCTTACGGGCAGGCTTAGATGGTATCAACAAGCGTTTGACCATGCTTTCGGAAGGTAAGCTCGACATAAAAGATACGTACAAAAGTCTCGAAAGAGCATTAGATACCAATAATAAGGCCATAAAACATTCTCTTTTTATTGTGAACTCTCTGCTTGATTTTTCCCGGAAAAATAAAGAAGGAATTGCTTTTTCTGATATAAACAAAGGGATTGACGACACCCTTGCCATGGTTTTGCCTATGATTAAAAACAAGGTTACGGTTCACAAGGAGTACGGTGAGATAACCAACATAGAGTGTCGAATGGAAGAAATCAATCAAGTTGTTATGAATATGCTGATAAATGCCTACCAGGCCATGGAAGAGAAGGGCACGGTCCGGATCAAGACAGCGCAAGACGAAGATAATGTTACCATCACCATAGCCGATGATGGCCTGGGCATCCCTCAGGAACACCTTTCCAAGATATTCACTCCTTTTTTTTCCACCAAAGACAGTCAAAATTCCGGCTTAGGATTAAGTATTTGTTATAATATTATTAAAGCTCACCACGGAACTGTCGATGTAAATAATATTCCCGGACAGGGAACAGAGTTCACCATCGTCCTGCCTATCAGGCAGCCGAAGTAACGACCCTCGCCCTTCCCCGCTCAGAGTTCGGAATCTTCGACAAGGGAGAGGGCGTTGTTAGACTGATAAAATTTATAGGAAGGGAAAATGACAAAGCTGGACTATAAGAACTACAAGATATTATTGGTCGATGATGAATTAAACAATCTGGAGAATCTGATCTTTGCTTTTGAATTAGATTATAATTTGACCACTGCTTCAGGCGGCGCCGAGGCCCTGGATATTGTGAGCAAAGAAGACATTGCCGTGGTTATCTCCGATCAACGTATGCCTGAAATGTCCGGGGTAGAATTGTTAACTCAGATTAAAGAAGCCCACCCTAAGATTGTAAGGATTTTAATTACTGCCTATTCTGACATAGAAGCCGCTGTTGATGCGATAAATAAAGGAGATGTCTATCGTTATATCCGAAAAGATTTGCCGATGCATGATATAGAACTTATCATCAAGCAGGCAATTGAATATTATCAAATGAAAGAAGACTTAGAAGCGGCTACGCAATGCCTGATCAAATCTGAAAAATTGATCACTATTGCTGAAATGTCAGCCGGTATCGGGCATGAGATCAACAATACAATTTCCGGAATCAACCTTGGCATAGATTGCATCCTTAAGCACATGCAAATGAAGGGCTTTAGTGATCCCGAGTTAGATGGCCTCTTAATAAAAACGAAGGAATATGCGAAGCGTTCAACAGACATTGTAGGACGGCTCAGCGATTTTGCCAAACCTGGTCATGTGGAAAAAGTCGATATCTATAATGTAGTAGACGCTTCCATTGAAATGGCAAAAGACGGGTTTAAGCGTCTTTTGATTAATATAGAGATTATCAAGGAGCTGGATGAAGGTATTCCCAAGATTGAAGGTAATTATGTCCATTTCGAAGAGATATTTCTCAATCTCATTCGCAATGCATCTCAGGCTATGGAGGGGATGAAGGGTAAAATTATTATCAAAGGGAGTTCAGATAATAATTGTGTGTACATAGCTGTTCAAGATACGGGCCCCGGCATACCTAAAGAGAATTTAAAGACAGTTTTTGGGGCCTTCTATACCACAAAAAAAGAAGGTATGGGTATGGGGCTCTTCATCATTGATAATATCGTGAAAACCTTTGGCGGCAGGATAGAATTAGAAAGTGAATTAGGCAAAGGCAGCACCTTCACGGTGGTACTTCCGACAACGGCTTCAAGGGAGAAGTAAGGTGCTTAGGCTGTTATCAGTTGATGATTCTGAAAATAGGTATTATGAAAGGAATCGAAGAGGCTATTGCTAAAGAGGCGGCGGGGGAATGGTCACAGATGGCGTCCGAACTCCAAAGCCTTTTTGTTTATACTGACCGGCGTTTGTTGCTGGACCATATCGTGCCCCGTGTCCGTGAATGGAAGATAAACCAGGCTTGAATCCTTTATGTTAAAGTTGAGACGCGTTAGGAGGGGCATGATCTTCTTTTTGATAGTGGCCGATCCTGCCAAAGTCAGCTTCATCCCTTGCGCGGCCTCGGTTTGGGGCAGTGTCACGGGATAGAGATTGTTCTTGGCGGATCCCTTTTCTGCCCGAAAATTTGGCTGCAAGATGGTCAGTTGCCTTGACAGGTGCAAAAAGATCTTTGGCCGAATTTTAAAGGCCGGGCTCCAGAAATTCATATCTTGTTTTCCCCAATCCTTTTTAGCTACCAGTGGCTGATTGGTGACCTGGATGAAGTCGGCGTAAGAGTTTATTTCCACTCCTTTGCTCGTAGCCGATATCTTCCAAAAGGGCATATATACCGTGTTTGTTCCCCGGCCTGGTATTATTGAGGTATCCACCCGGGTAAATTTGCCTTTCGAGGCCTCCCAGGCAGTATCGCAGTTGCTGCAAGTCAAGACCACACTATCCCTTTCACCTTCCAGATTCCAGCCGCACTGTGGGCAGAGGGTGGCCATAAAGGTAAGCCCCCAGTTGGGATTTTTATTTATTACGGTTGGTTCAAAGATGTCGTGATCAGAAGGGAGTTTCGTGATGGGGCTGTTGGTCACTGCGTCAACGATCATGTTGTTTGCCAAAAACACTGGAAGATAGATAAGGCTTAAGGCCTCACCGATATAGGCGCGGTGAAAGGTCTTGCCGGAAATAAAAAGCGAGGCATGCTTCCCGACCGCGGTCAGCATGTCGCTTGTCCTGACTGAGGACTTTAAAAACGAGCCGGCCAGATCTGGAGTGACGAATTTCATCTTCATGGCCTGGGGCCTCACCCCCAGGGAGACGGGAAGGCCCTTTAAAGTTGTTCCCAGGTGTGTGATGTCAACGACGCGGTGTTGGATAGCCTGGCTCTGGCAAGAATAGACATTCCCTCTAAAGCGGAGATACGGCGCGTAAATGATCTCCTTGTTGGTCGCTTTATGCGGTAACACAAAACGAAAATGATCCGGGGCAAAAAGGAAATTTTTTACATTACAATAAGGACAGCGCAGCACATGGTCGGTTTCGTCCAGCTCTATAGGCGCTCCACACTGGGGACACTCTTGCTCAACCGTAAGGTTCATTTTATCCTAACTTTTCCCCACACTGATTACAGAACATAGAGCCGGCCAGATTTTCGGCCTTGCAATGGGGGCAGGCTTTGGGAACAGGCTTTTCGTCTGCCGGGTGACCGCACTTGGGGCAAAATTCGGCGTTGGGCGGCATATTCTTGCCGCAGTTGACGCACTGACCAAAAACCAACTGCTGGTGACCGCAGTGTGGACAGAACTTGGCATCTTTGGAAATAGCATAACCGCAGTCCGGGCACTTGATTTCTTGCGAGGCAGCGGCAGCCCCGCTCTGTGGTCTGAACATATCGGCAAACATGGCCGGCATCATGAAGCCCAATCCCATGCCCATTCCCGCGCCGGCGTCGCCGGTCGATTCAGCCGCCTTTTCCATGGCCATTGCCGCTTTCATCTTTACCAGTTTGTCAAGGTCCTGAATTACGCTGAGGCGACTCATGTCGTCAATGGCCTCTTGCACTTCAGCCGGAGGTGTAACGGAGGTGATATAGAGGTGAGTCAAGGCCAGTCCAAAGTGGCTAAAATCATTTTGCAGTCGTTTTTGCAGATTTACGGAGATCTCGTCGTAACTTCCGGGAAGATTTAGGATGCTGTCTAAGTGCTCGCCGAGGTAGTCGTTAAGGCGCGAGATAATGACGAGTCGGAGGTATTCTTCGATCTCTTCCGTGGTGTATCTGCCCATGGTGCCTACCAGACTGTTGATAAACAGGAGAGGCTGGACTACCTGGATATTAAACACTCCGTGGGCTCGGAGCCGTATGAGTCCTAATTCCGAATCCTTGAAGGCCACCGGATCTCGTGTACCCCATTTGAGGTTGGTAAAGACCTTCATATTGACGAGATAGACCTCGGCGCGTAGTGGACTGGTCATGCCCCAGGGCAGGGCCAGGATTTTTGTTAGGACTGGAATATTTGCAGTGCTCAGGGTATGGCGGCCTGGCCCGAAAGCCTCGCATGCTTTACCTTTGTAGAATAATATACCCGCCTGACTCTCTCGCACAGTGAGTTGAGCTCCGAATTTGATCTCACCTGAACCTTGTTCCGGAATTCTATGCACCAGTTCCTGGCCTGTTTCATCAAACCACTCTATTACCTCTAAAAAGATTACGTTATCAGTGCCCATTTACTTTCTCCTTTTTGACTGAAGCGTGATAGTGCTATGATAGATTGTGGTTGAAAGGACATACTACAACTACAGTTGCAAATCGGATTTAATTCAAAAACACTTTAACCTTTTTGGCGGACTGCATTATCTTATTTTAACGTCCATCTATGCGAATGACATTTGAGGTTCTACTTCAGAGTTATCTTTTTTGGCGTCTTGAAGTTATATAGTTATAATGGTATGAAATAATTTTGGTCAACCATCAGTTATTAGGGAAGGCAAAATCATGAAAAAAGGCAAGGTGAGAAGTTTCGGGACATTTCTGGGGCTTTCTATAATAACATTGGGAATCTACTACTTTTATTGGCTCTATATTAACTTGCAAGAGATAAAAGAGGCCTTCACTAAAGACAAAAACAAACGTGGCATTGCAACGGTACAAAAAATATTTTTTGCGTATCTCGCTACTTCGATTGTGGTTATGTTTGTTGCCTACACCGTAGGCCTTTCACAACCTGGTGCCCCTAATCCCGTTATCATTCCGTTTCTGTTGCTTAGCACTGTTGTGGGCGCAGTGTTTTTCTACTTTTATACAACGGCAATTGCGTCTGCTCAAAGTGAATGCCAACTCACCTATTTCAAGGTATCAAATATTTATAAGTATTGCATCATCGGATTAATAACCGCGTTTATAGGTAATTTTATACCGTTTTTAGGGCTATTAGGGGCTATTTTTATGTTTGTGTATATCTACAGAATACAGCAGGAAATTAATAGGATATGGATAGAGGGCAAAATCTAATAGATCTGCTCGCCAGCAGCGCTAATCTGACCGTACAAGAAATCCGATTAAGGCAAAGATGGCGATAGCAAAGCCAAAAACAAAATAAAAGATAACAAATCTACTCATGTTTTCAAAGTTAGTAGCAAGCAACCGCTGGCCATTAAAGACGTACCCCCAGTAAAAGGTAAAAAGATAATTTATAAGAAGCGCTAACTTCACCCGTCCAAAAAGAAGGGCTAACGTACTGAACAGCAAAAGAAACACAACCTGCACAAGTGGAATTGCCAGCTCTGTTTGACAAAGAAATTCCATAAATACCTCCCCTTCGTCTTATTTGATTTTTCTATTTTGTATCGGTATTGCCGGATAATGTCTTTAAGTTTAATTAAGCTTTCTTATACCCCATCCGCTTGCTATGGGGAGCTTCGTTGAGTTAAAATTTGCCCGTTGTCCATTGTCGGTTGTGTGGTACTTCAATCGGTTTGACATTAATGTAGCTAATTTGTATCTTGTTTATATAAAATGCGACAGTGTTTGTTGAAAGGAGCAAAGAGAAAACGTGAAACATACTATCCGGCTGGCCGGGTTTCTGTCCATATTAACGATTGTCTTGAGTCTGTTTATTCTCATTGTTGGATGCACAAGCAAGGAAGAGGAAGAGACCAATCATCTGGAAAGGGCCAGGGAATACATCGAAAAAAACGAATTTAAAGAGGCGTTAATTGAGTTCAACCATGCGATTAAGCTCGATCCAGAAAATGATGATGCTTATTATGAACTGGGTGAGGCCTATCTCAAGCTTAAGCATGGGAAAAAGGCCTTTCAAGCCTTTGCTCATGCGGCCTCCATTAACCCGGACAATCTGGACGCCCAGTTGAAAATGGGTCATATTTTTCTTCTGGACAGGAAAACTGAAGAAGCAAGAAAAAAGGCCGACTTTGTTCTGGAAAAATTACCGGATAACATCGAGGCTCTCATTCTACTATCCGGTGTCCAGGTTCAGAAAAAGGATATAGATTCGGCCGTACAGACGCTGAATAAGGCCGCATCCATTGATCCCCATCATTTCAAAAAATATCTGTCCCTTGCTCGTCTTTTAGTCATAAAAGGGGAGTTTGACCAGGCGGAGAAGGCATACTTGAAAGCCTTATCCTTAGATTCTGAATTGCGCGTTTCCTACATAGAATTGGCCCAGCTTTATCAAAAGAAGGGGGAGCAGGCAAAGGCTGAGTCAGTATTGAAGAAGATGATTCAGGCTTTGGGAGCTAAGCATCAGGACCTCCACATGCTTGCACGTTTTTACGAAAGCACCGGGCAGTGGAACCAGGCGGAAAAGACTTATATAGCAGCGGTGCACCATGGACCTCAGGAACAGAGTACGCCATTAATGAATTTAGGGGGCTATTATGCCCGGAGAAATTCCTACGAGAAAGCTCTGGAAACGATGCAAAAAGCAGCAACCATTAACAAGGATGACCTGAATATCATGACAGGCATTGCGCAGCTGCATTTTGACTTTAAACATACGAAGGATGCCGAGTCCGCGGTCGATAAGGTTCTTGAAAAAGACGGGGGATATCTTCCGGCAAATCTTTTAAAAGGAAGAATGTATATGCTCAGAGAGGACTTTGACAATGCCTTGAATAGGTTCGACCTGGTGGTAAAAGGGCGGCCTCGGTGTGCCATGGGTTATTACTTTAGGGCACTGGCCTTGATAGAAAAAGGGGAGCGGAAGCCGGCAAAACAGGACTTACTGAAGGCGATGGAGATCAATCCGCATCTGGCGGAAGAGGCCCACAGAATATTAAAAAACCTCGAAGCGCCTGCAGCCTCGAGATAAAAGGAACAAGTGAAACGTTTTCCCCTCAAAATATTGTTGGTTAGCATTCTACTGCCTCCCATATGCTATATCCTGACGCTCCAGGTATTGGAAAACTACTTTCATAATCATGAGGAATCTCAACTCAATCAGATCCTTATCCAGAACGACGAGGCCCTTTATGAAGGTCGATACACAGTCAAGGAAGAAATCAACAGGAATATAGAGGAATATTTAAGCCGATGCCTTAAATACAAACTGGGTGTCAAAATAGACATACTGGTAAAGACAAAAGATGATCGCATACTCTATCCAAGCCAGTTTGAAATGGATCACAAAAACTTCCAGGGAACAGACGGTTTCTCGGAATTTCAGGCTGAAAATCTTAATTACGTGGAAGTCAGTGTGGAAAACTACAAAATTTTAAACGAAGGCCTGACACTCCTCGTTAATGTTGAGATCAAATATTACGGGTTGTTGTCGAGCAGCGTCATAGTTTTTTACGTCTTGATTTTTGTCTTAATCGTCCAAAGGTTTATAAAAAAGGGGATTAGAGAAACAGAGAGACAAGAAGCAAAACACGAAACGGTCATTCGGGGTCTTACCAGGCGGTTGCGCAAGACTGAGAACGGACTAAAAGCTGTGAAAGCCAACCAGGTCGACTACTTAACAAGGATCGCGGGTCTTAAGAAAGAGAAAACAGATCTTTCAAAAGATGTTGACGCATTGTTGGAAGAGATTGAAAAACTGGAGGAAGGGTTAGATACCCAAAAAGACGTGAAGGAAGCAACTGAATATGAGGTGCTGGAATTAAGGGAAGAATTGGGTCGTTTGAAAGGAAAACTCCAAAAGCCAAAGAAAAAGAAGAAAAAAGTTGAAACTACCGGCAAGAGATTTAAAGCACTTTATAAAAATTTAGTCTTTACTGAGCGGGCCATTATGGGGTTTCTGTCACTCACCAATGAATTTCAGCTCAAAGCTGAAGAGATTATACACAGGCTCAATGAAGACGTCTCTCTTGTATCTGTCAAAAGAAGGGTATTCGGCAAAGGCGGAAAAATGAATATTCTGGAGGTGGACTTTTCTTATTCAGGAAGAATTTATTTCCAACAGGATGATCAACCGAATACCAAAATAGTGGCCATTGGCACGAAAAACACCCAGGACCAGGATCTTGCCTATCTTGAAAGTATAAGATGAACCCGAGAAGGTTCTCAAGATTGAACTCACAAGCTACCAAATTTCAGCGCTATGAGGCTGTCCGAGAATTATGTCCGTAACGAAAAAGAGTGAGAAACGGCCCAAATTTTCGCAAATTTGAGGAGAATAGCAGGCCTATTTGACGAAAACTTGCGGGAATTTGGGCCGTTTCTCACTCTTTTGCAGTAGGATCAGAATTCTCGGACAGCCTCATAAAACACCATACAAAAAATAGTTGTATCTTCTAAATGTATACTGTAACGTACAAGTAAGGTTTTTCAACTCTCAAAAGAGGCAGTTTCAAAAGACTTTTTACGAAACCATCAACTGATGAAACTTACGATTTTTCAGCGTCTTGTTCTTGGCTACCTGAGTATTTTTTTGCTTGTTGTGGCTTTGAGCACGTATACGATTTACCAGCTGTACCGTCTCAACAATCTTACACATCTTATCCTTAACGTGGACAATGTTGCGATAAATGATGTAACTAAGATTAGAGACTCATTGTTATCCCAGATCCGATATGAAAATAAGTATCTTCTCACGAGAGACGAAAGTTTTTATAAACAATTTCAGATAGCAAAACAGGATTTTGTCCGATATCTTTCAGGGCTCTCTTATGATTCTAACTCGGATCAAGGCGCTTTGATAGGGCGAATAAAGGAATTCCACTCCGAGTATCTTTCTCTTTTTGAAAAAGAGGTGCAATATCTGAACGAGGGGAAAAACCTTTCAGGAATTTCTTATAAAGAAGAAAAACAGGAGTATATTAATAGCGTAATAGATATTTTAAAAGAATTAAATACTTATACACAAGCTAATATCGACGGGAAAATGAAGATCCTGGAGGCGACCGGCAAAAGGGCCGCTGAGATGTCTTTGGTTATGACAATAACCACGTTGATTGTCGGACTCTTCATTTCTTTGATAATTACCAAGAGTATCAATAAGCCCCTTTCTTTATTGAAAGATCGGACTAAAAAAATAGCTCAAAGCGGGGTGTTTGACGGATATTTAGACTTGTCATCTCCGCCTGAAGTAAATGATTTGGCAACTTCTTTTAATTTTATGTGTGCCAAGCTGAAAAAGTTAGATCAAATGAAGGCCGATTTTTTATCCCATGTTTCTCACGACCTTCGTACACCGCTGACATCGATAAGAGAGGGGACTAATTTATTATTAGAAGGGGTAGGGGGGAATGTTTCAGATAAGCAAAAAAGACTTTTGACTATTATCGGTGAAGAAAGTAACCGTTTGATACGCTCTGTCAATTCTCTCCTCGATCTGTCAAAAATTGAGGCGGGTATGATGCCGGAAGATTTCGAAATAATGAGTATTGCCCCACTTGTTAATCAGGTAATATTTGAAACAGAGCCACTTGTAGAAGGGAAAAAGATACAGATTACAGGAAAAATCTCCGGAATATTGCCGGAGGTGAATATAAACCGTGAACGTATTCTTCATGTATTAAGAAACTTGCTTGGCAACGCGATTAAATTTACCCCGGAAGGCGGAAAGATATTGGTAAGCGCGGACTCTGCAGACAATGAGGTGACTGTTTCGGTAGCTGACACAGGGCCTGGCATACCAGAGAAAAAATTATTTTCCATATTCGATAAATTTCAGCAGGTATCAATAAAAGATCATAAAAAAAGAGAAGGTACAGGTTTAGGACTTTGTATAGCAAAAAATATTATAAATGTCCATGGAGGGAAGATATGGGCAAAAAGCAAGAAGGGTCAAGGAAGCACGTTTACTTTTACCTTGCCGGTTTGATTCTGCTTACTTTTTCCGGATGCGCCACATGCGCGGGCTTACAAAACATGTGGAGCGCGTATGAGCATCTTTCCCGTGCGGAGACACTTCTGGAACAGGGCGATTTTGAAAAGGCGGCACAGGAGAGCCAACGATCACTGGATTTAGCAGGCGATAAATCGCCGGGAGACAAGGCTCTGTTCACCTTGGGATTGATCTATGCACATTATGGAAAGGCAAAAAAAGACTATGAAAAATCTCTTGCCTATTTCAGAAAGGTCGTATCAGATTATCCTAAAAGTCTTTTGGTCGAGGAGTCCAGGATATGGATAGATACACTTCAACTAATTGAAAAAACAAAGAAAAGAAAATTTGAGAAACCTCTTGGATACGAGGAACAGATAGGGGGATTTCTTGATCATGCCGAAGAGCTTTTAGGCCGGGAAGACTATGAAAGGGCCATAGCGGAAAGCCAAAAAATTCTTGATTTGACCGGAGAGGATTCGCCAAAAGATGAGGCCCTTTTTGTGTTAGGATTAGTATATTCGCATTATGGGAACGCAAAGAGAGATTATGAAAAATCTCTTGGCTACTTCAAAGAGCTTGTGTCAAACCATCCAAAAAGTCCGATGGTGGAACGGGCAAAAATATGGATAGGAGTACTGGAAATTCTTGAGAAGATGAAACAGGTCGATATCGAACTTGAAAAAAAGAAAAAAGAATGGACTGAGTAATATGTCGCTTGGAAAAATTTTAATCGTGGATGACGATAAGAACCTTCTCGAACTGTTGAAAACAAGGATAGAGGCGGCAAAATATGAAGCCGTAATATCACAGAAGGAAGACGCGGCGCTTGAGCTTGCCCAAAAGCATGTTTTTAACCTCGCAATTGTCGACTTGAAATTGATGCGTACGGATGGGATCAGTTTAATGGAGGAGCTTCATGCGATAAATCCGGATCTTCCGGTTATCATTCTCACCGCTCATGGCAGTGTTGAAAATGCGGTAGATGCAATGAAAAGAGGGGCTTACAGCTACCTCTTAAAACCGTTTGATGCGCGGGACCTCCTTTCTCATATCGAAAAAGCGCTGGAAAAACGCAAGCTGGCTGTAGAAATTAAGATACTGGAGGGTAGCCTCGAGGAAAAGTATGATTTTAAAAATATCGTGACCCGAAGCGAGAAAATGCGGAATGTGCTCCAGCAGGTGGCCCGCATTGCGCAGACCGATTCTACCATCTATCTGCATGGTGAAAGCGGTACAGGAAAAGAGTTGATCGCCAAAGCAATCCATTTGAGCAGTCACAGAAAGGAAGACCCTTTTGTGGCTGTAAACTGTGCCGCCATACCCGATACTCTCCTTGAAAGCGAACTCTTTGGCTATAAAAAAGGGGCATTTACTAACGCTGTTCGAAATAAGCGTGGACTCTTTGAACAGGCTCACGGTGGGACAATGTTTCTTGATGAAGTCGGGGAGATGTCTCCCTCTCTTCAGGCAAAGCTGTTAAGAGTATTAGAGGTCCACCAGTTCCATCCGGTAGGGGCGGAAAAACCAGTAGATGTAGATGCAAGATTGATTGTGGCAACCAATAAGGACCTTGTAAAAGAGGTAAAAAACGGACTTTTTAGAGAAGACCTCTTTTATCGAATACATGTTATTCCTATTTGTCTGCCTCCGCTGAGGGAAAGAAAGGAAGATATACCGGCTTTAGCTAAACATTTTTTGAAAAAATACAGCAAAGAGATGAAAAAAGATATCTCCGACATTACACCGGGAGCTATTCAGAAACTGATGCTTCATGATTGGCCCGGAAACGTACGGGAGCTGGTAAATACTATTGAATATGCGGTTGCAATGAACACAAAGAATGTAATTACAGAAGAAGATGTTTTGCCGCATAAAAACATTGTCCCAAACGAACTGCAACCAAAATCATTGAAAGATGCCAAGGGGGAGTTCGAAAAAGGTTATCTGATTAATCTGCTTGAGCTAACCAAAGGAAATGTAACCAGGGCGTCAGAGATGGCCTCAAAGTATCGGGCAGACTTTTACAATCTACTTAAAAAATATAACCTGAGCCCCAAGGATTTTAAAAAGTAAATTAAAACCGGGATTTTTCGTGGTTGAATGGAAAGAAACGTTGCGCTTGAATATCGTTTAAACCGCTGCAAGAACGTCATTACACTCGGGGTACGTCCTAATTTTTCCGATTACAAAGATTGGGAAAAGGAATTAATACGAAATTCTTCTGTTATATACTATCCCACTGCTTTTTACGCTGACATATTCGACACCATAGGAAAGCGAACTTTTCCCACCTATCATACATACAAATTTACGCAGGACAAGATCAAACAGACCACCCTGTTTCGGCTTCTGGATATTCCTCACCCAAAGACACGCTTTTTCTATGGGAATCGTCAAAAGGGAGGTATCCTTAATCGCTTTCAATTCCCGCTCATTGGCAAAATCCCAAGGGGATCGGCTTTCGGAAAAGGCGTTTACTTGATCCGTGACAAACAGGAACTTGCCGATTATATCCAATTAACGCACGTGGCCTATATCCAGGAGTATCTTGAATTCGATCGTGACCTCCGTGTGGTGATTATGGGAAATCGCATAATTCATGCATATTGGCGTATCGCTCCGGAAGGCGACTTTCGTACCAACGTATCCCTGGGAGGGGAGATCAGTTTCGATAATATACCGGAGGAAGGCCTTGATTTGGCGCTCAACACAGCCAGGCTGTGTCGTTTTGACGACGTGGGTCTTGACATATGTTTTGCCGGGGGGCGCTACTGGGTACTTGAGGCGAATATGAAGTATGGAAAAAAGGGGTTCAAGAAGGCTGGAATCAATTATTATCGGCTTGTAGATGAGATGATTGAGAGAAATGAAATTTAGGGATTGCGAATTGAGGGATTGAGGAATTGAATGTATTCCATTGTAATTCCTATCAGGTTTCAAGTTCCGGGTTCACGGTTCAAGGTTAAACTGCGGTCTTTATATCACCCCGGACGTTGAGTACATATAGCCCAACCGTGAACCGTGAACCTAACAACCTGAGTAGTTACGAATTTATTATGATTGATTTAAGAGATATAAAAAAGCATTTAAATGACAGAGAGGAAAAAAATCTCTCACCCCATGCCACGCTGAGCAGGGATGCACTGAGACGTGCCCCTGATCCGCGGATTGAAGAGGGGCATCGTCAGGAATTTTCAGTTGATTCAGACCGCATCCTTCATTCTGCCGCTTATACCCGTTACATTGACAAGACCCAGGTTTTCTCCCTTGTAGACAACGATCAAATTACTCACAGAGTTCTTCATGTGCAGCTCGTATCAAAGATTTCAAGAACAATCGGTCGATTCTTAGGTCTGAATGAAGACCTCATTGAGGCGATCGCCTTAGGGCATGACATAGGTCATTCTCCATTTGGGCACGACGGCGAAACCTATTTATCAAAACTGTGCGTAGCGCACGGAATCGGCCCATTTCAGCATAACCTTCAGAGTGTCAGATTCCTTGAAAAAATTGAAAGACAAGGGAAGGGGTGGAACCTGTCGCTTCAGGTATTGGACGGTATTATGTGTCATGACGGCGAAGTCCACAGCGACAGGCTCCAGGCGATTCACAAGAAAACCTTTGAGATGTTTGACCGAGAACTTCTTGAAAAATATACAAATCCCGACCTTGACCTCGTTCCTATGACCCTTGAAGGATGTGTTGTTCGCATAGCCGACACCATTAGTTATATCGGGAGGGATATAGAGGATGCCATACTCCTCGGTCTAATTAAACGAGCCGATATTCCAAGAGATGTTGTTGCGCGTCTGGGTGATGCCAACGGGACTATAGTCTACAAATTAGTGGAAGACGTAATTGAAAACAGCTTTCAGCAACCATATGCAGCCTTTAGTCAGGAGGTCTCAGAAGTGGTTAAAAAACTAAAGGAATTCAATCTGAAATATATTTATCTTAATTCAAAAATAAGACCGGATTCCGGCAAGATAGAGCATCTTTTTAAAGTATTGTTTGAACAATATCTAAGTGGTCTTGAAAAACAAAGGGCGGATTCAAAGATCTTCCGTCGTTTTCTCGACAACATGGATGATTTCTATAGCGCGAACACCTCAAACCCTGAGATTGCAAGAGACTATATCGCCGGCATGACAGACGAATATTTTCTAAAGGAATGCAATAAACTTTTGTTTCCAAGGCGCCTGGGGAGTGAATTTTAACAGTGGAGCCAGAAAGGATCTATAGCGAATTGCGCTCGGTGGCTGAAAAGCTCGGAGTGGTGGTGTCCGAGCGGAACCTTAAGACGACAAATCCCCCCACAAAAAGCGGAATTTGCAAAACAGGGGGGCGCTATATTGTTGTCATCGACAAGACTGAACCGTTTGACGGGAGAATCGAACTTTTGGCCGCATGTTTGAACCGTATGAACCTTGATAATGTATACCTGACACCGGCGATCAGAAATATTCTTGAAAGGAAAGGGGAACAATTTGGTGATTCAGGATCTGGGAAGCCGGGGATTTGAAGATATGATTGCATCCAGGCCAAAGTTTACATAATATACATTATCAGACGTTATAGGAATTTAGGGATTAAGGAATGTGGGGATTGAAGGATTATAAGAACTTGACGGAGGGGAAAAATCCCCAATTCCTAAATCCCTAAATTCCTAAATTTCTTTATTGTTGTCATCCGGACTCTGTGCTATAAATCGGTTCCACAATGGACAATTTTTCCACTCAATTGGAACAGCGCATATATACCGTTTCCGAACTAACTCACTCCATTAAGTCTCTTTTGGAAGAAGCCTATCCTTTTGTCTGGGTCACCGGTGAAATCTCTAATTTTCGTGTTCCGACCTCGGGCCATTTTTATTTCACATTAAAAGATCCTGAGGCCCAGATCAATTCGGTAATGTTTCGCGGTCAAAACCGATTTCTGAAGTTTCAGCCCGAAGACGGCATGGAAGTGATTGCCATGGGCAGAATCACGGTGTTTGAGCCACGAGGCGCCTACCAGATTATTCTGGAGGTTATGGAACCAAAAGGTATCGGCGCACTTCAACTCGCCTTTGAACAACTCAAGGAAAAACTCTCAAATGAAGGACTCTTTGACGAGGTTCATAAACGCCCTCTTCCGGTTCTGCCTGAAAAAATAGGTGTAGTAACCTCGCCAACCGGTGCGGTCATTCGAGATATTATCAATGTCGCGCGGCGCAGGTTCGATAACATGACCTTATTAATCGCACCGGTGCGCGTACAGGGTGACGGCGCGGACGAAGAGATCGTAAACGCCTTAGCATTGTTTAATAAGCGGGATGACATTGATGTGATTATCCTTGCGCGAGGCGGCGGCTCATTAGAGGACCTCCAACCTTTTAATACCGAAAAGGTCGCTCGTGCGATTTATAAATCTCATATTCCTGTTGTTTCGGCTGTCGGGCACGAAACCGATTACACGATTTCTGATTTTGTGGCTGACTTGAGGGCCCCTACTCCTTCGGCCGCAGCTGAACTCGTAGTTCCGCGCAAAGCGGATTTGTTAGCGCGCACCGCCGATATGGCCGACTCACTTAGAATTACCCTTTTGAATAAAATCAGCGGACTTCGCGAGCACATATACCATCTTGCAAAACGACTGTCGGATCCCGGAAAACAGATTGAGAACCTGCGGCTTCGTGTGGACGACAATCTCTCGAGAATTGTTTATTCATTCTCGAGTGATATCCGTAAAGCCGGAGACAGGCGAAACTTCTGGCACGAAAGGTTTTGCCAAAGCATACAGCGGCGCCTTGAATACCATCGAGGGATTCTTCATGCGGTGGCCGGCAAGCTCGATTCCCTTAGCCCTCTTTCCACGCTGAGCCGGGGATACAGTATTGCCAGGTCACTTCCAGACTATAGGGTCATAAGAGATGTACAAACTGTTTCTGTGGGGCAACAGATTGAGGTGATAGTTGCTCGAGGGAAGATGGTCTGTCGAGTAGAAAGGAAGTAACATATGGCGAAACAGAAATTTGAGACTTCGATGAAACGTCTCGAAGATATTGTAAAAGAGCTTGAGACAGGAGAACTATCCCTTGAGGATTCTCTTAAAAAGTTTGAAGAAGGAATAA
Source organism: Pseudomonadota bacterium (assembly GCA_043818915.1). Lineage (GTDB taxonomy): Bacteria > Desulfobacterota > Desulfobacteria > Desulfobacterales. The sequence goes on along the minus strand of JBDRFJ010000121.1, from coordinate 6,690 downwards.
AACTTTCGAGATTTTGTTCGAACAAGCTGGATGAGATTGAAAAGAAGGTCTCGATACTTGTACAAAGCGAAGAAAAAGAGGTAGATTTTATATCTGAAACAGAAAAAGATTCCGATGTCGATTGATCTTAAAGAATATCTTCGCATAAAACGTAAGCTTGTCGAGGAAAAATTAGAGAGATTATGGGATAGCATGGAGGATCCCTCCTGGTTGCTTAACGCAATGCGCTATTCCCTTATGGCGGGCGGAAAACGACTGCGCCCTATTCTTTGCATAGCTGCCTCAGAGGCAGTGGGAGGAAGCCAGGAGGACGTAATACATGCGGCATGCGCTCTTGAATTGATTCATACCTATTCACTTATTCACGACGACCTGCCCGCTATGGACAATGACGATCTTCGGCGCGGGAAACCGACCAGTCACAAGGTTTACGGAGAAGCCACGGCTATCCTTGCCGGTGACGCTCTTCTTACGGCTGCATTTGAAATTCTTACTGACCCAAAATATATCTCTGCAAATCACCTATTGTGGATGCAGACAACCCATCTGATCGCAATAGCGGCAGGATACGCTGGAATGATTCAGGGGCAGATGCTCGATATCGACTCAGAGGGAAAGAATGTCGGGCTTGGAGAGCTTGAAAGGATGCATAGGCTAAAAACAGGCGCGCTTATTGAAGTGTCTGTTAGAAGCGGAGCTATTCTTGGAGGAGGTACAAACAATGAAATCAAGGCGCTTTCAGAATATGGAAAATTTATCGGGCTCGCCTTCCAGGTATATGATGACATATTAAATATAGAGGGCTCACAAGAGCGAATGGGTAAAAAGACCGGTACGGACCTTGACCGGGAAAAGGCCACCTACCCTCTTTTGCTCGGAATAAGCAAGGCAAAAGAAAAAGGGCAAGATCTGGTGGCAAGTGCCTTGCAGACTTTGACTATCTTTGATAAAAGAGGAGAACCGTTGCGGGAACTGGCAAGGTATATAATAAAAAGAAAGAGATAGTCACTTGACAAGACGGCAATAGGATTTATCCGATTTTTAATGACAGATGACAGATGATATGAAATACTTAGATAAAATCAATTCTCCGCAGGATCTTAAAAAATTAGATGAATCTGAACTGCCCTTGCTGGCACAGGAAATCCGGGAGATTATAATTAAAACCGTTTCCAGAACCGGAGGGCATCTTGCTCCAAGCCTTGGCGTGGTAGAATTGACCATTGCACTCCATTATGTCTTTGACGCGCCAACAGACAAGATAATCTGGGATGTAGGACATCAGTCTTATACACACAAAATACTTACCGGGCGAAGAGACCGTTTTAGCACCCTAAGGCAGCATGGCGGGCTGAGCGGTTTTACCCGAATGAGCGAAAGTACCTATGACTCCTTTTCTACCGGCCATAGCAGCACGTCAATTTCCGCGGGACTTGGTATGCTTTGTGCCAAACGTCTCAAGAAAGACCGCTCCAAGATAATCGTTGTAATCGGCGATGGATCAATGACGGCAGGACTCGCCTATGAAGGGCTGAACCAGGCCGGGCATATCCACAAGGACCTCATCGTAATACTGAATGACAACGAAATGTCTATAGCCAAAAACGTGGGGGCGTTGTCATCGTTTTTAAGCCGGAAACTTTCCGCCAAACATTTCATGAACCTAAAACGTGATTTTGGAGATTTCCTCAAGTCTCTTCCACGGGTCGGCGACAACATGTACCAACTGGCCAAGCGAACAGAAGATTCGTTCAAAAGTTTTCTTACGCCGGGGATATTGTTTGAGGCCTTTAATTTTGATTACCTTGGCCCTATAAAGGGGCATCGTTTCGATCATCTGATTCCCACGCTTCGCAACATACAAACCATGGAAGAGCCTGTTCTGCTCCATGTAACCACCAAGAAAGGGAAAGGTTATCCCCCCGCGGAAGAAAACCCCACCTATTTCCACGGCGTAGGAGGTTTTGAGATTAAAACGGGCAATTGTGTTTCTAAAAGGCGTATTCCTACCTATACCAAGGTCTTCGGCGATACCATGATCGCATGTGCCCGAAAAAATGAAAAAATCGTGGCCATCACCGCGGCTATGCCGGAAGGGACCGGTCTAACAGAGTTCGCAGAGCTTTTCCCGGATCGTTTTTTTGATGTAGGCATTGCCGAGCAGCACGGGGTTACCTTTGCCGCAGGAATGGCTACTGAAGGATTTCATCCTGTAGTGGCAATCTATTCTACCTTCTTGCAACGGGCTTATGACCAAATATTGCACGATGTTTGCCTTGAACGCATTCCGGTTATTTTTGCTGTTGACCGTGGAGGAATTGTGGGAGATGACGGTCCGACACATCAGGGCGTATTTGATTTCTCCTATCTGAGAAGCATGCCGAATATGGTTGTAATGGCCCCTAAGGATGAGAATGAGTTGCGCAGAATGATGTGTACCGCATTTGAATATGACGGTCCCATTGCCTACCGCTATCCAAGAGGATGTGGTCTCGGAGTCACGCTGAAATCGACAATTGAGTCCCTTCCCATAGGAAAGGGGGAAGTTCTGACCGAGGGTAGTGATGTGCTGATTCTGGCAATCGGTATAACCGTTGGGCCGGCTATTGATGCTGCGAAGATGCTTGCAGAACAGAATATTTCTGCCACCGTGGTAAACAGCCGCTTTGTTAAACCGCTCGATTCTGAATTAATACTTTCATTGGCACAAAGAATTCATAATATAGTGACCGTTGAAGACAACGTAATACAAGGAGGCTTTGGAAGTGCTGTGCTGGAATGTTTAACGGACTCCGGCATAACCGGAACAAGGGTAGCCCGGATAGGCCTTCCAGACCAATTCATAGAGCACGGCCCCCAAAAAATACTCCGTGAAAAATATGGAATCGATGCTGCCGCCGTCGTGAATGCCGCGCTGAAGTTGAGGACAGAGAATAGAGGTCAGAGAATAGAGGTCAGAGAACGGAACTGATGAAGATGGGTAGATGGGAGGCTGGGAAGTTGGGGAAAAGTCCCACCTTCTCACCTTCACAACTTCTCATCTTCTTTCGTTTCACCTCTCCGCCGCAGGCGCTCTGACCTCTGTCTTCTGACCTCTATCCTCGACCTTTGACACTTTCCTTCTGATAATATAATTATAAAATAATGGCCTTGATTGAAAAAAAGCGTATCGATCTTCTCTTGGTGGAACAGGGATTGGCAAAAAGCAGGCAGCGTGCACAGGCATTGATCCTTGCCGGCAAGATATTTGTAAACGGAGAGATTATAGACAAGGTGGGCGCCAAGGTTCCAGCAGGGGCCGCGCTTACCATTCATGGCAAGGATATTCCGCATGTAAGCCGCGGGGGGATCAAATTAGAGGCCGCCCTTGATCATTTCAAACTAAATGTCTCCGGCCTCCTGTGTCTTGACGTGGGCGCTTCAACAGGTGGTTTCACTGATTGCCTGCTACAGAGAGGCGTATCCGCGGTTACATGCGTTGACGTAGGATACGGTCAGTTAGATTGGAAGCTTCGCCAGGATTCAAGGGTGACATTGTTTGAACGGACCAATATTCGCCACCTTGAGCCCAATGCGCTGCCTTACCCTATCGATCTTGTGACCATTGATGTTTCCTTTATTTCACTTCGTATTGTTGTGCCGGCTGTCTTACAATTCTTAAAACCCGGCGGATCTATTATCGCTCTTATAAAGCCCCAGTTTGAGGTAGGAAAAGGACTTGTAGGAAAGGGAGGGGTCGTTCGCGATCCACGCCAACATCAGGCGGTAATTGAAAATCTGAGCCGGTTTTTTCAAGACCTGGGGCTCAAGATCCGGGGCGTTGTTCCCTCCCCCATTCTGGGACCAAAAGGGAATAAGGAATTTTTGATGCTGCTTGCAGCGCCAATGTAAATCAGAGGATATTTTATCTCTCACAGAGCCCACAGAGACTCAGAGTTTTTGAGTCCCGCGTTGTCATGACCCAGATTACAAATGCCACGTCAGTGGCTGAGTGTTTTGTCTGATTTTTCCTCTCAAAAAATCAGACAAATTGTTCATCTCTGTGACCTCCGTGGACTCGAGCGATCCCGCAAAGCGGGAAAGCGGGCGAGAGAATTAATTTTTATATAAACGGGAGACCCACCATCTTACTTGTCGGTCTCAAAATCATAATCCTTCTCTTTGCCGTAAACGCGGCGCCCCCTATTCTCGCGCTTTTATTGGAAGACAAATGGAATTGGCCGCTTGACGGCAATCGAAAATTTATGGATGGGGAACCTCTGCTGGGCACCCACAAGACCATCCGTGGAGTGGTCGGAAGCATAGCAACCGGGATATTGTTCAGCCTATTGTTAGGCCTCTCACCCATCTTGGGATTCTGTATTGGATTTTTCTCGATGCTGGGAGATACTCTGTCCAGTTTTCTTAAGAGAAGATTTAGCTTAGCTTCCGGCACCGCGGTACCGATCCTTGATCAATTACTGGAAGGTCTTTTCCCTCTTTTATTTGTTAAGCATTACTTTTCATGGGATTGGATTCCGATTATTGTTTTGCTTCTCCTTTTTATCCCGATTACTCATTTTGGAGCTGGTTTTTTTAAGAAAGAGATCCTTCCAAGACCCCACGAAAAATATCCACGACTCGTAAGATCGCGTACTCGTTTTAAGGCATGGCGCGCATGCCATATTCCCCTCCCTCCATTGGAACGCTATCTTAATTTTGAAAATATTATCTATTATAAATGGATAATAACCGGTTTTTTTAAGCTTATCAAACAATACGATACCGGTGTACGGAACGCATTTGATGTGAAGTTTCATCAATTAGAAATGCAATTCCCTGACCTCCCCGCCTCATTTGATTCTTTTCGCATCCTTTTTCTGTGCGACCTTCACATTGACGGAATGCCCGGACTTACCGAGCGTATTATTAACATTGTTTCGCGTGTTGAATGCGACGTTTGTATTATTGGGGGGGATATTCGGACGGAAATGTATGGTTCCTCCTATCTGGCCATTCGGCGTTTACGACAGGTAGTTGAGAACATTAGGGCGACAGACGGAATCTTTGGTGTACTCGGGAATCATGATTGTATTGAGATAATACCTGATCTTGAGGATGCCGGAATATGCATGCTCGTAAACGATGCCTATCCGCTAAAGCGTAACAAGGAAACCATGTGGCTGGTAGGTGTCGATGACCCGCACTATTATAAATCCCACGATTTAAGGTCGGCCTTCAAGGAGGTGCCCAAAAGCGACTTCAGTATTTTTGTGGCTCACTCTCCCGAGGCGTACAAGGAGGCTGCAAAGCACATGTCCAGCCTTTATCTCTGTGGGCATACCCATGGAGGGCAGATCCGTCTCCCCTTCTATGACGGTCCCATTATGACACACAGCCGTGCTCCCCGAAGGACTGCCGGCGGCCTTTGGAAATACGGAGATATGCGCGGCTATACCAGCTCCGGCGTTGGCACGTCAGGAGTACCCCTTCGTTTTAATTGCCCCGGAGAAGTTGTTCTTTTGACATTGGAGAAATAGGACGTTTTGAAATTGCCTCCTAGGAATACTTTTCGCGGATTTTTTTAAATTCATGTTGATTATTGATAAACACGTCTAAGACTATTGGATCAAAATGCTTTTTTCCCATATCCCCGGTAATTATGTCTGCGGCTGTTTCATGGGGCAAAGCTTCTCTGTAGGGTCTATCAGACGTCAGAGCATCATAGACATCGGCCAATGCCACAATCCGTGCGGAAAGCGGAATCTCCTCACCTTTTAGCCCCTTTGGATATCCGGTGCCGTCGTACTTTTCATGGTGGTGGTAGGCGATCTCTTTCGCCAAGGTGAGAAAGGATCGAATTCCCAGTTCCTCGTCAGCCCCGGCCAAAGCATCTCCTCCGATAGTGGAATGGCTTTTCATTAATTCAAATTCCGAGGAGGTCAACTTGCCTTTTTTGAGCAAGACGCCATCAGCAATGCCAACTTTTCCGATATCATGCAATACACTTGATTGACCGATATCTTCTATATACAAGGGCGTTATATATTTACACCACTTAGGTGCTGTGAGCTTGCCAAGCTCTTGAGCAATAAACTTTGAGTATTCAGCTACTCTTTTTAAATGGTTCCCTGTATCAGTATCTCTTAGTTCGGCGAGTCCGGCTAAAGCACGCATAGTTATGGCGTGGGTCAGTTTTAGTTCTTCTGTTTTCTTATCGATTGTCTTGTTTAAATTCCACTTTTCGGTCAATGTCAGGGCCAATTGTTTTATTTCATCCGCGTCAAATGGCTTGCGAATATAGAGTATTTTGTCGGAAGTTCCCATTTGGTCCAGGATGTCATTCCGAGAGACATCGGAATACGCTGTGACAAAGACGATCTCTATATCCGAATCAATCTTGCGAATCTCGGAAGCGGCCTGAACACCGTTGATGCCGGGGGGCATTCTTACATCCATAAAGGCAACAGCAAAAGGCACTTTATCTTTAACTGATTGCTTAACTGAGGATATTGCCTCTGCACCCTGACTGGCCGTGTCTATTGTATACTCTTCTTCTATTAGGCTCGACATATTAGATATCCGGGCAGTATCATTGGGGTTGCCAAAAAGCTCCGCTTCCAGTGCGGTCAGCTCATCCCCTTTCTCATGAGTGGACGAACCCAAGATTTTTAAGTAATCTTCTAAAATCTCGGGCTGATCATCAACAAC
>JBDRFJ010000120.1:0-75052 GCA_043818915.1 Pseudomonadota bacterium | reverse complement strand
ATCGGTGTAAGTAGCTCAATGGTAAACAATTATATCAAGGAGCTATACCGGAAAGGATTGCTCGTAGTAAAAGGCGATACAAATCGCAATATGCGTTATGAGCTCACACCCCTCGGCTGCGAACGGAGAGATAGACTGCTTGTTGAATATTCCATTGAGATTATACAGCGTTACGGTACTGCTAAAATGGCATTTGTTGGAAAACTGATGAAATTTTACTCTGATGGGATTGAACGGATCGTTTTTTTTGGGGCTGCTGAAACATGTGAAGTTGTTTTTACCGCCATCAAGAAAACTCCAATGCGAGTTGTTGGAATAGTTGACAATGATGTCAAAAAACATGGCATAAACTTTTTTGATTTTATCATAACATCCCCTGAGATTTTGAATCATATTGATTTTGACGGCATAATAATTACCACCTTCGCCAATCAGGATGCTATCTATAACCAGATAAAATACTTGAAAAAGCGAGGGATAGTCATTAAAAGGCTTTGACGAAGTCAGTTATAGAACCTTTTGCAGGTGGGACAGTGGACAAGGCAAGCGGGAAGCCTGAGATGAAAACCATTCAAGTCGGAAATCGTGTAATCGGCGATGATCAACCCACGTACGTCATCGCCGAGATCGGCATCAATCATAATGGCGACGTAAAGCTGGCCAGGGAACTGATAGACGTGGCTGCCGAGGCCAAGGTGGATGCGGTAAAGTTTCAAAAACGCCACCTGCCCAGCCTTTATCGGGAAGATGTGCTTACGGACACACTAAAATACGAACAGAGCTTCCAGTATATGATTCCTATACTCAAAGAGGTGGAACTGGCCGAAGAAGATTTTTTTGACCTCAAAGATTATTGTGCCCACAAGGGGCTGGAATTTCTCTGCACACCTTTTGATCTTCCGAGTGTCGATTTCTTAGCGGAATTGGGCGTCAACGCCTTTAAGATAGCCTCTGCCGATCTGACAAATCTGGAGCTGCTGGAGTATGTGGCTGCCAAGGGCAAACCCATGCTGGTTTCTACCGGCATGTCATATTGGGAAGAGATCGAAAAAGCTGTCAGCCTGTTGAAAGACAAGAACGTCCCATTTGCCCTGCTTCACTGCAGGAGCGTTTATCCTGTCTGGCCACGGGAAGTGAATCTAAGGATGATTAACCGGCTTCGTGGATTTGGATGCCTGGTAGGCTACTCTGGTCATGACGTGGGCATTATCATTCCTCTAATTGCGGCATCCATGGGGGCCTGCATCATAGAAAAGCATATTACGCTCGATAAAAAGATGCGCGGTCCTGATCACAAGGTCAGCCTGGAACCGTATGAGTTAAAGCGCTTGGTGCGCGACATCAGAGTGGCCGATCAGGCTACGGGTAAAACCAAACGCTTTTTGCTGCGGGGGGAAATACTGAATCGCGAGCTGTTTGGCAAGAGCCTGTTGGCTGCCGGTCACATACCAGCTGGCACTCGAATCGTTCGAGAGATGATAAAGGTACAGGGGCCGAGCAAGGGGCTTTCACCGACCAGAATTGATGACCTCATAGGCAAGGTGATTCACAGGGACCTCCAAAAAGGTGATTTTTTCCTCGATGAAGATATAGAAGGCCCCTGTCAGTTTGATTTCCGTAATTCTTTTCGCAGTTGCTGGGGCCTTATCTCCCGGTTCAGCGATTTCCGGGAAATGGTAGCTTACAATCCTAAAGTGATTGAGTTTCACTTAGCCGAAAACGATTTTCAGCTTGGTTTTAAACTCGATGGTTCGTACCCCCAAGAATTGATAGTGCATGTACCGGAATATATAGGCGATCGACTCCTGGACCTTTGTAGCGGAAGCGAGGAGATCCGGGCCGAGTCAGTGAGAATGGCGCAAAAGGTGATTGATCTGACCAGAATCATGTCGCCCCATTTTCAGGGCAAACCCAAGGTCATTGTCCATCCGGGCGCTATGAGTATGAACACGAAATTGAATAAAGAACGTTTGCGGGAGGCTTTAAGGCGATCGCTTGAAGAGATTGATGGAAATGGGGTGGAACTACTTTTGGAAAATTTACCACCCTATCCCTGGTATTTCGGCGGCCAATGGAAAGGCAATTATTTCATAGACGCAGATGAGATAAGCCATTTTTGCGAAGATATCGGCATTAATATATGTTTCGACCTTTCTCACGCCGCCCTCTATTGCAATGCCAAGGAAAAGGATCTGTCAGGGTTCATCCGAACGGTCAAACCATTCATCCGCCATATCCATTTTGCAGACGCTTACGGCCTGGATGGTGAGGGAGTTCAGATGGGAGAAGGAGATATCGATTTTGCCGAGATCATGCCTTTTTTTGCTGATTACCAGGGTACATGGGTTCCGGAGATCTGGCGGGGCCATTTACAGAACGGTAAAGGCTTTATAGAGGCTTTAGCCAGGCTTAAACAATATGATCTGTAGACAACTGGCATTCGAAAGATCGCGGTTTTGGGATACGAACAAAAATACATGATCACGAAAGCACGAAAGTACGAAAGGAAAAACGAATGAAGGCGCGGGAGCACTCATTAGAACTTCCTATGCGGCAAGAAATATCGCAGATTCGGCTAAAGTTACATAATGCCGGTGCCGACAAGATGATTAACCATTCAGTTAATGGACGGTTAAGGCTGATGTCCCTATCCTCCTTGCGTGATGATAGAGGCGAAACTCTATTATGAATTTTTGGCGTAATGGTTAGCGGATCAATAAAATAGATTAAACCAGCGCTGATGGCAGAATAAAAGTAAGCATTATTAAGTAGTTAGGACGCCTCATGTATGTAATTCAAGGGGCGGAGCTATGAACGCCCATCGCTATTTGCCTTTACCAAGGAATTTAGAGTGGAATTTAGAGTAAAAATAGTCATGATAACGGAAAACGATCCTGCCGGTATGGGTATAGCATTTACCAATGCCATCAACCGGCATACGGAGCACAGCTGTCGCTTGATCACGACAACCACAAAATACAATTTTGACTTTGAGAAAGACCTGCATGTGCCCGACCTCGATGAAGACGGACTTGAAGAAATAAGAGATTTACTGAGGAATGCGGACATAATACACTTTCATATCCTTGCTGATGAGAATATAGAACTTGGCCCCATAACAGTAAAAGACTTTACCAAAGGGAAAGCCATGCTACATCATCACCACGGCCACCCCGACTTTAGAGCCCATCCGGAAAAGTATCAGGAAAAATATCGCCGGTTAAAAAGGAAAGTTTTAGTCAGCACTCCTGATCTTTTGCGGTTGGTCCCTGAAGCCACCTGGCAGCCCAATTTAGTGCCGATTAATGATCCTCCTTACCTCCCTCTCTCGGGCGGTGGGAATGGCAGAGTCCGTATCTGCCATTCCCCAACCCGAAAGGATCTTAAAAACACAGGAGAATTTGATGTCGTGGCAGACTCCCTTCAGGGAAAATATGTTAATCTCGATAAAGTCATCATTGAAAACGCCCCTCACCAGGAATGCCTTATGATAAAGCAGCAGTGCGATATCCATTTTGACCACATGCAGGGATATTTCGGGGTGTCGTCTCTTGAAGGGCTCAGCCAGGGTAAGCCGGTGATCGCAGGGCTGGATGATTGGAATATTGAATGCATTAAAGAGTTCACAGACACTGATAAGTTGCCCTGGCGTATTGCGCGAAGCCAAGGTGAACTGGAAGATAAGCTCGAAGAGGTAATAGCAGACAGAAATTTGCGAAACACTATTGGTATGGAAAGTCGCCGATTCATGGAAGAACACTGGACTGAGCGACACGTGCTGCAGTCTCTAATAGAATTTTATGAGAACCTTTGATGGGTACTAATTAGCTAATTCAGGCAACACTATTTTTTTAGTGAGAGGGGGATATCCAAATGTTTGATTCAGCAGGGGCAAGAAAGTGCTATCAACGGCCGGACCACGACGGGGATTCAAATACGACTAGATCATCGCTAAATTTAGATAAGTCCTGCGCGATGCAGGATAAATCAGGTGTGGCGGGTCTCGCTGCACACTTTGGGGCTGCTCGTTCAAAGCGGGATTTTGCGGGGCGTTACCTGTGGTACTTATCCGAAGTGATCGCACAAATCGACCTAACCGTAGTCGAACAGATTATCGATGTGTTGGTGGAGGCTGGAGAATGTGGGAACACAATCTATTTTATAGGCAACGGAGGCAGCGCGGCCACGGCGTCCCATTTTGCAAATGATATCGCCATTGGAACACGAGCTCCGGAAGCCAAACCTTTTCAAGCCGTAAGTCTGACAGACAATTTAGCCGTGATAACCGCTATCGCTAACGATGAAGAGTACTCCAATATCTTTTTACGCCAACTGGAGGGTGTGTTGCAACCACGGGATGTGGTTGTTGGTCTTTCGGTCAGCGGTAATTCTCCCAACGTATTAGAAGCTCTCAGGTATGCGAAACGACACGGTGCGATTACTATCGGCTGCACCGGATTTGACGGCGGCGTTATGCATCAAATCACAGACATTAGCATGCATATACCCACACGTCGAGGCGAGTACGGACCTGTCGAGGATATTTTCACAATTTTAGGCCACCTTATTTACTCATACTTGAGGCTGGAACGCCGGGGTCACCTTTAGGCTTGGTTATCGAAGGAAGGGAAGCTTACCATGAAGATTTTTGATCTTCAACAATTAGTACAAATCATCCGGGACTTGAAATCATCCGGAAAAAAAATCGTCCATTGCCACGGTGTTTTCGACCTGCTCCATATTGGCCATATCCGTTATTTCGAGCAGGCCCGCCGTATGGGTGATATTTTGGTGGTTACTGTTACTCCTGACAGATACGTGGACAAAGGTCCCCACCGACCGGCTTTTACCGAGACTCTCCGCGCGGAAGCAGTTGCTTCCTTAAATTCCGTAGATTATGTAGCCATCAATCAATGGCCTACGGCTGAAGAAACCCTACGATTGTTGAGGCCGGATGTCTACGTGAAAGGATCAGAGTTCAAAAACACCGCATCGGATATGACCGGAAAAATCGCCAGGGAAGAAAAGGTAGTACGCGAAATAGGGGGAGAGATTGCTTTTACGGAAGACATTGTTTTCAGTTCTACTAACCTGATTAATCGCTATCTATCGAATTTGCCGGATGAAATTAACGAATATTTGGGTCTTTTTCGCCAACGGCACAATCTTGCTGAGATTTTACAGGTTCTGGACAGAATGTCCGCCCTCAAAGTGCTCGTTATCGGTGACACCATTTTGGACGAGTACCAATACTGCGAAGCAATCGGCAAGTCTTCCAAGGACCCGGTTCTGACTGTAAAGTATCAGTCTCAGGACACCTTTGCCGGGGGCATTTTGGCCGTAGCCAATCATGTTGCCGGTTTTGCCGGTAAGGTGCAGCTTGCGACCATCCTGGGTGAACGAGACAGCCACGAGGACTTTATCCGTTCCCAACTGCTTTCCAATGTTTCTCCTTACTTCGCCGTTCAACCCGGCGCTCCCACTCTGATCAAAAGGCGTTTTATCGACGGCTATTCATTCAACAAACTTTTTGAGATGTATGTCATTGACGATTCAGGTCTCCCTTCCGCTAGGAACGGTGAAATGTGCGAATGGCTTCGGGAGCAATTGCCCCACTATGACCTCGTGATCGTTGCGGATTATGGCCACGGTGCCATTAGCGAGGAAATGGTCCGGACTCTTTGCAAAGAGGCACGTTTCTTAGCGGTGAACACTCAAGCCAATTCCGGCAATCGCGGTTTTCATACCATAACCCGGTACCCCCGTGCCGACTATGTGTGCATCGCAGAGCACGAGATCCGTCTTGAGACGCGGAGCCGTAATGGCGGAATACGGCCAATGATGGAGCCCCTCGCGAAAGAGCTCGGGGTGTCACAATTTGTAGTGACACGGGGAAGGAAAGGATGCTTGGTTCTTGGCCAAGAAAAAGAATTCGTCGCTGTGCCTGCCTTTGCCCAAAGTGTTGTCGATCGAGTAGGCGCCGGCGATACATTCTTCTCCGTGACCGCGCTTGCCGCGGCATTGGGAGTATCGGACGAGATATTAGGCTTCATCGGGAATGTGGTAGGCTCCCTGGCCGTAAAAGTCTTGGGCAATGAAAAGACCATAGATAAGATGAGCGTAGAGAAATATATTGTTTCACTGATGAAGTGACCACGGAAGACAGGGAACAGACGATGGGTTATAGAGAACATACAACGGACCACGGACGACGGACCACGGACCACGCTTGCGAATTTGATCGTTCCCGTTTGGAACTGGCGCCGCTTGCCAAGCGAAAGCACAACCTCGGGTTGTCTGATATCTTATCCCTTAAACCGCATGCTTCTGTCAGTCCAACCTTTCATACTATCGCTTCGAAAATTCATGCCGCTGTGACGCGAAACGCATCCGTAATTCTTATGATGGGTGCTCACGTACTCAGGTCAGGAGTGCAGCGATACCTCATTGATCTAATGGAAAAAGGCTATATTTCCTGTATCGCCATGAATGGCGCGGGAGTGATCCACGATTTCGAGTTCGCCTTGATTGGCGCGACAACAGAGAGCGTGGCTGATTATATCCGAGAGGGCTATTTCGGGTTCTGGCAGGAGACAGCCCGTATCAATGAGATTGTGTCTGCTGCAGCAAGAGAAAGGATAGGGCTGGGTGAGTCTGTGGGAAAGGTGATTGAGGGGGAAGAATTTCCGTACCGAGATATCAGCATTCTTGCCGCGGGATACCGGCTCAATGTTCCGATCACCGTTCATGTCGGCATTGGTTGCGACATCGTTCATCAATATCCCAACTGTGACGGCGCAGCCTATGGAGCGACCAGCTATACCGACTTTCTCAGATTTGCAAATGTCATGGAATCTCTCGAAGGAGGTGTGGTCATGAATTTTGGCAGCGCGGTCATGGCCCCTGAAGTCTATCTCAAAGCCCTGTCCATGGTCCGGAACGCGGCCCGACAACGAGGGGACCAAATTTGTCATTTCACGACCCTTGTCTGTGACCTGGCTGAACTGCCTGAGAATTACCAGACGGAGGCCTCGTGTGGCGACCCGGGATACTATTTCAGACCCTGGAAGACCATGCTGGTTCGAACCGTGGCCGATGGCGGAGAAAGCTATTATGTCCGTGGCCGGCACACCGAAACAGTGCCACAACTCTGGTCTGCCATGGCCTTGCAGGGAGAGAACAATGTCTGACGAATACAGAATTGATAGCCATAAGTTGATGTTTCATCCCGACAGAGTGGCCCAGTGGCTCCAAGCTGGTGATGATTGGGAAAAAGCAAAAAAGGTCTATCCGATCTACTTGGAGATTTCACCCACCGGAGCTTGCAATCATCGTTGCGTATTTTGTGCCATGGATTATGTTGGTTATAAGCCAAGAAGTCTGGACATGAATGTAATGAAACGCATCCTACCGGAAATGGGACAGCTTGGAGTCAAGAGTGTTATGTTTGCCGGAGAAGGCGAACCGTTGCTGTACAAAAATATATGCACGTTGGCTAAGCTCACTGTTGATTCGGGCATTGATATTGCCTTTACCACGAACGGAGTTTTGCTGACACAACAAGTTGTAGAGGATGTAATACCTATAACAACCTGGATTAAGGTGAGTATAGACGCGGGAACACCCGCAACATACGCGACTATCCACGGGACAAAAAACTCTGACTTCACAAAGGTTGTAGGAAATCTTAAACATGCGATTGACTACCGGAACAAGAACAGACTTTCTTGTACCATTGGAGTACAGGTTCTGCTTTTGCCCGAAAATAGTCATGAGCTTGAAACACTCGCAAAAATATGTCGTGATGATATAGGTCTGGACTATCTTGTGATAAAACCCTATTCCCAACACATGTTCAGCAAAACCCGCAGATATGAAGAACTGAATTATGAGCCACTTATTGAGCGGGCAAAAGAGGCCACGTTGTTGTCGAATGGTGACTTCAATGTAATATACAGATCAGAGACCACCAAAAGTCACATAACCAGGCACAATAATTTTAAGTTTTGTAATGCAGTTCCGTTTTTCTGGGCATATGTCGGGGCGAATCATGATGTGTATGTCTGCAGTGCATTTTTGCAGGATGAGCGTTTTTCCCTTGGCAGCCTTGCCCAAAAATCCCTTCAAGAAATGTGGGAAGGCGAAAAGAGGAAAAAAGTTTTCAAGATGATGCGCAACTCTTTTGATCTTAGCGAATGTCGCGTAAATTGCAGAATGGGTAGTATCAATGAGTATTTATGGAATTTGAAGGCCCCTCACCCACACGTTAATTTCATTTAATGAGGACTCGAGAAAACAGATGCCCCTTTATGTCCGCAGAGAATTCTCAAACTATATGAACGGGGCTTTTGACTGGTTGCCGGGCGGTCAGCAAGAGATGGTTGATCATGTCCTCAACGCACCGATGCCCCGGGGAAGAGGGAAGCTCGTCTTTCGAAGCCCGCCTGTGCATTTGGACAAAGCCGAGGTGGATGGCAAGCGACACATTGTTTTTACAAGCTATTACCCATATCCCAGCCTCGTCAAAAAAAGCATCCTCCTGCGTCAAACGGGCAGGTATTACACCACAATTTTGGCTTGTTGTCTCAGAGAGGACTCCACCCCCTTGAGTTTTTTTGACCAGGCATATGAAGTCGAGAATTATAAGGAGCTTCTCCACCTGTTGTCCTTCTGCGCTCCTTGGTGCGTACACGCCGTTATTCAACCAGGCATTTTCGGGTGCATAGCGATTGCGGCGAAAAAGATGAGTGGCATAAAAACGGTAATCGATATTAATGATACCAATTTGTTCATAGACCATGATCCAGCTTCTCCAGAGTGCCTCGTGGAGCAAAGGATCCTTCAGGAAGCCGATTCCTTCTTGCATAAAATGCCAAAAGAAGCGATTCATGAGATGCGGGACGTGTGGAAGGTCGACACGCCGGATCGAAGGATTTGGGGCCTACCTTACCGCGAGATTTTTACCCATTGCAAGAACTACTCGGACGGAGAGCCGGTGGAGATAGTCTTTGCCGGTGGAGTCATCCCTTATGAAATTGCCAAGTCCAGAGGCTATGAAAACCACATCTTCGACCCGTTTATAAAGAAGACAGCTGGCGAGGGAAGGGCTAAGCTGACCTTCCTGGTCAACCAGAATGCACGCACCATGTGCTGGAAGGAACACAAGCATTACTTCGACTTGGAAAGGGCCTATCCGGGCTTTTCTTTTAGAAAAGGGGTCCCCTTTTTCCAGTTGCCCGGCCGGCTGGCCCGGTTCCATTTCGGCGTGTATTACGAGAATTGTGCCAAGCATTCTTACAACCCCAAGCACTTCACTTACAACATGCCTTCCAAAATCTTCAGCTATCTCGAGGGGGGGTTGCCTATTTTAGTTCACGACCGGGCTGCATATGCCAGACGCTTAGTAGTAGAGCACGGTATCGGGCTAGTGTATGAGTTCGAGAGGCCAGAGCGCATCCCTGACCTCGTCAAGGCCTCGGATTACGATAGACTCAAAAGTGCAGTGGAAGAATATAGGCAAAAAAATGAGTTGTCTTCCGCGCTCTGCACCCTTGAGAAGGCGTACGGGACGACCTGACTGCATAGGTCCGCCGGAACCGGAACCAGCGAAAAAGAGGTAATGTTTTTCATGACCACAGACACCAGTAAACTTGCACAAACTGCCAAGGAGGTTCGGAAGGCGATTCTGCACATGGCCAACCGCTCACAAGGCCCACACATTGGCTCCTGTCTGTCCGTGGTAGAGATCCTGGTGTATCTCTATTTCTGTGAGCTGAAACTCGATCCATCCAATCCAGAGTGGACAGACCGTGACTACTTCATCCTAAGCAAGGGGCACGCGGCCATGGCGCTTTATGCCGTGCTGGCGGAAAAAGGGATCATCGAGCGAAAGCTCCTCGAGGGATACATGCTCAATAATGGGACCCTCCCAGCCCACTTAGACAAGTTCAGCGCTTCAGGCATTGAAGTTTCAGCCGGGTCACTCGGCCACGGCCTTTCCATAGGGCTCGGCATTGCGCACGGCATGAAACTTCGCGGGAAGTTTAACCGTGTCTTCGTGCTCATGGGAGACGGAGAATCCCAGGAAGGATCAGTCTGGGAAGCTGCTATGATGGCACCACGGCTTGGCGTGAACAACCTAGTGGCCATGATTGATCACAACAATCTGCAAGGCTACGGTAGGCCATGCGAGATCATGTATTTCCAGCCCGTAGCCGAAAAATGGAAAGCGTTCGGCTGGCACGCGGTGGAGGCTGACGGTCACGACTTTGTCAGCCTTGAGAAGGCCTTTGCCTCGGCGATCACCGCAGATAAGCCAGCGGTGGTGATACTGAACACCACCAAGGGTAAAGGTGTGTCGTACATGGAAGACGAACTCAAGTGGCATTATTTCATTCTCACGGATGAACTTTTTGAAAAGGCCAAAAGAGAACTGACTGATGCGTAAAACTTTCATCCAGGTATTAACGGACATCGCCTACGATAATGACGATATCTATATTGTCGCAGGCGACGCCGGGTTCGGAGTATTTGAGGATTTTTGCAGGTTGAAACCGGACCGGTTTATTAACGCTGGCATAGCCGAGGCCAACATGATCGGCTATGGCGCCGGGCTATGCATGGCTGGTTTCAACGTCTTCGTTTACAACATCATTCCTTTCGTACTCTACCGATGCTACGAGCAGGTGCGAAACGATATCTGCTACCAGAGACTGCCGGTGACCCTGGTGGGAATCGGATCGGGCCTTACCTATGCACCCGGTGGCATGACCCATTACGGCGTTGAAGATCTATCTATCTGTCAGTCTCTGCCAAATTTAACTGTGATTTCTCCCATCGACCCGGTGGAGACTAAAGCCGCCATAGAGTATGCGGCTGTGGCTGACGGACCGGTGTACATCCGGATAGCCAAGGCGGGCGAGCCGACGTTCCGGACAGACGGTTGTCCGAACATTCTGACCCCGGCCTTGGTCAGGGATGGCGAGGGCGTGGCGGTACTCTCATACGGTAGCGTTTTCGCTGAGGCTGTTCAGGCAATGAATGAACTTGCTATGTCTGGAATTTATCCTCGTCTTATCAGTGTCCCTACACTTCAGCCTTTTCCAGAAGAAGAGCTGTTTTGTCTTTTGAAAGACTGCCACGTAGCAATTACACTCGAAGAGCATTACCGATCAGGAGGGCTATTCACTCGTTTGGCAGATTGTCTGGCTAAATATGACGTTCGACCAAAACTTGTGCCCCTGGCCTTACCTGATCGATTCATACATGATATAAACAAACAAGAAGAGATGAGAAAAGAATACGATATAAACGCTGCGGCCGTCGTAAAGACGGTAAAGACCGTGTTGTGCAAGAAAAGTTTAGGAGGAAAGAATGTCATATAAGGATTTCGTTCTAAAACTGCATAAAAAAACCAAGAGAAACTACTTGGAGCGGGTGTGCGAGCATGACAAGGTGGAATGCGCTACCATAGCCAAACAGTATGGCAAGGATTACTGGGACGGGAACCGGAAGTATGGGTACGGTGGTTACCACTATGATGGCAGGTGGGAAGCTGTGGCTAAAGAAATGATCGACTACTATGGCCTTAAGCCTGGAAATAAGTTGTTGGATGTGGGCTGCGGTAAAGGCTATCTGATGTATGAGTTCAAAAAACTTCTACCAGACCTTCAGGTCCGAGGAATAGACATTTCCGAATACGCCATCGAGAATGCGAAAGAAGAAATCAAGGAATTTTTAGTTAAGGCTCCGGCTCAGCAAATACCCTTTCCGGACAATGAATTCGATCTGGTCATCTCATTAGGAACTCTCCACAATCTGAGGATCTATGACCTGCACAAAGCTATCAACGAAATCAATCGCGTGTTGAGAGACCCTCAAAAGGCTTACATCATGGTAGAATCATATCGAAATGAGCAGGAACGTGTAAACCTTCTTTACTGGCAACTTACCTGTGAAAGCTTTTATGCCGTGGAGGAGTGGGAATGGCTATATGATCATTTTAACTACGAGGGAGATTATTCATTCATCTTTTTTGAATAGGTGTATACATGGAAAACGTTTACAGCCAGGTCAAAATGTTCCATTTTCATGAGAAGTTGAAGGCTTTGACTGAAGGGCGAGTTACCCCTCCAATCCACGTCCGGCTCAAGCCCATCAATGCGTGCAACCACCGTTGTTTTTATTGTTGCTACAGGAGTGACTCACTTTATCTTGGTGAGCTTATGAACGAAAAGGATATGATTCCCCATGAAAAAATGCGGGAGATAGTCAAAGATATGGCTGATCTCGGGGTCAGGGCGGTGACTTTTACTGGCGGTGGCGAACCTTTAATCTATCCGTATTTCGCAGAAACCGCCTCATTGATGCTCGACAAGGGCATAAAGATAGCCTCATTAACTAATGGCTCAGCTCTTAGCGGTGAAGTGGCAGAGGTCCTGGCTGAAGGTGCGTCATGGGTCAGGGTGTCCATCGATGCTGCGGATGGTGAGACTCTTGCGAAAACCAGGAATATCAGTCCCGGCGAATTTGACAGGATAGTTCATAATATTGAGGAGTTTGCCGACAACAAACATGCGGACTGCGAATTGGGCATAAATTTCATTGTCACTAAGTTAAACTGTGACAGTGTCTATAACTTCATTAAGTTTATGAAAGAAAAAGGAGTAAATCACGTCAAGGTTTCCGAGTGCGTGGTCAGCACCAAAGGCGTTGACAACAACGAATATCACAAGGAACATATTAATAAGGTGCTTGCCCAGATTAATAGGGCTGAGGATGAGTTGTCTAACGATACATTTAAGGTGGTAAACAAATTCCACGACTTCGATGACAAGTACGAGAAGCAATACGCCACGTGTCCGTTCATCACTTTCCTGAATGTGATTGCGGCTGACCTGACAGTATATACGTGCCAGGACAAGGCGTATACCGAGACCGGCATACTCGGTTCGCTCAAGGACAAGCCTTTGGCCGAGCTTTGGACCTCCAATGAGTACAAGCAGGCCTTAAGAACCGTTAATCCGTCCAAGATATGTAATCATCACTGTGTCCAGCATGGAAAGAACTTGGCTATTCTGGATTATATGTCCAGCGACAAACGGCATTTGGAATTCGTATAATGGCACCCGATGTGAAGAAAACGCTGATCACCGGAGGGCAAAGCATGATGGCCGGATACCTTAAAAAGGTATATGGAAAGCAGGCAGTATGCTTAACAAGGGCTGAACTGGACATATCCCTCCACGAGAGCTTGTATTCGCTTCTTGAAACAGGTCGATTTGATACTCTTATTAATTGTGCCGGAGCCGCGTCAGCGGATAGAGAGACCCTGTTTAACATCAATGCCCTATATCCGGCAAATATAGCAGAAGTATGTGGAAAACTGGGCGTCCGATTTGTGATGTTGAGTAGCGCAAGGATTTTTGATGGATGTAAAGAGTCTCCATATGTGGAAAGCGACTTCCCCAGTCCAGTCGATGACTACGGCCTGAGCAAGTATGCAGGCGAAAAATTTGTTGAAAACATTCTTTACGATGGTACGTTTTATGTTTTCAGGGCACCTATGGTCCTCGGATTTCGCCAACGACATCCCGAAGCTCAGCTTGTGACCAGGCTTCTTGAGTATTGCCGTTCAGACAATCGAATCCAAGTTGCAGAAGATGTGATCACTTCTGTTGTTTATGCTGGAGATGCTGCTGTGAAAATCAAAGAATGTTTGAACCGGAGGCTTCCATCAGGCATTTATCATATTACGAGCGGTCAGTCCGTAAATCTGTATAATATTATGTGCAGGGTGGTTGCTGAATTAGACCTGCCGGTTGATGTTGTGCCTTCCCATTCTGGAAAATTCACCAACGGGAAACGGATATCCCGCTTTATTAGCTTAGGAACAGAAATACTTAGCCTATGCCATGACTGGGAGGAGACTGTCAGGTGTTTCGCTATTGATTATGTCAATCGTAGTGTTTGTCACGTTGCAAAATAGAGAGATTGAGTTTCATGGATGAACATAAAAAAGCAGAATTGAAATGGATAGTGGCGAGCAATCCTGATCTTGCCGAAATCTGCTCAAAGGCTGTTGCCCAATACTTGGACGGTTTGCCTTCAGGTGAACGGGTGGCCTTTTATGGGTGCGGCAATCTTTCAAGGGTATTGATTGAGAATCATGCTCCCTCACTGAAACGACTTAGCGCACATTTCATGATCACGAACCCTGATGGAACGGATGACTTCCACGGCTTTCCCAAATACTCTCTCCGAGATGTGAAACATTGTCCCCCGGATCGGGTGGTGATTATGAGCTACGTCTTTCAGGCCGAGATGTCAAAAAATCTAGAGTTTATGGGACCTGACCGGGGTATGATTCTTACCCAGGTCATCGACGGAGCTGATCACGAAAGTTTGCTCAATGAAGTGTTGGCGGCCTTAACCGAACATCTTAAGCCGCACTTGGAGCGGCTGGATGCCCTGTGCAAGCGCGGATCGCCGGTGGTCTGTTTTGCCACACATATGGCGGCCCACCATCTGCTCAAAACCATGCGTGAGGTGCACAAACGGGGTTACTCTATTATACTGGTAGTCGAACATGCAAAAATCACCGACACAATCTTTCTCAAAGAGTTTGAGGGACAAGGTTATTTTGACTATTTGTACGAATCTAAGTACTCCTATAGCTTGGAACTTCTGGAAATCCTAAAACGATGCCCTATTAACCTGGTGCATGCAGAAGCAGGAATGTGGTCAAGTCTTCCTCTGGCCCATCTCATGAAAGAAAAGCCATGTCCTATAGCGGTGGAGTACAGGGATTTTAAACAGACTGTCTTTGCGGACGATGCCATAGCTATGGAGACTCTTAAACTCCTTCCTGAAGACTATAATCGGGAAAGAGAGGCTCAAAAAAATATATACACCTTAGCAGATGGCATCATATACAAGGATTCGCCTGAAGTAATCGGGTATCTGAAACGGGAATATGATTATGTTCCCAAAAAGCAGTTGCAATTCATGCATTATTGCAGCCATGATTTTTTTGCCGAGGAAGATTGCATCCGCAAATTATCTCACTATGATAGTCGATTCCATATCGTATACGCGGGCAACTTGGTGAACAACCCCCAATGGCACAATTATCCCATCTTCTCCAGCCTGTTTGAGGCGGCCCGCACTTTGGCCGACCAGGGCATCCATTTTGCAATTTACAATGCCAATGATTCCACCGGACGAGGCTTTGAGGAGTATATCCGGCTGGCCGATGAACTCGAACTCTTTGATTACCACTTTGCAGTACCATATAATAAACTCAAATCGGTGCTTCCATGTTATGACTTCGGCTGGTTCTGTTTCGACTTCTCAAAGGCGACTGAAAACCCGCTGTTTTTACGAACAACCATGGGTTCAAAGATTTTTTCATATCTTGAAGCGGGTTTGCCCGTGCTTGTATCTCCAGAGCAGGCTTATATCAAAAGGGTTGTATTGGATATCGGAATAGGAATAGAACTCAGGTTCGACGAACTGGAATGGCTCGGGCGAATTCTGCAAGAAAGGGACTGGCACGAGATCTTCGACAATATTCAAAGGGCCCGTCAAGTGTACACATACGAGCAGCAATCGTCAAGATTGATCAATTTTTACCGTTCCCTGACAGATTCGTCTTATCAACCGTTATCTTCCAAGAGGAGAATTGAAGTTTAGTCATGGTGCCGATCAAGTCAGGAAAACAAATGTATTCTGGACACAAAGACCTGGGGCAATGCCGTATCTGCGGAAGCGGGAATACCGAGTTCCTTATTTCTTTCGGGCAGCAACCCAGCTCCTGCGATCTGCCTCTCAATCCTTCCGGAGAATGCCGCACATATGATCTGAGCCTTGGTCATTGTACCGCCTGTGGTTACGTATTTATCACAGCCCCCATCCCTCCCGAAGCCATCTACAGCAACGGATACTGGCCCACATCTTCCAATCCACCGGAACACGCACATTGGCTTGTTGAAACCGTAACTGCGAGGTATACGTCGGACACAAGCGATTTCATCCTTGATGTTGGGAGTAATGATGGTTTTCTGCTGAGGTTGATCCGAGAACTGGGATATACAAACTTGCTCGGAGTGGAACCATCCAAGCAGTGTGCGAGCCTGGCAGAACAAAAAGGGGTTTCTACTATTAACCGCTATTTTGACGCTAAATCAGCGCAGCAAATCAAGAGCAAATACGGTCGCCCAAAAATGATCATCTGCAGGCAGGTTGTCGAGCATGTATTAGATCCCAATGCGTTTATTGCCGAAATGCGAGGTCTCATGTCCCGGGACTCTATTTTAGTGCTTGAATTTCCGAGTTTTGAAATAACAGCCCGCAAAGGCGACATCTCCACAATCTGGGAGCAGCATGTAAGTTATTTTACACTGGAAAGCATGTCGTTGCTTCTTGCGCAGCACGACCTTCAGGTGATCCATCATAATTATCTTGAACATGGCGGCGGAAGTCTTTTCCTTGTTGCCGGGCCAGGGCGGGGCAATGTGCCAAAGAGATGCGCATCTTCCATTGCAGAAATGTTTAAAAAAACTGCTCTATGCAACCTCGCGATAGCGAATGATCTGTTTAAAAAACTGTGTTCTGGCGGTGGGAAGGTCACGGCTTGGGGCGCGGGGTCAAGGGGTATCTCCTTCCTGAACTTTTCGGACACAGCTCGTTTTGTAGATTTCATAATAGATGATGACCCTAACAAAGCTGGCCGGTATCTGGCTAAAAGTGGAATTCCCATACATAGCAGTGACAGGCTTCACGAGGAGATGCCCCGCTACTGTGTTATACTGCCGCTGCGAAGTAAGAAAATCGAACATAGGCTCATGATAAATCATGCGCATTACGAGCAAAATGGCGGCGCCTTTATTGAGCTTTTCCCTGGAGATATGTTTTATGCCCCCCTGGTCGAGGAAAAGTATATTCAGACTAACCAGAGTGGGGTAGTCGCTCCGATATCTGCCAACATGGAGTGGTAATTATGACTTTATCAGGGTTCCCAGATCCGGCTGCTGCTTTTATCTATGATTATTTTACCCGGAAGCTATACCCAGAGCTGAATGTACTCCTTGAAGAAGGTGTTTTGAGCGAGCAAAAGATGCATGAACTGTTGCGTGATGTTTATGATGTTTCTCTGAGCAGAGCCGTTGAACTGGTGGAACAGTATATCATGGGACTGTCCGGCAGTAAAAGAATTCGTGTGGCTCTGATTCCAGCTGGCGGCATGTTTAGAGAAATTGTCGAAAGATGCGACTTCTCGGGAGTAGAGCTTGTCGGGGGCTTTGATTCTTGTTTGACCGAACCTGGAGAAATCAGCGGCGTGCCAGTATATCCCACAACTCAGCTTTCAAAAGTGTCGCCGAATCAAATTATCATCTTGAGCGGTGCATACGCACGCGAGATTTTCAATAGCGTGGCTGGATTGATAGACCCAAGCAAGGTTGTAATATACTGCCCGTTCTGGGACCCGGTATCATCCGATGACAGGTTGGCGGCAGAAATTGCGGCGATCAACACCCTCTGCTCAAATAACCGTAAAGCACCTGTTATTCTTGTCACCTGTATTCGTTTTTTCTCATTCCTTTATAAACGGCTTAAGGCTCTCAGGCAGGCAAATGCCAAAGTTATTCTCGTCACCCTCTTAGGCGATGTAAGTCACACCGTAAACGTTCATGAGATGGAGGATGCCTGTGACTATATATTCTCAGCAGATGGACATATGCTTAACTATCTTCGTGTTCTGTCCAATACGAACCCTGATATAGTTCATATTTTTGCTAATGCCGGCAGTTCATCCATTCCGGTTATTGCCTCATCCGTTTGCAATAAACCATATGTAGTTGAATATAATGATCTTTTAACAAACATGCATGACAAAAAAACTCTTGCAAAAGCAATAGGAGTTAAAAAAAGCAGGCTTGAATTTAAATCTGAACAGTATCTTATCCATCATTCAAAGGGCCTTATTTATAATAATCATAAGTCTGCGATAGATCATCTTTTTGACTTTCACTCTATTAATAGTCCTCTATTAGAATTTTCATATTATCCTCTTAACAAAGTTTCAGATCGAAAACAAACAGACAACGAATGTAAAAAAATAAGACTAGTGTTTATTGGTGGCATTCATCATTCACAGTATGAAGATTATTGGAACAATTCAATCACCCAACAAATGTTCAAGATGGTAGATATTTTAACAAAACAAAACTTTACTGTTGATATCTATAATGCATACGATTCAGGAAGAACAAATGACTTCATAGAATTCCACAATAAAGAAATTCAAAACTCAAACTTTAGATATCATAAGGCAGTACACCCCAAAAAATTAACGGAAGTTCTTCTTGAATATGATGCTGGATTATTTGTGCATGATTACAAAAATTCACAAATAAAAAAAGATGTCATTGACAGAACTATGTCATCCCGATTTTTTGAATATCTTGAAGCAGGACTGCCAATTGTCATGTCATGTGAACTGCAATTTATGGTAAATATACTTGAAAAAAATTCTTTGGGGATTTCCATTGAATATGATCAAATGCAAAACTTATCAAAACTCCTTCACCCTCAAAAATTATCTTCTTTACAACGCAATGTTAAAAAATATGTAAATAAAATGATAATGGAAAAACATATTCACAAACTTATTGAGTTTTACAATTCAGCCATGAACCAACAATGCAAACATGAAAAGTCATCTTTACAACAAGAATAAATTATTAACTAAAAACAAATGTAATCTTTGCAAAAGTGACAAGATGGAATTAATCATCTCGGTCGACAAGCAACCTATAGCAAATAGGTTTCTCAAATTTACAGATGAATATGAGTATAAACATCCCAAAAAACTTGGTTTATGTTTAAATTGCGGACTTGTGCAGCTCATTGCTCCAGTACCTGTTGAAGAACTTGCTTCGAAATTTAACTGGATTCGATACAATGAACCAGAAGATCACTTGAACGATCTTGCGAACAAGCTTGCTCACCTAAATGGAATTACCAGGAAAAGTGTTATTGGAGCAATTAGTTACAAAGACGCTTCCCTACAAGAAAGACTTGACAATACAGGCTTTAAAAACAATTGGCTAATTAACCCAGAAAACCATTTAAACATCAAAAATAAATCTGCAGGAATAGAAACAATACAATCTCAATTGTCTTTCCCACTTGACGAAGAACGTATCAAACATCTCTCAAAAGCGGACATACTTTTAGTCAGACATATTTTAGAGCATGCACACAACATCCATCCTTTTGTTTCTGCACTAAAAAGGATGATAAATAAATCTGGCTATATGGTCTTTGAGGTACCGTGTTGTGACAATCAGATAGAGAAATTTGATTATTCAATGATATGGGAAGAGCACATCTCCTATTTCACCCCTGCGACTTTTCGTAAATTCTTTGATTTATCAGGACTCACACTTGTTCATTTTGAACGTATACATTACCAACTAGAGGACGCTCTAATCGGAATTGCCACAATTAACAATGCGATTGTTCCACACAAAAAAACTTGTCCACCAAACGCCTTTTCTGTTAGCAAAAATGAATTCCAATTGGCGAAAAAATATGGGTCATTTTATGACCCATATTTACTCAAATTAAAAAGATATTTATCAAATATCACAAAGAATGTAGGTAAAATCGCTATTTTTGGGGCAGGACACATGGCAACAACTTTCATAAACATATTTGACATTGGAAGCTTATTAGAATTTGCCATAGACGACAACCCTAACAAAATAGGACTCTTTATGCCTGGATCTTTACTTCCTATCCGCCCCCTACAAGCCCTAATCACAGAAAATATCAAAGTATGCTTATTGGCTGTAAATCCTGCACTTGAAGAAAAAGCCATTGCGAAATTAAACGCATTTACCAATAACAAAGGATTTTTTTTATCGATTTACCACAACAGCCAATATGCATGGAATCAAAATTCTCGCGAACTAAATTAATGAACAAATGAAATACAATAAAATTAATGACGAGGTTTTCTACATCACTGACGACATTGCCGAAATCAGCAGTCAGGATATGGAAGAGTTGAAAAAAAAATCTAAACTCAACACAAGAAAAACTGCAAGGATCTGTGTTCATCAGGGAATCGAACACTCTCTACATGAAATGTTCATTGTCCATAACCGTGGTGCCTATGTTCGCCCTCATCAACACGTTAACAAAATCGAATCTTTCCATATTATCAATGGCGATGCCGACATAATCATTTTCGACGACCATGGCATCATTATCAATGTATTAGAAATGGGCACACATTTATCTGGAAAAACGTTTTTCTGTAGACTACCAGAAAAATGCTATCATACAATATTCGTCAATTCAAAAACGCTCATGGTTCATGAAATCACCAACGGGCCGTTCATCAAAGGACAAACCATATTCGCCGATTGGGCACCGCTCGGAACTGATAGCAAAAATGCAGAAAAATTCATGAAGAATATTAAAAAGCAGACAATCCACTTTATTTCAAAAAAGAAAAATGGGACGAAAAATTCTTACTAACAATCAACATTGTGGTCTTATGAATTTTATAAACGATAAATAATTTTTGAATCCGTTACGCAGTAATTAAAATTTGAAAGAAAACGGCGCGTTTCTGAGACAATGTCTCAACTCAGAGATTAATTACACTACAAGCCGAGATTTGATTGAGGTTAAATATGAATAAAAATCATTATCTAAAAATACCTTACAGCCCGTATACAGATACTCTGGGAAAAAATTTATCTTACATAAAGGAATATAGTAAACAATTATTCCCCAACAAAAAGCTTAATATTGCCATATACGGAATGGGGCCCAATGGAATTTACCTAAGTGATACACTTTCAGGTTTCAACTTTATCAAATCAACCCTTTGTGTTGATCGTAGAGTTTCTATAACAACAAAAGGAAAGGCGTCAATCAAGCCAGAAGAATTAATTACACAGAATAATATTGATTTGCTAATTGTCACAACCGCTCCTCAACATTATAAAGCAATTGAAAACTCTGTATGCAAGCATCTTAAGAACATACATGTTTTGTATATTTTTAAGCATTTTGTTGGACAAACATATCATACAAATAGCGACACGACATTTTCTCCGATAACTGCTATCAAATCAGCAATAAATAGTCGCAAATATTTTTCTGCAAATCTGCTTATAAGATCCAATCTCCATATACAGCCGTATAACCATAGGCTTCTTATGCTAAAGGATCATATTGCTAAACTTGTTAACGAGAAAGACCTTGAAAATGATGAACTTATTGGGAACGTTAACTGCCCGTATAATATCATTATACAGATAATAGATAATTGCAATTTGAAGTGCTATATGTGTTTTCGCCAAAATGGCACTTACTCTCCACCTCCATTTTTCAAAAAACCCATGTCTCGGGTCATATTCCAACAAATCCTTAAAGATGTAGACTTTAACAATGTTGCGTCTGTTTGTCTTGGAGGGAGCGGTGAAGTGTTCATGCATCCTGACATTCTATATTTTATGGATTATATCCTCGAACGTGGAAGCAGAGTTCAATTTATTACGAATGGATCATTACTGAATTCAACTTTATCTGAAGAATTGGCAAAACGTTCTGGATATGATTTGCAATTGTCTTTGGACGCATTTTCAAAAAAGACGTATGATTCAATCAGAGTTGGCGCTGTATTTGATGATGTTATTAAAAAGTTTACATATTTTGTAAATTGTCTGAGCAAAAGTAAAACAGATGTAAACCTATCCATTACCAGCGTGCTAATGCGGCGAGCAATTGAAGAATTCCCAATGATTATCCGTTTTGCTGCAGAACTTGGAATACCTGTTGTAACTGGGAATAACATTGTAATGACCGGTCATGCGGCAAAAGACCCAGAGGAATCATTAATATTCCATCCTTTGCTTTTTAACCGTGTGCGCAGTGAGAGTTTAGAACTGGCAGCCAAGAAAGGGGTAACCCTTAATTTTCCGGAGCCCTTTCCTCTGAAGAAAAAAGAACTAAAAATCACAAAAATAGGTGGGGAGGCTAATCACTGGGACATTTGTCATGAGCCATGGACACGACTTGACATGAGAAGCGGTTCTTTCCACTTTTGTTGTGGTGGACATCCCGGGATACCATTCAAATCGGAATTTATGGATACTCCGGAAGCAAAACCGTTTTCATTAAAGAATATGACTGGCTACAATTCAATCAAAGAATTATTTAACTGCAAAATATTGCGTACACTCAGAACGCAACTTCTAACAAATAAACCGCCTAAATACTGCAGAAATTGTTTTCAGCAATCAAATAATCTGCATAATTTCAATTTTCATTCTGCATTCAGCCAAGATTTATTAGCTCCGGATGTTTACCAGACAGCAAAAAATTCTTTTGAAAAAAAATTCCAAGGACAGGAATACCTTGAAATTATGCTAAGATAAACCTTATACGTTATACTCAGAGATCGGGCGAAAAGACAACAACGTCGCAAACCCATAATTTCGTTTAAAACATGTATCTATGCCGTCATCATTTAAAAAAATCATATGGAATACTAATGGGACAAAATTACAAGATTAGAAGCATATGTCGATTATGCTGCAATTTAACCCTAAAAAAAGTAGTCGATCTACCGTTAACTGTTCCTGGCGAACAATTAAAAAAAACTATTGCCGAAATTGACCCTGAAGAAATCCCTATCGATCTTTATCAATGCGAAAAATGTGGGCATGTCCAGGTAGTACATGTGCCCCCCCCAAAGACTCTTTTTGGAAGCGATTACACATTTATGCCTAGCAATAATCCCGTTCTAGTCGAGCACTTCAAAAAGTCAGTAGATTATTTTATCGATAAGTTTAACAAAAATCTAACCTTTGCATTTGAAATCGGCTCAAATGATGGTTTTTTTTTAGATCAACTTAGAAAAGCAACTGGATGCAAGATACTTGGCGTTGATCCATCAAGCAAACCTGTTAAAATTGCAAGAAATAATGACGTAGAAACTATTTTAGATTATTTTACAAAAGACCTAGCCAAAAATATCATTAGTGATCATGGCAAGCCTGACTTAATTATTGCTAACAATATTTTTGCTCATATGGATGATTTAAGGGGTGTACTTGATGGTATACAAATGATGCTTGAGAACGGAGGATATTTCATGTTCGAAGCATCCTACCTAAAAGATGTTGTAGAAAAACATCTTATAGGTACCATCATCCACGAACATCTTTCAGTCCATTCAATATATAGCCTTGTCCCATTCTTAAACGAGTTTGGTTTGAATTTGATTGGGGTGAAACATGTTAATGATGTTCAAGGGGGAGCAATTGTTGGAGTAGCACAAAAGTGCTCAAAAAAAGAGATCCCTTCACAAGTACAAAATTACATTACCCAAGAACACGAATGCGGCATTACAAATTTCTCAGGAATGCACCGCTTTAATTCCAGTTTAAAAACTAAATTGCAAAGTTTTAAAGAAAAAATTTATAACATGGAGGATGACACTATAATGGTTGGCTATGGAGCAGCACGAGCTGCCCCCTTAATAATCGATTTACTGGGGCTAAGAGACAAAATTAAATATATAATGGACGACAACCCTTTTAAGAAAGGGAAATATATGCCCATAAGCAACATCCCAATTATTGGCAGCAATGAACACAAACAAACAGCTCACAAAACGATTTATATTATACTTGGATGGGCACAGACCGATAGAATAATAGAAAAATTAAGGAAATTTGAAAACAATTGCAAGGCAATAACGATATACCCCCATTTCAATATTCAAACCATTAACTAATATCTATAACAACAATTATCATGTTCACTTTAATTATTGGCGGAGACAGCAAATTATCATATGCATTGATTTCTGTTTTAAATAAAAAGCACATTCAATTTTTCCGAACAACTAGAAGAAATATTATCTCTGAAGATCAAATATTTCTAGACCTTAACAACGTAAGCAATTTTAAAATACCGCCAAATGTTAATGCTGCTGTAATTGTTGGTGGAGTGACTTCGTATGATGCCTGTACAAAGCAATACGATTATGCATACCATGTAAACTGTGAATCTATCCCTCAGCTTGTTCGGATGTTTTTACGAAAAAACATTTACACGTGTTTTATATCTTCAAATACTGTTTTTAAGTTTTTGAAAGGCTTACCACAAGAATATGACAAACCCTGTCCTGGCTTTGAATATGCAAACCTGAAAGCCGAAACTGAAAAAAAACTTATTCAAATTTCTGAACAACTAAATAAGCAAGAATTGTTTTCAATTCTCAGATTGACCAAAAATGTTAGCTTAGACACACCACCTTTTGGGAAATGGATTGATCAAATTTATCATAAGGAAAAAATTTCAGCCTTCAGTGATTTGTATTTTGCTCCTATTAGATTCTCGGATTCAGCTAAAGCTATACAAATAATTTTGAAATCCAAAAAATCTGGTATTTTCCACTTGTCTGGAGAGAAAGACATTAGCTACAGTGACTTTGCGATTAAACTTTTAAATTACCTACAAATAGATAATGATATTGTTTCACCTGTTAAATCAACAGATATCGGTGTTAATCTCGCCTATAATCATCCTATCACCGCATTAGACATGAACATGACAACCTCCTTGTTTGAATTGAAGCCAATCACTCTTATTGACATCTTTAAATATCTTGGAACTGCACTAGAAAATAAGATATTACGTTGTTAAAATTAATTTCTTGGAGTTTACCCAATCCATCAAATTATTTGACTTCTCTGTTTTAAACTTCCTCTACTCTGAAATACATTACAATCCTTCAATAACTAAAGGACAATCCTCTCTTACATAAAGAACGCCTTCTTAAGGAACCATTGAAATGGCAAACGTTACCTTCATAACATTTTATAACGACTTTTCTGTTGGGGTAAACATATTATCCAATATTTTATTTGATGCGGGACATGATGTGTCGGTAATTTTTTTCAAGCTTCCGAGCAAAACAAATCAAAAATGGTTTAAGGATAGTACAATTTATCTTGAAGCTATTGATACATATGGCGATATTATTGGTGGAAATATCGCAGCAAACAAGTGGAATGATAATGAAACAGATCTCCTAATACAAAAAGTAGGGGATTTAAAAAGTGAAATAATTTGCATTAGCTGCAGAAGTACCGACAGAGAATTAGCTGAAGATGTATTACCAAAAATAAGACAAACAACAAATGCCGTATTTCTTGCAGGTGGTTTTGGCCCAACATTGGAACCAGAGATTTTTGTCGACTTGGTTGACTATGTTTTCATAGGAGAAGCTGAAAATAAAATTGCTGAAATAATCTCTGCAATTGAAAAAGACATGCCATTAGAATCAATGGATAATATATGTTTCAGGGATAAGGATAATGGCAAGATAACCAAAAACAAACTTAGTGTACCGGATGTAAAAAAATATCAATTTTCTGATATTATTACAAATACTTACTTTATAGAAAATTCTAAAATTTACGATTATGATGAGCGTGCCTCCGTAATTGGTTCACATAAGTACAGTATTTTTGCTGGACGTGGCTGTATTGGCACATGCACATATTGCTCAGCTGGTAGATGGTTTGAAACATACCATAATGAAGGCATTCAGTTACGTAAAAGAAGGAATCGCGTCTTAGATGATATTATTGAAGAATTATTAAAAATAAAAGATAAGGAATTTACTTTTATTTTTTTTAGAGATTCATTTCTATCAGGTAGCACTAAATTTTTAGAAGAACTTTTCTATTTATATGAACGTCACATAAATCTTCCATTCTGGGCTCAATTCTTCCCTAAACAAATGGTTTCAAATCCAAATCTACTAAAAATGGCTGTAGATGCCGGCTTCGTTGACACCGAAATTGGTTTTCAATCAGGAAGTGACAGGATAAACAAAACCATATTTGATCGTCATATTTCTAATAACGATACTATCAAGTACACACAAATGCTTGCGGAACATGATATTAATATGAAGTATGATTTTATAGTATTCAATCCTGCCGAAACAAAGGACGATATCAACAAGTCTTACAACGTAATACAAGCTCTTCCCAAAAAGCGTAGCTATCTGTACTTGCCAAGGTTGCTTAACTTTCCCGGTACTCCCATAAACGAAAGACTTAAAGGTTATTCAATTAAGCCTAGTGAGTTTGGAAATTATTACGCCCAGGCATTATTACTCCTTCTCTGTTTTGTCATGAATGAGAGTGAATTTGATAAAATCTTAAAAGATCAAAAATTAACATCTTCTTGGCAATCTCTACTTCAGTTTTATAAATTGTATATAAAGAAACATAATATAGATTTCCAGATTGGCACTCATGATGTTCCCAACTCTATAACAACACATCGTTATCATAGGATTTTAAAAAGAAAACAATACACAGATGTGATTGTGTGGGGATTTGGAGATTATTTCTATGAGATGGCCCACATATTTAATAATGTCAATATTCGATTCCATATCAGCGATAATGCAGACTCTCCTTCTGCCGGATTATCGTCACCTGAAGTTTTACGAGATATAAAAGAAGCTCTACCTATTTTCATATGTAGCCCGAGGAAACAAGAAATTAAAATTAAAATTTTAAAAGAATTCTCCAGTTATCCCGGTGAGAATTATGTTTAATCCATCTAATTATGCAAAGGAAAAATGCATGACAAAAATCCTTTTCTTTTTACCAAATTCAGGATGGGATAACATGAAACGCTGGCTATCAACACCTCACGGTATAACTATATTATCAGCCTTGCTTAAAAAAGATTATTCAGTGAGCTTGTTAGATGCCAATGGTCTCAATCTCTCTGAAGAAGAATGCAAAATAAAATTAACAGAATTCGACCCAGATGCGGTTCTTATTTCAGCTCTTAGTTTCGAATATGCTTCCCAGTACTACAAAGCTGCCGCTTTAGTAAAATTAATTTACCCAAAAGCATTTACGGTATTTGGTGGCCCTTTCGCAACAACCATGCCGAAAGAAATCATGAAGAATCCTCATGTTGATTACGTCTTTCAAGGCCATGCTCCAGAACGGATAACAAACTTCCTCCATGCTATTTTTCATCAACAGACTGAGGTGTTACAAACCATGGCTGGCATCGGTTTCCGAAATAATACAGGCGAGGTTATTATAAATCCAGTTAACAGTTATATATCTGATGTAAAGACAATGATAAAGCCGGACTATTCTTTAATTGATCTTCATCCTTATATAGCTTCGAAAGACAATACTGGCAGCCATCATTTAGCATGCAATGTTCCAACTGCAACAATTATCACTTCTTATGGGTGTCCTAACAAATGCGTATTCTGCGCCAATCCTTTTCTTAATGGTAAACGTGTCGCTTTTCGCCCAGTTGAAGATGTGCTGGATGAAATAGATTTTCTTGTTCAAAAATATGCTGTCAGGCAACTTGTCTTTATCGATGACTGTTTTTTATTAAAAAGGAAAAGAGTCATTACTCTTTTCAATGCTTTTATTGAAAGAGAATGGAACCTTTCATGGAAAACATCAGCCGTTCCAGCATGGCTTTTAGATGAAGACCTATTACGTCTGATGAAAAAAAGTGGCTGTACTCAAATATCAATTTCGGTGGAATCAGGTGTTCCACGCGTACTTCACAATATTATAGGGAAACCCTTGAAGCTAGAAACAGTCCCCGAGATTGTACGCTTGTGTAAAAAAGTGGGGATTGACTTAGGAGCAAATTTTGTTATGGGTTTTCCAGGAGAGACTTGGGAGGAAATCAGAGATAGCATTCGTTATGCTGAGGAATGCGATTTTGATGTTGTACATTTTCATGTTGCGACCCCTTACCCTAAAACAAAGCTTTATGATATTGCTCTTGAACAAAATTTACTGCCTCCTGATTTCGATTTTGAGAATATTATGTTCCATGGTCACGCACAGGGATATATAACCACGGATGAATTTTCCCCGCAGGAATTAATGGTTTTGCGTGCGTATGAATGGGATCGAATCAACTTTAAATCGAAAGAAAAAACTGAAAAAGTCGCAAAAATGTACAATATGACAGTTGAAAACCTAAACAAACATCGTAAGCGAACAAGAAGTAACTTAGGTGTGCTCTGTAAAAATGATTAAATCTCTGTTTTTCCAGAGACACCGCCAGTCACTTCACAAATCGACCATCGCTCTAAAAACGATTATTAATAAGCACAACATATTAAGTATGTGTGAGCATTATCTGTTTTCCTGCAACGCAACTATCGGCAGAAAAGACAATTTTCCAATGCCCCCTAAAACATCTTTTCCGTTTCAACTACCATATAGAATACAACAAGAAAACTCATCAAAGGCCATGAAATGACTTCACAAAAAGTACTCCTTATCAAACCAGATTATTGTTATTTTCCTATTGGATTCGCCTATATTATCACAGCCCTTGAACGCGCTGGAATTCCCTACAAATTCATCGACTGCTATTTAGATCCAAACCCAGATCTCAATACCATCCTTACCGAAGAGAACTATATAGCCGTGGCATCAGGAGGATTGATCGGCAATTATACATTTTTCAGGAATTTATTCGCCACAATCAAAAAAATTGCCCCTTCAATACCTTGCATCCTCGGAGGCAACATTACTATCGACCTCAATACCGCCAGGTTACTCGCAAAAATTCCTGCGGACTTCCTGGTAATCGGTGAAGGCGATATTACCTTCCCTTTGCTTCTGGAACGGTTGGTCAGCGGGAGGAATGAATTCAGCGACATTAAGGGGCTTGCATTCCGAACCCCAAAAGCCCATAAAGGATTTGTAAGAACCCCTAAACGCCCACATTTAGATTTAATTAACGACAATCGTATACTCAATTGGGATTTTTTCGACCGCCAAAAATACGGCTTCCCCACTATGCCTATTCTCACAGGAAGAGGGTGTACCGGACGTTGCTCCTTCTGCTCTCCGACCAACGGCAAATTCCGCGCTCGATCTCTGGTCCATATTATTGAAGAAATGGAGAGCCTCAACTCAAAATATGATTTTAATCTTTTCATATTCCAGAACGAAATTTTTTTCCCGGATGAAAAAAATATTTATAACTTTTGCAAGGAATACAAAAAGATCCGACCTTTCAAGAAATGGCGCTGTTTAATGCGTATGGACACCAACCAGAACGTCCTCGAAGCCATGCATGACGCTGGATGTGTATCAATGAATGTAGGAGTAGAAAGCGGCAGCAATCGCGTACTATCAATCATAAAAAAAGACATATCAACCACCGACACTCGCCAGTTCATTCATGCAGTAAAAAAAGAAAATATTGTCTGTCGGGCTTCCTTTATGATGGCAAACTATGACGAAACCGAAGATGACATAAAAAAAACCATAGACCTACTGCTAGAATTACAGGTTTCCGGTCCAATGGCACTTACCATCAACTACCCTGGAACCCTTAATTATGCAAGGGCTCGAAAAAGAAAACTTATTATTGATGAAGACTCCTACATTGAATCCCTGGATCTCCTCTATTCCAGAAACTACTACCAGGTTATTTCAGGACACCTCTCCGGAAACCTTAATTACCTCAACCTCAGTGCCATGTCAGACCACCAACTTTTTTTAGTTGTCGAACGTGAAATGAGACGCTATTACACTAAGGGATTCTGTATTCAAAATACTCAACAGAAATTGACCAAACGGAACGACGTTATTGAACTCGTTGGGAATTGCCCTTTTTGTAACCAACAATTAGCTTATGAGGTGAATCCAAACGCAATAGACCCCATAAACCTTCGCCTTACATGTGGTAAATGTGAGGACAAAGATATTTCTTTTAACCCGTTACAACTCAAGAACTATGCGAAATATTTTGCACAGATTAAAGACAAAATCGCCACAGCAGAACGTCCTCTGATCATTGCAGGAGCAAACGAAGCCCGGTTTCTACTGATGTTTGATTTTTTCGGAATAAGGTTCGACAAGTTGTTAGGTTTTATCGCCCACAATGAAATGCCGACAGGATATGCATTAACACATCCCATAATACCATTAGATAAGGCCCTAAAATTAAATCCCGACCTCTTTATTGTTACTGAAGCCATCCCGCCAGATATTATTTCACAGATAGCCACACAAGATTCCAATGATTTCTTTGCAAAGACAGTCATGCTTTCCACGGGGAACCCTCTCCCTAAT
Organism: Pseudomonadota bacterium; assembly: GCA_043818915.1. Classification (GTDB taxonomy): domain Bacteria; phylum Desulfobacterota; class Desulfobacteria; order Desulfobacterales. The sequence continues at coordinate 44,849 of JBDRFJ010000120.1, read as the reverse complement.
AAAACAATATTAATTAACGAACTTCCCGTAGATTCAAAAATCCTCATAATCAGCAGTGGCCCTTCTCAATTACTAGAACTACTCCTACCAACTATCGAAAGGCCGGATTCAGATATCCGTTATGACATGCTGATACAACGATCACGAGAACATATACTTGACAAATTCTCTCCGAACAAAACTTTTCTCTTTACCGATGGACAAATATCTCGGGAGCATATAGGTATAGAACGAATCAAAACCCTATCTGACAAGCAATATGACATTATCATTTTTCTTGCTAACAACGATAGCTTCAAGAATTATCGAAAAGTTCAACAAGTGATTCAAGATATGCGACCACAGAGGATCATGGCCTTCCCAATTGGCAACACCAGAAACAACAAAACCAAAAGTCTGTACTTAGTGGAATTATCCTCTTAATCTACAACAGAATCTAAACATACATACAACGGCACCTCCACTGAGCGGAGAATATCTATGTAGATTCTATATTCTTAGACAATACTACACCACGTAATAAGCAGATATTATACAAAAAAGATAGCCATTCGTAACACAAAAATAAAACTCACGAGTTCATACTCAGGATTTATGCATCTTTTGCATTTCAACCACCATCCTGAGACAGACAAAAAATTTCATCAGGGGCCATAAAATGTCTTCAGACAAAGTACTCCTTATCAAACCGGATTATTGTTATTTTCCTATTGGATTCGCCTATATTGTCACAGCACTTGAACGCGCTGAAATTCCCTACAAATTCATCGACTGCTATTTAGATCCAAACCCAGATCTCAATACCATCCTTACCGAAGAGAACTATATTGCCGTGGCCACAGGAGGCTTAATCGGCAATTATACATTTTTCAGGAATTTATTCGCCACAATCAAAAAAATTGCCCCTTCAATACCTCGCATCCTCGGAGGCAACATTACTATCGACCTCAATACCGCCAGGTTACTCGCAAAAATTCCTGCGGACTTCCTGGTAATCGGCGAAGGAGATATAACCTTCCCTTTGCTTCTGGAACGGTTGGTCAGCGGCAGGAATGAATTCAGCGACATTAAGGGACTAGCTTTCCGAGCCCCAAAAACTCATAAAGGATTCATAAAAACCCCAAAACGTCCCCCATTAGACCTGAAAAACGACAATCGCATACTCAATTGGGATTTTTTCGACCGACAAAAATACGGTTTCGCCACTATGCCGGTCCTCACTGGAAGAGGGTGCACCGGGCGTTGCTCCTTCTGCTCTCCCACCAACGGCAAATTCCGTGGCCGACCCCTGAAGCATATTCTGGAAGAAATTGAAAATCTCAACTCAAAACACGATTTTGTCCATTTCGTTTTCATGAATGAAATTTTCTTTCCGGATGAAGAAAATATCTACAATTTCTGCCGGGAATATAAGCAAATAAAACCATTCAAAAAATGGCACTGCCTGATGCGTATGGACATCAATCCAAATGTCCTTAAAGCCATGCATGATGCAGGTTGCACTGTCATGAATGTAGGAGTAGAAAGCGGCAGTAATCGCGTACTCTCAATCATCAAAAAAGACCTCTCAACAACCGACACTCGAAGCTTCATTCATGCTGCCAAAAATGAAGATATTATCTGCCAGGCTTCCATTATGATGGCAAACTATGACGAAACCGAAGACGATATTAAAAAAACCGTGGATCTTATGCTAGAATTGCAGATTTCCGGCCCAATGGCACTTACCATCAACTACCCGGGAACCCTAAATTATGTCAGAGCTTTAAAAAGAGATCTCATTCCTGATGAAGACCGTTATCTTGAATCGTTAGATCGCCTTTATTCCAAAAACTATTACCAGGTTATATCCGGCCATCTCTCCGGAGAGCTAAATTATTTAAACCTCAGCGCCATGCCAGACCACCAACTCTTCTCAGTTGTCGAACGGGAAATGCGACGATACTATACTACAGGATTTTGTATTCAAAATACTCAACAGAAACGTACCAAACATCACGACCTAATTGAACTCGTTGGAAATTGCCCTTTTTGTAACCAGCAATTAGCTTACAAAGTGGATACAAACGAATTAGCACCCTTGGATCTTCGTCCTACATGTACTAAATGCGGCGAAAAAGATATGATCTTTAACGCTTTACAAATTGATGAATATGCAAAATATTTTGCCAATATTAAAAACAAAATTTCCGCAGCGAAACGTCCGATAATCGTTAGTGGAGTTTACGACACTCGCTTTCTCCTTATGTTTGATTTTTTCGGAATACAATTCGACAAATTGCTAGGATTTATAGCCCACCGGGAAATGCCCACCGGATACGCCTTAACGCATCGCCTTATACCATATGATAAAGCCTTAGACCTTAACCCAGACCTTTTCATTATCACAGACTCTATTCCGATAGATATTCTTTCACAGATAGGCACACAACATCTCAAGGCTTTCTTAGAAAAATCCGTCATGCTTTCAATGGGTGGCCCTATCCCAAATAAAACAATACTGACGAACCAACTTTCCGCAGGCTCCAAAATCCTCCTAATCAGCAGCGGGCCTATTCAATTACTAGAACTACTCCTACCAACTATCGAAAGGCCGGATTTAGATATCCGTTATGACATTCTAATACAACAATCACGAGAACATGTGCTTGATCATTTCTCTCCTAACAAAACTTATCTGTTTACCGATGGACAAATATCTCGGGAACATATAGGTATAGAACGAATCAAAACACTAACCGACAATCAGTATGACATTATCATCTTTCTCGCGAACAACGATAGCCTCAAAAATTACCAAAAAGTCCAAGAAGTAATTCAAGATATGCAACCGCAGTATACCCTGGCATTCCCTATCGGAAATACCAGGGTATACGACACCAAAGATATGTACCTAATAGACTTATCATCAAAAAAAAAGAATTAATCATTTCCTGACGAATGGCTAAATTTTGTTTACAACTCACAATATGCTAGGCATTTCTACTCAGATACTGAAATTGACAATTTCTATAACCATTGGAAAAATAAATAGAATAACGCTAAGGAGACGAACCCAGCACATGTGCTCAGGCACCAGAAATCGTTTTTAATTTCAACCACTAACGATCTTTGAAAAACAGAATCAATGAATATCCTCGCTGAAATACCAGCCAGAGGCGGCTCCAAAGGTGTCCCCAGAAAAGCGCTGCAAAAGATAGGAGACATTCCCCTGATTGCCTATACAATCAGAGATGCCCTGACCATTAAAGGAATTACAAAGGTCATAGTCAACACCGACGATCCGATGATCCGGGATGTGTCCATCCAATATGGCGCAGAGGTTCCCTTTCTCCGCCCAGCTAAACTTGCCGGCGACAATTCTGATATAGGGCATACGATTGTCTATAGCCGTCAATGGTTACAAAAACATGAGGGATTCAAACCGGATGTTTACATAATAATGAGTCCAACCAACCCATTTCGCAGAAAAAACATCATTAATGACTCTTTACAAAAGGCGCTTGCCGATGAGAGTATCTTCAACGTCGGCTCTGTGGCCCCGGCAAATATTATGGTTGACAACTACTGGATAAAAAGAAATGGGAAAATGCAGCGGTTTAAAATTCCACTCAATGGTAAACCAACGTCAACTATCCTTTATCAGAGCGCCTTTTCCTTCAATATTGTGTTTGACTGTAGAACAAACCTCCCGAACAGACGTATCGCAGTTATCCTTAATGAAATAGAGTCAATAGACATAGACGAGCCTGAGGATCTTGAAATAGCTCGTATGGTCATAAAGGAGGGGTTGTATCCCTTTGATGAGTAAGATTGAAATTATCAAACAGCCACGGGTGAAACGGTATGAGCGCAATGGTTCTATCAATATCTTTGGCAAAGAATTTGACTTGGCTCCAACATCCGATAACCTTCGTATGATTTTACATGAGGATTATCCCTTGATTGATAAGAAAGATCTACGTGATTTTATCTCATACTCAGAAAAAAAAGACACCATCGTCATTTCCGGTTGTAAGGCTAAGGTGCATCCGTATAGGGTGATGTATATCGATGAGGATGGGTATGACAGTCATCTTACAGATATCCCCCAATCAGTCAGAGGAAATAGGCATTGCTATCCGAATGTATTTAATTTTATTCCCGCGTTTGTTTCTATCCCACCAAACATTTCTATCCAAACTTTTATCTCTTTTGAAGATATAGATATGTATGTAATGCCGGCTAAGAAGTTGCTGGACAAATCATCTTTAATAGACAGGCTGTTGATTATGTCTCTTCATCAATCTTCTAACAGCGTTTAAGCGTTCGTCACGACTTTAGAGAATCTGTATTATGGAATGGGAGACATTTTTAGATGATCGTGCTCATCATAATCTTTATGTCAATGCCCTCGTCTATATGCCAACAATCAAGATGATTCGGCGTATTGCAAAACCGGGGGACCTGATTTTGGAAGCGGGATGCGGTTCCGGAAGAACGGCTATGCTCTTGGCGGATATGGGGTATCGTGTTGTTGCTGTGGACAAATCATCTACTTTGTTAAATCGTCTATCTAACGTTACTGCATTTCTGCCGGATTTGAACCTGGTTAGCGCTGATATAGGGCACATACCTTTCAGAGAGAAGATCTTTAAGGTCACGTACAGCTGTGGGGTGCTGGAACACTTTGATTGGCCAGAGATTGTCGGATATCTTAGAGAACAGAAAAAGGTGGGTACCTATGTGTTGATAGATGTTCCAAACGATAGATGTGTAAAGCAATGCTTCGGCGATGAACGATTTTATACAGATGAAGAGTGGATTGCCATGCTCGATGAAGCAGGTCTTGCAGTGAAAAAGTCGTTGCATAGAGGGTTAGATAGAGGGAGGTATGTTGGGAATTGCAGCATTTTCCTTGCGACCGATAAAAAGGATATTACGCTCTTGCAAGAAAAGATAGATGTATATGACCATTACTAAGCGTCACAAATGTGGTGTCCTTTCAATAGCTCTCAAACTCTTGGCGCATTGTATCATTGCCTAATCACAGTAAAGCCTGAGAAGTATAATCAGTGAAAAAAATTACCATCATCATCCCCACCTTTAACCAGGCACAATACCTCCCAGCCTGCGTAGACCACTGTCTCTTCCAGACATACCCGAACTTAGAGATAATTATTGTTGATGGAGGCTCCACGGATGGCACCAAGGAATATCTGGCAGGATTAGAGCAAGAGATTGCTACACGAACCTGCAAGCCGGTAGTGGAGTTGGACAAGAATGGGAATATTATAAGGAAAGAGAACCGTGTCTATCCTCCAGGACGAGAGTTGAAAATCCTCACCTTTCCCGAAGACATCGGGGCCACATGCACTTACAACGAGGGGCTTTCCCGTGCTACCGGTGAATACTGTACCTATGTTGTGGGAGACGACATCCCTCATCCGCACATGATTGAGGAGTTAGTACGGGCATTGGAAGAGAACGGTGCTGATTTTGTCTATTCCGATATGATAGTTGTTAAAGACACGGGAGAGATATTGCGCGAGATGCGTCTTCCTGATTACAGCTTTGAGGCGAGTTTTTGCCGCTGGTATCATCTGGGTGTGAGTAAGCTTTATCGTAAGGAATGGCACGAAAGGGTTGGTTTGATGGACGAGCATTATCAAGCTGCCAATGATTATGACCATTATTTGAGATTTGCCATGGCAGGGTGCAAATTTCATCACGTCCCTAAAATACTCTATTCTGTGCGGCATCACGGAGATGGCCGGAAAACGGGCCAACACACGGAGGACAGATACGGAAACCTGATTGAGGAATCAAAATCGTGTGCCAGAAGGGCAAGGGAGTGGTTGGGAACACAGGGTGAGTGATTCCACGCCCACCTGTCACTGCGAAGCACGAGCGGGCACGGATTACGCTGATTGACGGTGTAAAATGAGCTGTAACGACTTTGTGAATTAATGAGATTGCCAATAGGTCCTTGTATGATACAATAATATTATGAATCTATCTAACAACGATTGGGGGCAGGTGTAGGACCTTCTAACATGAAAAAGTTTCAATTATCTATTTTACCTGGGGCACAAATGGCAATGTGGCCGATCCTGGCAAGGGTGTCGAAACGTTTTGTATTGTATGGCGGCACTGCAATCGCTTTGCGTCTCGCTCATCGTGAGTCTGTTGTTTTTGACTTTTTTACAAGTGATGATTTTACTTCGGATGGATTAGTGCGCGAAATGGCTTTCTTGGCAACATCAAGACGCTTGCAGGAAAGTCGTAATACATTGACCGTGTTAATGCAGGTCACAGGTTTCGATATTCCAGTTAAGTTGAGTTTTTTTGGCGGCCTGAAGCTTGGACAAATTAATCCGCCGGATACAGCAGATAATGGTGTTTTAGTGGCTTCTTTGGTGGATCTGTTGGGTATGAAGTGCGCCACCATAAGTCAACGCGCGGAAGCCAAAGACTATATTGACATTCATGCAATCATTAATAACTCTGATCTAACTTTGGAGTATGGTATCGGCGCCGCGCAGGCAATTTATGGTCAGCAATACAACGCAATCCTGACTTTGAAGTCTTTATCCTACTTTCAGGATGGGAATGTTATGACATTGCCTGATAAAATTAAACACGATTTGACCAATATGGTGAAAGAGTGCAATCTCTTCAATGTGCCCAAAATAGTACCTATAGCAGTTATCGGAAAAAATATCGAATTGGAACCATCATTGTTGTAATGAATGACGAACTTAAACAAATAGCCCGGCGCGTAAACTGGTTTGAGCCACCGGAAAAAGTGGTCCGTGATGTTGACCGCTTTCTTGTGTACTTCATGCAATATTGCCTGGATACTGATATTCCGGTTATGCGCCGATACTTTACCGACCAGCAGTTCCGTCATGCCTTGAATAATCGACCGCCAGGCATTCTTGATGACCGATCAGCAGCTTATTGGGATTTGGTGTTGCCTGTTTGAATGGCGTTTATTAAGCTTTCTTAGACCCCGAGACCTTTTGCAGGTCTCTTAGAGACCGAGACACGGATGAAGGATATCTATCGGCCATCTTTAAAAGGAGATTGAAATTTACATTATCCAGTTCCAGTTCATCCTGGGCCGGAATTGTTCCACGGTAATAGAGGGTATCTAAAATGGCCTTTTCAGGTGAAGCCATGTAAAATCTATCGTGGTAGGTAAACCCAAAAAAGAGCGAGGGAGAAATCCTTGAGAATTCAATAGTGATTTCCTGATACCTAATGTTTCGTTTCTTACCTACGGAAGTACTCAATGTTACCACCGTACAGACCATGGGGGACTGCAGGCTGATTCCATGATAATTTAAAGCCCATTCACAGGAGATATAAGAGGGTGGTCTTAAAAAACATGCTACTTCCTCGACGCCAGGGAATCCATAGAGAAACAAATTGATATAGTTCCCTCGATTAATGCGATGGATCAGCCCTTTCTGGACAGCCCGGGACAAAAACATACCTGTATGATGAGTCACTTTTTCCGCATCCTGCTTGCGGAAAAGCACGGGAAGGAGCTTCAGACGTTTAAGAGTTGATCTTTCTTCTTTCATGATCTTTAAAGTCTTCTTTCATTCCTTGATATAGAAGCTCTAAGGTAACCTCCTTTAGCGTATCGATGAAATCGCTGAAATCCTCTTCCTGATACATGGAGAGGATATTTTGAGGCAAAAAGCGGGGCAAATCTCTTCTTAGGGCGTCAATGACACTTGAGGCGGACTCCTTTTTTTGAAAGTAATCCGCTTCTCTGGCCGGGACAAAGGGGGTCTGATACATGCTAAGTTTTTCCCTGACCTTGGTCCATTCCGGAGCTACCTTTAGTTGTTTTCTTATCCACCAGATATCGTAGATATCCCTCCCCTTGAGATATTTTCTTTCATAAAGGGCTCTAATTTTATCAGACAGTATCTCTTCCGGGGTTTCTGCTAAGATTATACTGCTCGAGTATGGAATTATCAGCTTTCCCTCGGTAACCAGGCTTACAACTAATGGCAAATCCCTTAAGATGAATTTTCGAAACTGCGGTTCATGGCCGGGCTTTAGAGATTCGAACTCTAATTTTACAGCAACTCTTTCACGTTGAGCTTGCGGACGGTATATAAAAAACATCTTGAGAGCTTGTTCTCGTCCGCTCTTGCTTTTGTGTTCCGATTGCCCTGGGCCAAACTGGGCGATACATCCCCTTTGAGTCTTTTGAAACATCCCTGCTAATATCTTTTCCACATCTTTCATATTCAGGTCGGTTACAAAATCAAGATCTTCTGAAAACCTCATTCCGCCATAGACCCATCTCAGGGCTGTTCCGCCCTGGAAGATAATACGGTCTGATCCGGATTGAGCGTAAAGGTTGTCCAGCAAGATCAACTGCAGCAATTCCGATTTTCTGATCTTTTTTTCGTTATACATATTAATACCCATGTAAAAGTCCTTTTTATATGGATTAAGAGATTTGGAAATTGTGAATTATTTAAAAAGGTTATGAGTCTATTAAATTGAATATTTCAGCAAATTATAATGAAATCATCAAATTTAGTTCGGCAATCGGACTTGGCTATATTTTATGATTACAATATTATACATTATTGTATAATATTGTCAACGAATAAATTGGGGCTCAAAATGGGAGTTCCTAATACTATTTAATTAACAATGTCCAAAATACTCCTTATAAATTCCCCCATACGATTGAATGCCAAACCGAATACCATTCCTTACGGACTTGCAACTATAGCGAGCACTTTAAGGGATAACGGTTTTGAGGTGGAGATATACGATGTTAATGCCCTACGTCCCTCCAAGGAGGAGATCGTATCCACTCTGAGAAAAAAGGAGTGGAATATTGTTGGAGTCTCAGGATTAATTACGACCTATAAGTTTCAAAAGTGGTTGATCCCGGAACTGAGGAAGATATATCGATCAGCGCCGATTGTGTCCGGCGGCGGGCTTGCCACGTCCAACAGCGAACTTTTATTCAAGAATACAGACGTGGATGTTGCCGTTCTCGGGGAAGGGGAAGCGACCATGCTGGAACTGTGTCGCGCTTTGGGAGCCGGGGATGACGTCGGAAGGGTTGACGGGATATGGTTTCGAGATGGCGGAACGGTTATAAAAAATTCGCATAGGAAAAACATCGAGGAACTTGATACTATTCCCTTCCCTGCGTGGGATCTCCTTCCGATTGAAATTTATTTGAAAAATCCTATATGGGGAGATGCGTCTCGCAATTCCTCGGGCTTTCGGGACGATATAAACGTAAATAGAAGCATGAATATTATTTCGAGCCGGGGGTGCCCCTTTTCCTGCAATTACTGCTACCATCTTTTTGGACGTTCCAGTTACCGGTTTCGATCAGCGGAAAATGTAATAGAAGAGATTGAAACGCTTGTAGTCAGATATGGTGTCGATTTTATCGGATTTGTCGATGACAATATGATGTCTTCTGAAAAGCATTTGCTTGAGTTTTGTGATTTGTTGGAGGCAAAGCAGTTCCCGATTACATGGGGGTGCCATGGCCGTGTGACAAGCGCAAGGCCTGAAATTTTGGAGCGAATGGCAGAGGCGGGATGTGTCTGGATTGGTTACGGAATTGAATCCGGCAGCCAGAAGATACTAAATGCAATGAACAAAAGGGCAACCGTGCAGCAGGCCCAAAAGGCGATAGTGGACACAAGAGCAGCAGGGATTTACCCGAATACGACTTTTATCTTCGGATATCCGGGAGAAACAATTCATACAATAAATGAGACGATTGCCTTTAAAAAAGATCTGGGTCTAAAATGCGGTTCTTTTTTTGCCACTCCGTACCCAGGCACTACACTGTACAAATCAATAAGAGACAAAATCGAAGATGAAGAGTCCTTTGTTGAAGCATTGGGAGACGCCACGGATTTTGTCATCAATTTGACAGACTTCAAAGATGAAGAGCTGTTTGAGTTGAAAAGACGATGTGATTCTAATGAATTTTCTTGACGCTAAAATATAATTCATAGATTATAATTTGATAGTATAGGAATTTCCTTTTTGTTAGACAGGATAAACAGGATTGGGGCGAACCCCGAGCCACGCTTGACATTGACGCAACTGTTTGGGTTGCTGGATACTTCACTCTATCCCCGTTAAGTTCCTCTTTTGTATAGGATATTATATCCACAGATTACACTGATTTCAAAAAAGTCTGGTCTAAGCATGTTAAATAAAATCTGAAAATCCGCGTAATCTGCGTAATCTGCGGATTGCGATTAAGCCTTATTCCAAAAAATGTCTCAAATTTTGAACATTGCCAATCGGTTATGGAAACAATAACCACCGATGTGTTGGTTATAGGAGCAGGGGCGGCCGGTATTCGAGCCGCCCTTGCTGCTTCTGAGGTAGGGGTTGAGGTTTTAGTGGTTACCAAGGGCGAATTGGCCCGGTCCGGCTCCACCTTTTCGACCATTTCAGGGGGATGGGGCATACAGGCCCTGGTAGGAGACGAACGCACAGATGACAATCTGGAGGCCTTTTACAATGATATTATGAGAGTGGGGCTTGGAAGGTGTGATCCGAAATTGGTTCGAATATTGGTGGAAGAATCCGGCTCTCGATTAGAGGACTTGATCTCATACGGGATACGATTCAGAAAAGATTCGCAGGGAGAGTATGTCCGCGTCAAGGGGTGTTTTAGCGAATATAACCGTGCCTTCCTTACAGAAGACCTTAAAAACATAATGAATTCCTTTCTGTCAATTTTTCGACGCTCTTTTGTCAAAACAATCAGAGGATACGTGGCGGACTTTATAATAGCCGACAATGCTTGTTGGGGAGCCTGGGTGGTGTCACATGCAGGTGAAGTGGTCGAGATCAATGCCAAGGCCACAGTGTTGGCTACAGGCGGTGCCGCGGGCATTTTCAAAGACCATCTTGTCAGCGATGGTGAGATCGGCGATGGTTACGCCCTGGCCTATCGGGCCGGGGCAGACCTGAATAACCTGGAGTTCATTCAATTTATGCTGGGACTGAAGAAGGGTGGAGGCCGTTCATTTTTGCCTGTATCAGAATTGGGTACGCCGGGCAGATTGCGTGATTCAGATGGCCGTGATTTCCTTGGGGCACATATCCAGGACCCAAAAACAAGAGCAAGGGCGGTGGATGAAAGGCAGAAGCATTTTCCGTTCAGTTGTCGCAATTCTTCTTGCCAGGTCGATATTGCCGTGGCCAGAGAGCGAAAGGAGGGGAGAAAGGTTTTTTGGGAAGGAGGTGGCGCAACAGAAGATCAGGCAAAGGTGGTACATTTTTCGCATGCCTTTAATGGTGGCGTCAAAATTAATGAAATGGCTGAATCTACAATCTCCGGTCTTTTTGCCGCGGGAGAAGTGGCTGCCGGCTCACACGGCGCGGATCGAATCGGGGGGTGTATGATGACAGCCACGCAGGTCTTTGGAGCGCGGGCCGGAAGATTCGCGGCAATTCGTGCAAAAGAGATCAAAACCATGCCTGAAACAAAGCGTATGCCGGGTATCTTCCAGCATAAAAAGAGATCAGGCCTCAATAAGAACGCCTTGAAAAGAATGAAAGATACAACAAGGAGCGTGCATAATGAAAACTTGACGATATTGAGAGATGAAAAGGGATTGCTCCGATGCCTGGAAAAGATAGACGGACTGCATCACGAGCTTGAGGAAACAGGGTTGGGGAACCCGGAGGACTTGAAAGACTATTTGGAACTTAAGACTGTCTTGCTACTCGGACAATTGATAGCGGCAAGCGCATTAAAAAATAAAACCTGTATAGGCAGCCATTTTAGAACTGATTCACGCTGTAAGAAGTCAAACTCCTTTGTATAGTCAAGCGCATGACAACCATTCAATATTCAAAAAGGTCACAACCGCTCGAGAGCCCGCAGATCGATTCTCTTCTTGCGAAGGGTTTTGAGGCTCACCGTAGCGGAGATCTGGATGCGGCCGAGACGTGCTATAGAATGGTCTTGGAAAAAGAGCCGGACTCAGGTCAGGCTCTTTACTTGCTGGGATTAGCAAAGGCTGCCTGGGAAGACTGGACTGAGGCAGAGAATTTAATACGTCGTTCGCTCAGGATTCTCCCTGAAAACGCGGATATGCTCGCAAACCTGGCAGCCACCCAGCTTGCCCTCGACAAGGCGGACATGGCGGAAAAGAATCTGCGCCGTGCCTTAGTTCTATCCCCCGACCATGTGGAGTCTCGGGTCAACCTGGGCATTGCGTTGCGAAAACAGGGCCGGCCACAAGAGGCATTAAAGCCTCTGAGGGAGGCGCTCAAAAAGGCGCCGAACCACCCCCGCGCTCAAGACACAATTGCTAATGCCTTGGAAGACCTGAGCCGCCATGCCTTAGACGCCCGCGACTTGAGCGCGGCATCATCCTATCTGTCAGAACTTGAAAAATGTCGCCCACATCATGTTAATACATTACTGTTGCGCGGAAACCTATCATTGGCCGACGGTGATATCGATGGCGCCGAAAACTCCTACAGAAAAAGTTTATCACTTGACCCGGAAGAACCTGACGCCCATGCGAATTTGGGTTCGGTAATGGCTGCACGTCTCAATCTTGACGAGGCAATTTCTGACTTTGACCGTGCGATTGCCCTTCAGCCAAATTCTTCTGAATACCGATTCAACCGAAGTTTGATCTATTTGCTACGAGGCGATTTCAAAAAAGGGTGGGTCGATTATGACCAACGCCGCTTGCCGGATGGGTCTTTAGCCGAAGGCGAATGGCTTCAATTTACACCTGATACCATCAGCGGTATGCGGGTGCTGGTTTTCGCGGAACAGGGATTCGGGGATAGCCTGCAATTTGTCCGTTACCTGCCGATGCTTAAGGCAACGGGTGCCGAGGTCCATCTTGTTTGCCAGCCGGAACTACGCGCGTTGTTTGAGTCGAGTGTTCACATTGACGGCTTTCCCGAAGACTTTTCCGGTGACTGGGACATTCGTATACCATTGCTCAGTTTGCCCCGGTTTTTTTCTACTGATCTGGATTCAATTCCTGGCGCTGTTCCGTATCTCTTTCCTGATCAAAAGCGGATGCCTGCCTTTGCTGATGTCGCCAATGAGACGCCGGTGAAACTCGGTATCTTTTGGCAGGGGAGGAAAATGCATAGGAACAGATTCAATCGCCGGAGTTGTTCCCCTCAAGATTTTTGCGATCTTGGGACTCTGTCGGGTGTTAAATTATATAGCCTGCAAAAAGGGGAGGGCGGGAAGATGCTGGATCTAAAGGACGTGCCTGTCTTCAATTTGGCACCACGTATGCGAGACTTTGCTGATACCGCTGCCGCCGTTGCCAGTCTTGACCTGATAATAAGTGTGGACACAGCGGTGGCACACCTTGGCGGGGCCATGGGGAAACCTGTGTGGACACTTCTTCCATACAGTGCTGATTGGCGCTGGCTCCTGGGTCGTGAGGATACCCCCTGGTACCCAACCATGCGTCTGTGGCGGCAGCCGGAGCCAGGCGATTGGGAAAGTGTATTTGTAAAGGTCAAGGAAGCGCTTTCTGAGCTTGTCCATAAAACTCATGTGAGAGAGAATATGGTACATGGGAATCATATTCGGTATCATATGGATAGGGAAATGTGTTGAGTGAAGATAGAAATAAAATTTTTCTCATTATGCCAAGGGGCACCACTCACGGGTGGGGAATTTGTGGTCGATATGTAGCAAGTGAACTTGCCCGGATGGTCAACTTGCGTTTTGTGACCGATCCTTTTGGGGTCGAGGATATTGGGGATAATGATCAGTTTACATTGCTGTCTCGATGTTTCTTACCTTTTGAACAGTTGAGAGAATCACAAGGTGAGAATGGCAGGATCTGTCTTGATGCTCCCGTTGTGCAGGCCATTTGTGGTGTGAATTTTCGCCCTTGGTTGACGGAGGTACAGGGTCCCGTAACCATTGGGTACACATTCTTTGAAGAGAATATAATCGCAGAGGATGATCTACGGTGGGCGAGAGATTACTACGACATGGTTGCAGTGGGCTCTTCCTGGTGCGGAGAGGTGTTGAAATCTTATGGTTTTTCAAGGACCAGGGTTGTGATTCAAGGCATAGATCCGTTTCTTTTTCACATGACAGGGGAAAAGAAGAAATATCGTGATGCTTTCGTCATTTTTTCCGGGGGTAAATTCGAGTTCAGAAAAGGGCAGGATCTTGTTATGCGGGCGGTAAAGGTTATGCAGGATAGATACAAGGACGTGCTTTTGGTGAATTCGTGGTATAATTACTGGCCTGAATCCATGGCTACGATGTCTTGCTCTCGTTATATCAATTTAGAGCTACCTTCCGGACCATATCAAGATGCCATCAGACACCTTGTTTCGATCAACGGTCTTGACCCGGAACGTGTTATTATTCTTCCTCCCCAGCCGAATGCCTTGATGTCTGAGGTTTACAGGGATTCCGACATAGGCCTTTTCCCGAATCGGTGTGAAGGCGGCACCAATCTCGTGTTAATGGAATATATGGCTTGCGGACGGCCTGTTGTTGCATCATTTTTGACTGGACACAGGGATGTTCTTAATGAGGATTATGCGCTTTTGGTTCATGCGAAGCAGGTTATCGACGTGAGCCGTAATAAGCGGGTCATCGCCAGATGGGAAGACCCTGATCTGGACGAAATTATTGCCCAACTGGACTGGGCCTACCATAACAGGGATGCCAACCGAGACTTGGGCAGACGAGCGGCAGAGGCCATGTCATCATTCACATGGGAAGAGACGGCCAAGGGTTTTTATGATCTTGTCAAATAGATTCAAAAATACAACAAAGCAAGGTTTATATCGATGACTGAGTCAGTTTCAAGGAGCTTTGTGATACCCGTTTTGGACTTTTCACCGCATAGTTCATACAATATCAGAACATTGCTTGAAGATCTTGAAAATATACCCGGAGAGGTTATCTGTGTTTTTAATAGCCATGAAGTTTACAAAGAGCTTCGCTCTCACAAACGAATCGATAAATACTGCTTTAATAACTTGAACGCCGGTGTGAGTCGAGCGTGGAATATAGGTATAAACCTGGCCGAAGGTAGGGCGGTGTTCATCATGAACGCGGATCTTCATGTGGGATCTTCAGCGATAGAAGAACTGGTATCCTACCTTTTCAGTTTAGAAAAGGCTGTCATTGTAGGCCCCCAGGGATCTCATATCGACTTCCGGCATCTTCGCCCAACCAGGTATTTTGAAAAGCATAAATTTCATGAACCTGTGCAGACCCACGATGTCTCAGGTTTCTTTTTTTGTATTCACCTCGAAAGATTTCTGGCACACCGATTGATGTTTGATATTCAATTCAGCCCCTGTTTTTTTGAGGAGTGGGACATGGGACTGCAGGTCATACAAGCGGGATTGGCCTGTTATGCCGTGCCGGTTATTGATTTTGAACATCACTGGGGGGCTTCAAGATCAAAAGAGGATTCAAAGATCAACTATTTCGGAAGGGAACTACGCTTGAGCGATATCTTTATGGAGAATAAAAAAAAGTTTATGGCGAAGTGGCAAGGCCTCATAGGTAGTAAATAAGAAAATGGACTGTTTTGTAGTGAGATCAGTATGAATATTCTCTTTTTTACCCACCCGTATCCTAATTACGTGCCGGACCTCCTTTTGCACGGGCTTAGAAAATTACTTGGTCCCAATGTTGTTGACTATCCGAGGAAAGATTGTCTTTATGAGGGCGTGTTAGGCTTGGGTGTTTGTCCGGACGATCAACGTTGCCCAGATTGGTTTCCAGTTGACGATGGCCGGATAGATCGAGAAGACATACAAAAAAAGGTCCTTAAGGGATATTTCAGGTACATTATCTGCGATGTGAGGGCGGTTAATCTATTACAAAAATCCTTCTCGCAGTTGCCTTCCGGTTTGATTTTTATAGACGGAGAGGACATTCCCGTAAAAATAAAGCCTGGGCCATATGTCATTTGTCGCCGTGAGACAGATGGAACAGATTTCAGTATTCCATTGCCCATGGCTCTTCCAGAGGAACTCCTTAAGTGGATCGCTTCTTATGACAATGTTTCCAAACAATATAGCATCGGTTTTTTGGGGAGCGGCAGTCAAGGAGAAAGACAAAGCATAGCTGAGACGCTGACCCGAATCTATCCTGATGCATTACTTCAATCTTCTGCAGTGCCATCAGAAGTAAAGCCTTCGCCTGATGGCAGATTAGGCCGAGATGATTATTATTTGAATCTTCAAAGATGTCACATTGTGCTCTCTTTGCCCGGCCTGGGCTATGACACCTTCCGATTCTGGGAATCGGCAGCCTGCAATACGGTCCACATATCCAAAAATATTCCCCTTTATATTCCAAACGATTTTGTAAATGAAGAACACATCTTGCGCTTTTCCGGCATTGATGAACTCATAAGGATTATCGATCGTGTGCTTGACGAAAAAGTGAGGTCGGAGGAGATCCTGAAGAAGGGGCGTGAGCATTTGATCAATTTTCATCTCACCACGAAGCGGGCTATGTATTTTTTAAAGAGAGTGGAGATGGCTTTTAACAAATGAAAAAGACAGGACAAAAAGTAGTCATTGAGTCCTAGACTGTGAGTTCCCTGAATAAACTTCTATTATTGAAAAACTTGTTCAACAATCATTCCAACATATCACTATGGACGAATATTCAATCATTTCCTATTTTTTGAGATCCAAATTGATTTCTCCTATTGGTGCTATTTTATATGCCGGCACAAATATGGGTGAATGGACGGAAAAGATATCAGAACTTGAAAATGACATTGACCTTCATCTGTTTGAGCCGGCTCCGGATATTTATCAGGGTCTTTTAAGAAGGCTAACCGAGCAGATCAAAATGGGGCATCTGTTTTTAAATAATTGTGCAATCGGGCAGAAAGAGGAGTTGCGGCCTGTATATACAACAACACTTGACAAGTACTGCAATCGCTTAAATATCAAGCACATCAGCTTCCTGAAAATCGATGTTAAAGGGGCTGAACTAGACGTTCTTCGTGGCGCAAAGGGCCTATTTGAGGAGGACAGGATTGATTATGTCCAATTTGAATACAGTGGAACCTATATTGAGGCTGGGATTACATTACGGCAGGTCTTTGAGCTTTTAACTAGATATGGCTATATTGTATTTAAAGTCGTACCAAATGGTTTGGAATATATGAAACAATTCCTTCCCACCTTTGAAGATTTCAATTATTCCAATTTCCTTGCCGTTCATGGGCGGCTGCGATCAATTTTTTTAAAGAAAGCCCCCGAAATGCTGGACCTAAAACACCTTTGCGAGGAACATGCTGTTATCCCCCGCGGTGTTATTCATATTGGCGCACACGAAGGCAAGGAGATTGAAAAGTATCTTGAAATGGGTGTTGAAAAGGTTTTGTTTGTTGAGGCTAATCCAGCTGTATATGAACGGCTGCAAAAAAATATTTCAGGATTTCCGAATGTGCGGGCAGTCAACTGCGCCATTAGCAACAAGACCGGTTTAGCCACATTGCACGTTACGTCGATGGATCAAAGCAGTTCGATCCTGCCCCTGAAGCACCACAAGGACTTATATCCCGATGTGAAAGAAACTCACCAGGTGACGGTAACGTCGAAGACGCTTGATGTATTATTGAAAGAACTCAACTTATCACCATCTGAATTCAATATCTTAAACATAGATATTCAAGGTGCGGAACTCTTAGCGTTGCAAGGTGCTTCAGATACGCTCAGATACATTGAGGCAATTAATACCGAAGTCAATTATGAAGAACTGTATGAAGGATGCGCATTGGTCCACCAGATAGATGAATTTTTAGAAAAAGCGGGATTCGAGCGCATCGCGACCACAACGCCTTGTCATCCATCATGGGGGGACGCATTTTATGCCAGAAAACCTGTAATCACTATGTCCACCTTGGGTATAAATGGCCGCTTTGCAAATCAAATATTTCAATACGCGTTTTTGAAATTCTATGGAAAACAACACGGTTTCCTCGTTGAAACCCCGGAATGGATAGGCAAATATCTATTTGGATGTGATGATCCATTAGTTTCCAGGCAATTGCCTGTAATGCGAGAACGAAGCCATGATCTTTCTGATGCAATTGTTTCAAATGCGAAAAGGCCATTTAAAAATGTGGATTTTCACGGATATTTTCAATATGATACAAGCTTTTATGCTCCTTGCAAAGACTATTTTCGATCTCTATTTAAACCGGTTCCTGAAATCGAAGGGAAACTGAAAGACGCTTACAATGCTCTTCGATCTATGGGGAAAACCATTGTTGGTTTGCACCTCAGACGTAGCGACTATGGATATGGTTATTTTTTCATTGCCCCGAACCAGTGGTATAAAGATTGGCTAAAGGGGTTATGGGATACATTAGATGATCCAGTTTTATTCATCGCAAGCGATGAACTGGATGAATCTGCAAGAGGCTTTGCAGAGTATAATCCGGTGACTTCCAAAGATCTGGGGGTAACATTAGATGGAGCAGAATTTTATCCCGACTTTTATTTCCTAAGTCAATGTGATGTTCTGGCAATTTCAAACAGTTCATACTCATTTGCTACAGCCATGCTAAATGAACGTGCAGTTTTTTTCTTCCGCCCGCATCTTCCTACCAAAAAGTTGATACCATTTGATCCATGGAATAGCGAGCCGATTCTAAGGGATGCAAAGGTTGAGGATTATCCATTAATTGAAATCAATGGAGAACTTTCAACACCCCACACGCAGGCTGCAGAAAACCGCTTTTCCATTGAACGGAGAGATTCATCTGACAGGTCTGATCACCTGGATTCAGGACATCGTTTGCAGCATCCACAAATCAATGTCATGCTTTTTTCCTCGGAGGAAAGAGAGGCATACCGGCCGGTACTGTTTTCGCCACGGGAGATTTTCTGCGGACCAGATTTGGAGACTACCATGGATGGTCAGCGGTATCGTACTATAAAAACACCAACCGGAGCCTATGATATTAGACCGATTGTGGAACAGATCCCTTCTTCCAGAACTCCGGATCTCATCGTTGTAAAAGCAGATGCCACAGGTCACAATTTTCCTGTTAACCTGAGACTTTTTAAATGCCCTAAACTCCTCATCCTTCATAATACCCATTGCTTGAAGAATCCTATCCAATCTCTCCTCAAATATGCCTTGCAAGAGAAATTTGACTTCATTATGGCGGATCACCATCGACACCACCTCCATTATTTTAGGGAAGCAGGATTTGAAAATGTCTTCTGGCTTCCTGGCTTTAACATTAATCCCTACGAACAACCGCTCTATGAGGATAAACCTTACAAGATATCCTTTGTCGGAGAGGCGGAAACATGGCATACTTATCGAAACCATGTTCTTCAATTCTTGAATTCCAATGGGGTTCCCATTAACCACTTCAAGGTTCCAAAATGGGAAGCCGCGGCAATTTATGCGCAATCGTTGATTAACTTAAACATCAGCCTCAATGGTGAGCTCAATTCCAGTATTTTTGAAGTGCTCTCGAGTGGTGGGTTTTTGATGATAGACAAATTGAGTATAGAATCCGGATTAGAATTCTTCTTTAAAGATGGAGAACATCTTGTTTGTTTTGAAAATGATAGGGATTTACACGGCAAGATGCAATACTTCGTGAAATACCCGGATGAAGCAAAACAAATTGCCCGGAATGGTTACGAAGAATATCAGAAGAATCATAGGCCTGGCAAAAAGATCAAAGAATTGACGGATTACATCTTTAAGGGTGAATTGAATCCTCTATACGCGATCCAAAAAGAAAAACGTAGTGTCTACATCAGGAGTGAGTCTTCCATCGAGCTTAGCAAGAGGATTAGACTCTATGAGTTTTTCCAGGAGCTTCATCTAAATAACACGGCTCCTTTAATACTGTTCTGGCCTTGTGTTGATGGCCGACTCGTATGTGATGTCGTAGACCTCCCAAGACTTCGATTATTCATAAAAAATGATGACAATCAAGTACCTGAGGAGAGTCTAAGGCTTTTTCAAAATGCAGAATTAGAAGAACGATTAAACCTTATCGCTGAACAAGAACTCCAGCAGATAAATGCCTTCTGGGACGTTGCGGTTCTTACAGCTTCTGAAGTTCTATCAATGGGTGTTGAGAATCTTTTGAGTTCGCTGAATCTCAAATGGTTGGTGATCTCAGATGGATTAGATTCTCTGCAAGAGGAACAGAGACAGAAGATAAAGGAGACCCTTATTTCAGCCGGTTTTGAAAAACGCCCTGAAGACTTAGATGCCTATTATTGGAAAGATAAGACCCTCTGGGGAGAGATACTCTTTTCTGCAAACAAAATTACCGAGGCCGTAAGGTGTTTTGAACAGGTTTTATCGGAATATCCTTCTCATTTAAATGCCCTTAATAATCTTGGGGCGATTTCATATCAACTTGATCAAATGGAAGCCGCAGAAAAGTTTTTGTTCAAGGCTGTTAGCCTGGATCGGCGGAATCTTGATGCGCTTGTCAATCTATCGCATGTCTATCTCAAGATGGAACGGTTTGGTGATGCAGCCGAACTGCTGCAAGAGTCGATATCATTGGACAGGGACAATCCTTCCTTGTGGTTTCATCTCGGATTCTGTTATGAACAGTTGAATAGAACTCCGGAGGCATTAAAGGCTTACAGATGTTGCAATGAATTGAGCGGTGATGAATTGCCGGTAGCGGAGAAAATAGAGAGACTTGAACATAACGCACGGCAGAAAAGTTGAACTTAAATCTTTTTGCATTCGAGTTGATTTAACGAGTCTCTTATAATTTCCTGGTCAGGATCAAGCTCAAGAGACTTTGCCAAAGCTTTCCGGGCCTTTTCAATGTTTCCCATTTCCATATAAACCATGCCGAGTTGGTTGAAGCCATTTGGGTCCTGTTCATATATTGATGTGTATTTTTCCAACTGGTTGGCCGATTCTTTCCAACGCCCGACGTTCTGGCATAAACCGGCAAGGTTCAATAGAGCGTCCGGATGATCATCTTTAGCTGAAAGGGCTTTCAAAAAGAATTCTTCTGCTTCATCGAGTCTCCCCTGGACATGACGAATCACTCCAAGGTTATTGAGAATCTCTATATTTGTTGGGGCATTTTCTAATAGATCCCAAAAGGTTTTTTCGGCTTCTTTGATCTTCCCTTCAGAAAAAAGGATTTCTCCTTCCTTTATTTTATCATCAATAAAAGCCTCTGATCCGCTTGACGTATAAGAATTTGTTACAAGTTTTGTTGGCATAAGAATTAGAGACATTGGCGGCCTTGGGAAACCACCATGCATCCCAGCAGATTTAGGTAGTTCAAATCCCTTAACCCTTTTTGAAAGCAGTTCTATCAACTCAAGGTTTCTTGGTAAGGCCGGTGAATATTCATGACAGTCACCGAATAATCGATGTGTTGAAAAAATAGTGTAATCGGGGGTTCTGGTGAAAAACTCAGATAAATATTGTCCTTCTCCTCGAGCAGAAGCAGTTCCACAGATTTCAGGAGCTCTTATAGAAGCATAATGGCTAAAGTGGGAACTGCTTTCAGGACGATAACACATATCATGTATCATATATATGCACTCTTTACTCATCAAAGGGAAAAGGGTTTGAGTATATTGCTTAGCAAATTCATAAGAATGATCGCTATCTATAAAACAAAAATCAATTTTGTTTTTCAAATCTAATTCCTTAATGTATTTCGGGATTGTCTCAAGAGCATTCCCCAAGATTACTTTGGGATTTAGTCTGAAGTCTTTCATTCGAATTGAAAAAAAAGACTGCATTTGCAAATCAAAAGTTGCAAAGGTAAATTTTTGATCATTCACTTGTAATGCTGTGACCAAGAATGTCGTAGAATAACCTTCATGGGGAGAAAATTCGATGACATGTTTTGGTTTGAATTCTCTGAAAAGCATGTATATGAGTTCAGCATCTACGCGACTGATACCACCGTCATGATTGCCGTGTGCATCCTTTTTCATTGCCATAAGAGTATCAGAACTAATTTCTTCCGCATACTTCAGGTATAATTGTATGATATGCGCTTTTGAAAAGAATTTCAGCTCGCTTTGATTGCCTAAAAACATCTTTCATTTCCTTAATATCTTCCGGGCCTGGTTAAGAATGGCCACTGCCTCTTGTGGTCTGCCGGTTTTCATATATATCTGACCCATAAGAGCAACTCCTGTGGCCTTCAGCATAATGAGATCCACGGGGAGCAGCAGTTGAGGCCTTTCATGCTCCATAAGACGCCTTAGCGCTCTCAAGGCATTTTTTAGATCGCCCTTTTCATAATCAATCCGTCCTTTGAGATAAAGGCATCGAGGATATTCTTTGTCTATATCTTCCGCCCTTTTTAGCCACAACAATGCCTCTCCATGCGTGTCTTTTACTTCTCCTAAGGCGAGTTCCGTTAATTCCAGAGCCGCGCCAAGGGCGATATGACGTTTGTCCGGGTCTGTAACTGATAACTCCCATGCCTTTTGGAGTTCATCTCCGGCACGCGCCATTTCTTTCAAGTCCAGCCAACCCATCCCCGCCAGATAATGTAAAAACCCGTCCTGAGGATAGTCTGTCAGGTCCTTTTCCAAGAGTTGGAGATTGCGCCGTTGTTTGATGGCCACAGTGTTCCTGTCCGTGTAGCCCGTGTGGATGATTTCGATTTCCGTAAAAAAGATTTGAATCCCTTTTTTGATCAAAGCGGGACGGATCTGTTCGTGAACATGGTACTTAAACCGGAGTCCCTCCATATTGGGAAACATACGGATCTGCGCGCTGGCCATACCCGTGATCCTATCCTGCGTGCTCTTAATGACAAACCCATAGGCCTTCTCAGGTGGCTCTTTTTTTAATTCGGCAATGCCGGCTAATGTGCTATCAGGCAGGTAGTCATCGGCATCTACGTACAAAATCCATGGATGTTGCGCAATTTCCAGAGATTTATTCCGGGCATCGGAAAATGAATCATTCCACGGAAACACGCTGACGTCAGCGCCCATATTTTCGGCCACCTGAATTGTGTTGTCTGTCGATCCGGTATCCACTAACACAATCTGTTCACATATTGCGGAAAGACTCTCAAGGAGAGCCGGCAAACGATGGGCTTCGTTTTTGGCAATAATGCAGCATGATAAAGGAGGCATATTAGTTTTTCTCGGAGAGGAGATATATCTTCGTTTTTTTTGTTAATCCACAGATTGCGCAGATTACACAGATTTTCGTGAGTTATTGGGGTAAATCCCCCGAAGCTTGCTTCGTTTAGATTGTGAAAATCAGATGTGCGATACCCAGTAGCTGCAGGGTAGTTCATTTTATAATAACACTGCAAGGATGTATCAGTCAAGAATAGTGGACTTTTATGTCACGTTTTGTAAAAGAATCATTTTTTCCTGTCGTACGTCAAAATTCTGACTATCTTTGCCTATATCACGATTTTGATCCATGCGAACCGTGTTTGACGGCGTTGATTGTTTCATGTAATTAATTGATATCTTAATAATTATTTGTTTTAGCGCTATGGCATATAAGTTGCAAAAGTCTAAAATGATTTCCTGCTTTCCCGGATAATCGGAAGAAGGCACTTAAGGGTTGGATAATTGATATAGTTGGAGCGCTTTATGAATCACAAGGAAGAAATTAAAAAGGCAGAGGAGTTATTTGAAGCAGGACGGATAGATGAAGCAGAGGACATTTTCAGTCTTGTTTTACAACATCAACCCGAGAATTATGAAATATTAAACAATCTCGGAGTGATCCACTACACCAGAGGTAATGTTGAAGAAGCTGAAGCCTACCTTGTAAAAGTGCTTGCCATAAAACAGGATTATCCTGATGCCCTGTTAAACCTTTCCCTGTTGTATATGAGCGTTAAACGTTGGGAGCAAGCTGCCAGGCAATTAGAGAAATACATATCGATAGATAGTAAGAATGCTGACGTATTAAATCAACTTGGAGTAATCTATCTTGAAATGGGTAGCAAAGAAGCAGCCGTATCGGCTCTTGCAAAATCTCTTGAGATAGATCCAAACCAACAAATTGTTAAAACATCTTTGGAGCGTCTCGAAGAGAGTAGAAAACCATCAAAAAGAAAAAACAAAGAGATTATCAAAGACTATTCTGAATTTTCAGGCATCCCTCTGCCCGAGTTGATTAAGAGGATAAACTCTTTTCATGAATTGGTTAACAAAGAATGGAATGCGCTCGAATCAGCGAGTTGGGCTGACAGGGCGAAGATGTTTTACGCCGGGAGCGATCACTACATACTTGACCTGCTTCACATAAACGTTGATCTTGATACCGCTGAAAAAAAACTTGAGCAATATAACGTTTGGAAGTTTTTGAATCAGCTTCCCCCCAGGATAGATGTTCTGGAATTTGGCGGAGGCTTAGGCGTCATCTGCCAGCTTTTTTGTGAACGTGGTTACCAGGTTACCTACCTGGACATTCCTGGAAAGCCAATGAATTTTGCCAGGTGGCGTTTCCAGCGATACCATATTCCGGTACATATTATAGAGTCCGATCCCGAGAGGCTGACTCTTGAAAATGACTACGATTTTATATTCAGCGATGCCGTATTTGAACACCTTATCGATCCTTGCCAGGCGGCCGACGAATTGATGCGTCATCTACGACCGGGAGGTTACTTACTTTTGTTGATCGACATGTTTAATAACAACGATATGTGGCCAATGCATAAATCGCTGGATTTTGACTCCCTGGATAACACTTTGACAAACTGTGGAGGCATTCCAAAAATGATATCATCCAACAGGATGATCAATCTCTGGCAGAGGAAATAGCCGTGTCGCGAATTTTTTATCTATGTCACGACATCGCCAGACCGACAGGCGGTATCAGGGTCATCTACCATCATGTTCACCATCTAATTTTATCAGGTTTCGATGCCAGTGTTGTCCACTTTAAGCCTGGCTTAAAGATCGATTGGTTCCCCGTAAAAGTTCCCATTGTTGATGCTTCCCAAAGCCTTACTGTCACGCCTGAAGACTGGGTTGTCATCCCCGAGGATTTTATCCCCGGCCTGGAGTTATGCAGTAGACTACAGTGCCACAAGGCTGTTTTCTGTCAGAATCATTTCTACATCTTTGATGCCATGCCCATGGGAAAAAACTGGCGAGATTACGGGGTGGAAAAGATTCTGGCCAGTTCCACTGAGATTAAAAAGTTTGTACATCATGTTTTTCAGATGGAAGGAGTGTATATCCCGCTTGGGATAGATCAAAACCTTTTCTGTCCAAATCCAGAGATACGACGCCTCCAGATTGCCTATATGCCCCGAAAAGGATCTTGGAATATCCGTCTGGTCCGGGGGGCACTCTGGCACCGACGAGCTGATTTAAGATCGATCCCCTGGATTCCCATTGAGAATATGTCAGAAAAGGAGGTCGCGGCAACACTTCAGCAGAGTTCGATATTTCTTTCCACCAGCTTTCGGGAAGGATTTGGCTTGCCCCCGTTAGAGGCCATGGCCTGCGGATGTATCGTGGTGGGATTCACGGGCGGTGGAGGTAAGGAATATGCCCATGAAGGAAACGGTTTTTGGGTTAAGGATGAAGATTCGCTTGCTTTGGCTGACAGGCTGGAAAAAGTGCTCAGCGATTTCTGTGAGAATCCGCAAAACTCTGCATGGGAAGAGATACGTCAGAACGCTTTTGAAATGGCGCGGGGGTACAATGTTACAAGGCAAAAAGAACGCTTGATAGATTTTTGGACACAAACTCTCGCGGAGGAACAGGCTGGCTTTCGTCCCGAAGTGTCCACTGCGGCGAATGAGGAATCTCAGTCAATATGGTTTGAAAAAAATCTCAGGGTCTTGGCTAAGAGATATCCTCGCCTGGCGGACAAAATGAAAGATACCCCGTTACCGGCTAAGATGAGTGCGGGGCAATCTATAGATAGCCAACCTATCCTCAGCATAATTAAAGATAACGGGCAAGAAATTTTTGTATATGACCGGTTGAATGTCAGGCAAAAGGTACAAAAGGACCTTAGGGATCTCACATTCAAGGCCGAAGACGCCACTCTGTTCCTCGGTTTCGGCCTCGGATATCACATAGAAGAGATCGCCCACCGGATGGAGATCGATCATCAGGTATTCGCTATTGAACCATGCATGGAAGTGTTTAGATTGGCCATGAGCTGTCGTGATCTGAGGGAGATTTTTGCGCACGACCGGATACATCTCTTTGTCGGAGAAGATCCGGATATGCTGTACGAAACCCTGGAATATCACCTGATGCGGATTGTGGCAGGCCGGTTAAATGAGATGGTTCTGAGACCTCTCAGCGCCGCGTTTTCCCAAATCTACGCTGACTCGGACGACAGAATACAGAAGATGCTGTTATGTCTGAAGTTAAGTTACAGGCACTGCATGGGCAACAAAAGCGTGCTGAACAATATCTTAAACAATGCCATAAGTCTTTCGTCAGCCGTAGATGTCAATGACCTGTTTGGTTTGCTGGACGGGCAACCGGCTATTGTGGTTTCCGGCGGTCCTTCGCTCAGTAGCAACATAGGCTTGTTGAAGGAGGCAAAAGGCAAGGCCTGTATCATTGCGGTGGATACAGCCTTGCAACCGCTGCTGCAAAATGAGGTGGAGCCGGATTTTGTTGTTTCCGTAGATCCAATTGAGCAGAATTACAGGAAGATAGAAGAGCTGCCAAAGCATCTGGATATTCCATTGGTTTATTACCCCGATGTTTATTTCAAGATCCCACAGCATTTCAAAGGGGCTAAGTTTGTAACGGCGGGTAAGAACTCGTTGAGTAATTGGTTTCTCAAGCGAGCAGGTTGTGAAGAGAGTCTGGGAAGGGCGATTTCAGCGGCGCATCTGGCGTTTTTGTTAGCCAGGGCAATGGGCGCCGACCCGGTTGTACTTGTGGGTCTGGATATGTCCTTCCCGGGCGAAGAACATCACGTAGAAGGGGCCGCATTTACCTGGGCTCCAAATCCGGACGAGGAATATGTCATGGTGCCGGATGTGTTCGGAGGCACAGTCAAAACCACACCGGGGTTCCAGGCTATGATAGGTCTTTTTGAGACAGAAGTCGCTAAAACCAGGGCCGGATGCATCGATGCCACTGAGGGAGGCGCCTTAATCCGGGGCACAGAAATCGTGAGCCTGGATTCGGCCCTGAAAAGATATGTTTCACAAAGTAGGTTTGATGGCAAGGACGAGTTGCAGAAAGTGAGGCAGTCTATCTCTTCTGAGTCAGGTAAAGAACTTTTGGAAGGCCTGAACTGGCTTTCGGCGGAAGCAAAATCCATTTCAGACCTCGCCCGAGAGGCGCTGCCCCTTATTGACCGTGCCATCAAAATGGTTGATGAAGGCACGTATCAGGATAGCAAATTCTCCGACCTGGCTATTAAGATACAAGAATTAGACCGGGCCCTTGGTGAAAAAAAGCTGTTCGATGAGATAATGATTGATTTTCAGGCTGAGCTTCTTATTTACCAGTATTTACAGGGATACAAGATGAAGCGGGCAAAAGACCGCCAATCGATTTTGAAATTGAGCTTGGAATCCATAGAACGGGCCTTTCGTGATTTTAAAGAGTTGTCTGATGAAGTAATTTCAATAAATGATGGAATTCAAGGAGAGGGTGTGTGTTGAGGATCCAGCAAAGGGACAACAGATGACGGATAGATTTTTGATAGTACAGGTAAGCCCCAATATCAAGACAGGTGGAGGAGATTATATTTACAGAATCAGGCAGCCGGCAGAAGCCATGGGGAGGCTTCCCGGAACCATGGTTGTTAACCTGCCCGTCATTTCTCCCTACCTAAAACAGTGGTGTCTCTGTGCGGACATCCTGATTTTACATCTGACGTGGGAACCGGACTTGCTCCCAATTGTGGCTGAGAGAAAGCTTCATGGCCTTGCCACGGTCTTTGAGATTTCTGACAATTTTTTGGCCTTGCCCCCGTCAATAAACCATGAACTGTCGTTCAACAACCCCATTAGTCTCGCCACAGCCCTTCAATTGATCCGGCTTTCGGATGCCATCCAGGGTGTGAGTAAAATCTTGCTCGATCAATTCAGCTTCTTGCATGAGCGCCGTGTAGTCTTTGAAAACCAGATTATAGAGATGGGTTCCGTCCAAAAGACATCTAAAGAAGAAGTCGTCATCGGTTGGGCCGGTTCTTTAGGCCATACTGAGGACATACAATGGATGGCTCCGGTGATTCAAGAGATCTGTCAGAGACATTCCCACGTCAGGTTTGCGTTTATGGGAAACAGAGAACAATATGAAGAGGTTTTTGGCAGTGTGGCAAATTCGCAGTTTTCTTACAGAGATCCGGGCGATTTGTTCGATTATTACAACTTCCTGGACGGGCTGGACATTGGTCTTGCGCCTCTTATGAATACGCCTTTCAATATCTGCCGATCAGACGTTAAATTTATAGAATACGCTTCTTGCGGCGTCATACCTGTTGTGTCTGACGTCGGTCCGTATAAACGACACGCAAGGCATGGCGTTAACGCCTTTTTGTTTGAAAGTCCCGAGTCGTTAAGAAATATTCTTGAAATATTAATAACGGATGAGTCACTAAGACAAAATGTGAAGGCGAATGCCTATGATTATGTTAAAAATGAGCGGCGGGAAGAGGCCCATGCCGTGGAAAGAGTCTCTTTTTATAAGAGACTTTCCACTAAGCGTTCGTTTCAAGAAGGGCCCCTTTGTTCGCTTGAGCGGTATCGTGAGCGGAGCGAAGCGTATTATATAAGAAGGACGCCCGCGGAAACTAAAGTTATTCGAGGGATAGATCTGGAAAACAAGGGCAATGCCAGGGAGGCCAGGGAGGCTTGGCTCGAAGCGGCTCGTGATTTGCCGGAATATTATTTCCCCTTTTGTTGCATAGCACAAAGTTTGATCCAAGAAGGTGACTTAACAAATGCCTTCAAATTTCTCGGGACCGGTTTGGCGATTAATCCAAAATCGCTTCGGTTAAGACTGCTTCTTGGGGTGGCGCTAAAGAAAGAGGACACAAAAGCGGCCCGCGAAGAATTTGAAAAGACGTTGCAGATATTTCCGGACTTTGCTCTGGCATGGAAGGAGATAGGTCTTCTGGAAAAAGAACAAGGCAACCTCGACGAAGCAGCCAAACTGATGAATAAGGCGCTGGAAGCCAATCCGTTTTATGCGGTGGCCGCCTCGGAGCTGGGCAAAATATACCTGGCCCAAGAGAAGAAGGAATTGGCTGCGGAGGCGTTTCGCGTGGCAGCGAATCTGATACCGGACAGACTTGATTACCAAATCGATCTTATAAAGGCACTGATTGAAATCGGGAATCTTGAGGAAGCTACTCAAGAATGCGTGAGTTATTTGAAGCGGCAACCCGATTGCGAAAAAATGAACTCTATCTTGGAAACAATTCGCAACTTTCAAGTTAACAACACAAAGGGCCATGAAACATGCTAAAATCTTTGAAGACAGATCAATTTCTCATTGTCCAGTTAAGCGCCTCATGCAATACAGGCATCGGAGATTACGTTTACAGAATTGGCCAGCCCGCGGAAGCCATGGGCAAACTTCCCGGCGTTATGGTAATTAATCTGACCAATATTTGTCCCTTTTTAAAAGAGATATGTCTGCGGGCGGATATTTTAGTGCTTCATCTGATCGGGGAGCAGGATATGTTGCCCATTGTGGCTGAAAGAAAGAGGCGCGGTCTTGCCACGGTTTACGAAATTTCTGACAATTTTTTAGCTTTCCCCCCATGGGTAACTATTAAACGATGGTTTGATGACCCTCTTAATCTTGCTACAACCTTTCAACTGATCCGGCTTTCGGATGCAATACAGGGTGTGAGTGAAATCTTGCTCGATCAATTCAGCTTTTTACATGAGTGCCGCATGGTCTTTGAAAACCAGATCATGGAGCTGGGTTCCGTCCAAAAGACATCTAAAGAAGAGGTCACCATCGGTTGGGCAGGTTCCTTAGGACATACTGAGGACATAAAATGGATGGCCCCGGTGATTCAAGACATCTGTCAGAGGCATTCCAACGTCAAATTTGCGTTTATGGGCAACAGGAGACAATATGAACAGGTTTTTGGCAGTGTGGCCAATAACCGGTTTATTTACAGGGAGCCTGGTGATTTGCCGGATTACTATGATTTTTTGGACGGTTTGGACATCGGTCTCGGGCCTCTTATAGATACCCCTTACAATGTCTGCCGATCAGACGTCAAGTTCATAGAATATGCCTCTCGTGGTGTCGTGCCTGTTGTTGCTAATGTCGGTCCTTACAAAAAACACGCAAGGCATGGTGAAAACGCCTTCTTGTTTGAGGAACCCGAGTCGTTAAGAAATGTTCTTGCAACATTAATAACAGATGAATCACTAAGGCAAAGTGTGAAGGCAAGGGCCTACGATTACGTTAAAAATGAGCGGCGAGAAGAGGCACATGCAGTGGAAAGAGTGTCCTGGTATAAAACGATTGCAAAGAATCGTGCCTCGGGGCCGGTGGATGGGACTCTTTTTGAACGCTGTTGCGAGGGAACCGAAGCATATTATGTGAAGCAAACTGCTGCCGAAAAGAAGATAATACAAGGCGCATATCTTCAGAGCGAGGGTCGCCTAAAAGAAGCCAGAGCCATTTGGCTCGATGCTTCCCGAGATTTGCCTGGATACTACTTCCCCCTGTTTTGTATAGCAAATAGTCTAATGCAAGAAGACAAGGCAAAAGCCATGGAAAACATACGGCTCGCCCTGGCGATTAACCCTGAATCGCTTCGGTTAAGACTGCTCCTTGGGGAGACGCTAAAGAAAGAGGACGCAACAGCGGCCTTCGAAGAATTTGAAAAGACGTTGCGGATATTTCCGGACTTTGCTCCGGCGTGGAAAGAAATAGGCCTGTTGGAAAAAGAACAAGGCAACCTCGAAGAAGCAGCCAAACTGATAAATAAGGCCCTGGAAGTCAATCCGTTTTATGCGGTGGCTGCCTCGGAGTTGGGCAAAATATACCTGACTCAAAAAAAGAGAGACTTAGCTGTAGAGGCATTTCGCGTGGCAGCAAATCTTCTCCCTGAAAATCTTGATTACCAAAGGAGTGTTATAGAAGCGCTGATAGAAGCCGGGAATTTTGATGAAGCAGTTCAAGAATGTCTTGATTACCTCGAAAGGTATCCCAGTACAGGCCAATTGTATGGTGTTATGGCAAATATATTTGAGCTTCAAGGTAGACAAAAAGAGGCATTCCAGGCCAGGGAAATGGCAGACAAAATGGGAACTGCAGAAAGAGGACGACAGTGAAAGTTTTTTTTCGCATAGAGTACCCACTTGGCAGCATCGACGTTAAGGAGGAGTCCCTTGGAATTTATACGGCCAATACCCAGTTGCTTGCCAATCTAATAAAATATAGTCAGGTCATTGAGGAATACGGTTTGGTGGTTTCCGATCTAAGCGAGGAAGAAAAACTGAAAGAGCTATTTCCTCACAAGGTCATAAATGGGCATGAGTTTAACCGCGAGGATGAATTGATTGCGGTTCTGCGGTACTATGATGTCTTTTTTATGGCAGGCTACGGCATTTATGACATTCTCAAATGCGAGCACCTTTTTCAAGGGAACTTGTCTGTTGTCGGGATAACATACTCTCTTAGCTTAGATGAGATCGTCAAAAGCATAAAGGATGCCTCAAAAATCTGTACGGGAAAGGATACGTTGATATGTATTTCGTCTTCGGCAAAAAACTGTGTCGAAAAAATATTAGGCGGGCGGGATTATAGTCTAAGGCTTGAAACGATTCCATTAGGTGTCGACATTAATAAATACCGTCCCACGGATGAAGCAACCAAGAAGCGTTTGAGAAGGGATTTTGGTCTCCCCGACGATGCAACAATTTTTCTTTACTTAGGACGGCTAAGCCCATGTAGCAAGATGGAGCTGACTCCGTTTCTAAAGGCATTTTTTGATCTGACGGAGATGCCTGAATGCGGAGATAAGACCCATCTGTTGGTTGTGGGCAGAGAACACACCTCTGGATATATTGAGGTCTTGAAATCGTTGGCCACTAAACTCAGGATAATGGACAGGGTTAGCATTATATCCTCTTATGATTCTTCAAACATTCCCCTATACTATAATGTTGCGGATATTTTTGTTTCCCCGTCAGACAATATCCAGGAGACTTTTGGGTTGACGGTGCTCGAAGCGATGGCCTCAGGACTACCGGTCATAGCAACGGATTGGGATGGTTACAGAGATACCGTAGTTGACGGAACCACCGGATTTCTGATCCCCACATATTGGGCAGATTGCGGAATTTCATGGCATCGGAAATTTCAACTGGCGCAGTCTGTGGCTATGGACATAGATAGACTCGTTGAGTCTATGCGAGTTCTTTTGGAGAACAAAGATCTGAGGAAAACTATGGGAGAAGCCTCTCGTCGTCGCGTAGAATCAAAATTTGCATGGGAAAAGGTGATTAAGAACTATGATACTCTTTTTCATCGACTGGCTTCAGGGAGCAGAAATAAGTCAAAAGAGGATAGCCGGGCGATTGCCGATTCTTCTGGTATTATCCTCTCGCCTGTTGAGGTGTTTAAAGCCTGGCCAACTGAATTTGTGACTGAAGGATTTCGTATCAGACTCAGGGATATAAAAGGTTTCACCGGTTATACCGATATCATACGGTTGGTGGACGGGGAAATTGTGAATCACATTGCCAACCTTATTGCGAAAAATATCACCAGCGTCGGGGACATCACGCGGATACTTGGCCGGGAGCGTGAAATACCAGTTCACGAAACACTTTTTCAGATTATGGTAATGCTGAAATATGGTGTTTTCGCTCCTGCTTTTTAGGTCGTTCATCTGAAAGTTATCTCTCTGGCTATTCTTAAGAAAATTCGCGAGCCCTCATGAGGAAAGATTTTAATGTTTTTAGGTGAATATAATTCGGCAGTTGAAACAACAAACACGCTGGTAGAGTTTCTTTTAGAGGAAATTGAGGCCCTTTCTCCTGAGGGGAACCCAACGTACGAGGAACTCATTGATAGAATACGTGTGCTCAGCCGCCTCATTCTAAACGATAGCCAGACTGGACCTGAAAAAATTGAGAGGCTACTCAAACGCTTGCGTGCCAGACCTCTAATTGTGCCAATCCCAGGTGGTAGGATCAGGATAGATTTTGAATTCCTCCGTGACCTTTATACCATTGTGATGGGAGGATGGGAGATACAGAACTTGACGGTAATGAAGCAGTTGCTGCGACCAGGGGGCATTGTATTAGACATCGGAGCCCATGCGGGGCACTTCACTATTCTCGCCGCATCCACAGTAGGCGCCGGGGGCATGGTCTATTCATTCGAACCAGCGCCCGCCAATTTCAAACGCCTATGCGAAAACATCAGACTCAATCGTTTCCAGGCCCACGTCGAAGCGTTTCCCCTTGCAATCTCCGACCATCCGGGGGTGGTGGAATTCTATGACGACGGTGGAACCGCTGGGACGGAGTATTCCATGTTTCCCCATCGGCATGGGGAGCACGGTATTGCCTTTTCTGTGCAAGCCCAGTCTTTAGACCATTTCGCAGAGGAATATGAATTGTTTTCTGTTAATTTTATCAAGATTGATACGGAGGGCGCCGAACTTGCAGTTCTTCGAGGAGCCGAGAATATTTTGCGTAAAAATCCCGGGATTTCCCTCCTCATAGAATTGCATCCCTGGATCATTCCCCCTGAAGAGGTTTGCTCATATCTTGCCCAACACCGAATGCGGCTTTATGACATAAGGCGTGGGTTATCACTATTCTCGGCTAATGAGGCAAACGCCAGGTTTTCGGAAGGCGGGGATATCCTTGCCACACAAGCACAGGTCAAGGTTGCCACGTGAACTTTTCTCTTATACTGTAATTCTTCCTGCAGTCAGACAGAGTGTTTCAAAAAATCCTAAAGTAAATCCCTTCTCTTTCCGATAAAATAACTAAACATGGGGAATAGAAAGGCTCAAGGCTGAAAGTCTAAAAAAAACAATTGGAAAGGGGGGAGGAGAATAGTAGGGAGTAAGTGGTAAGCACTAGGCACTGGGGTGTCCATCGTGGGCGCCCAAGGCAAAAACCTTAAATCTCTTTGGCAAGGATGCCAAGAGAAACAGTGAAGAGTTAAGAGTAAGGAGTTAAGAGTTAATTACCTGAAAATATGTAACTCATAGCTCGCAACTCATAACTCGCAACTCAAATTCAAGGAGGATAAGAATCATGGCACTTAGAATTAACACCAACATTGCGGCTTTAAATGCCCACCGTCAGTTAATCGGGACGGATAACGCGCTTTCCGTCTCAATCCAGAGATTATCGTCAGGTTACCGGATTAACCAGGCAAAAGACGACGTAGCCGGTTTGGCCATTGCCAACAAGTTCAGGGGTGAAATTAGAGGACTTAGAATGGCCCAACAGAATGCGTCTCAGTCCAACTCGTACCTTCAGGTAGCGGAAGGAGGCGCCAACCAGATTGAAGCCATATTGGAAAGGATGGTGGAATTGGCCACTTCTGCCGCTTCCGACAACACGGATAGCACAGGTAGAGCGCAGCTTGACGCCGAAGCGCAAAAACTGATAGAGGAAATCGGCCGTATATCCAATGACACCAAGTATTCGGCTACAACCTTGATCGATGGCAGTGGCGGCACTCTTACATTTCAAATTGGGTCAGCCAATACGGTTGATGATCAAATTACGGTTGCTCTGACTGGTGTAAACTTTACTGGCGCCGGCCTGAATGTGGAAAATGATACTGATGTGGATTTGA
This sequence comes from Pseudomonadota bacterium, assembly GCA_043818915.1. Taxonomy (GTDB): domain Bacteria; phylum Desulfobacterota; class Desulfobacteria; order Desulfobacterales. The sequence continues at coordinate 10,091 of JBDRFJ010000120.1, read as the reverse complement.
CGACCAAGGCAAATGCGCAAAAAGCAATTACCCAAGTTAATGCGGCAATTAGCGCCTCCTCTACGGGTCTTGGCACCCTTGGCGCCGCCCAGAGCCGGATCAGCTTTGCATCAGCCAACCTTGCAACCTCGATCGAAAACATGGTGGCTTCAGAATCGACTATTCGTGATGCCGACATGGCCTATGAGATGGTGGCCTTTACCAGGAACCAGATCATGCTGCAGGCTGGTACTGCTATGCTTGCCCAGGCTAATATGGCGCCGCAGGTAGTGCTGACGCTGCTGGGATAAAGTATTAGTTGAAAGCAAAAAATACTAACCTCAAACCAAAACCTCGCCTCCTGAAAATGGAGGCGGGGTTTTTTGTTAAGAACATCTATGTTGGCAGGCATCTTGCTTCCTTTCAGTTTACCACCAAAAAACTCAAGTTTTGGGCAATTTTTTCCGATAAATAAGTATAAGAACAGGTATATATTGCCGACCCTTTCAAGGGGGCCGTTGGTAAAAGGAGAAAAACTATGGCACTAAGCACCAGTGCGGTTAGTGGCCTTGCATCAGGCATTGATTGGCGGACCATGTTAGACCAATTATATGGAGTTGAGCATAAGCGCGTAGACGTGGTCGTGGAAAATAAAACCACCTATGAGAATAAACTGAGCGCATGGCAAAGCATTAACAGCAGCCTGCTCTCTTTAAAGACCACGGCGGGTACGCTGAATAAAACTTCCAACTTCAACCTGTTTACGACTTCTCTTTCTTCAAGCACAAGTACTGACGCCGGCGATATCCTTTCCGCTACTACCAGCGCCGATGCTTCGCCGGGCACCTACGATATTGTAGTCGAGGGTCTGGCCGCGGCGCAGAAACTCTCTTCTACCAGTTACGGCAGCGCGACCACGGAACTCAATTTTTCCGGTGACATCATTGTGGGCGGCAGGACGGTCGGTATTTCTTCGACCGATACACTGAGCAGCCTACGGGACAAGATCAATACCGTCAACACCGGGACCAATGCCTCAGGGGTTACGGCTTCAATAGTCGATTATGGAACGAGCGGCTGCCGGCTGATTCTGACCAGCGCCGAGGAAGGCGCCGAAGGTATCAGCCTTTTGAACGGGGGAAGCTCAAATCTTATCGGGTCACTCGGGTTTGTTGACGCCTCGGCAAAGACAGCCAAAAATGTGGTCACCGGTGGCAATAAGAGCGACGCGTTTGAATATGCTGACAGGGCAGTAGGAGGTTCTGATCTTCTTGATCTCACGAGTGCTCAAAATGGTAGTGTGACAATTACTATCGATGGCACGGCCAAAAGTGTGGCCATAGATCTTTCTTCGGATACTACAGGTTCCCTCAATGGGATCAGAGATGCTATAAACACGGCTTTTAGCGGCGTGTTTACCTCCGACCCGGCTTCCGTGGCCAGCGAGACCGTGGATGGAACGACGTACTACCGGCTGCTTATCGAGGGGGATACCATTACCTATACCGATTCCAACAATGTCCTGGAGACTCTTGGTGTCGTTGAAAGAGCGGGTGCGTCTGACGAACGAGGTGTGACAGGAGATGTAGCCAATACATCAGGAGGGGCTGCCGTCACTTCTTCCGCTCTAATCAAAGACATAGACGGCTACCTCGATTATGTGAGCGGGGATATCGTAAAGTTTACCGGCGTCCAAGCGGGCGGCGGAGCTGTCAGTGCTTCAATGGTTATTGGTGACGCTACCACCGTTGCAGAGCTTTTGACCGAAATAGAAACTCAATACGGAGACGTGACTGCCTCTATCACTGCTGACGGCAAGATTCAGGTAGTGGACAATGTGATAGGCGACAGCCTCCTCGACGTTGAACTAACTGTCAGGAACGCTGGTGATACCGTCGACCGCAATCTCAGCTTTGACGCAGACAATGACCTAGGAGCAGTCGCCACGATCAGAAAACGCGAGATTCGGGCCGGCGCGGATGCTCACATTACCGTGGATGGGGTTGATGTCTATCCCACCTCCAATACCGTGGATGACGTGATTACAGGAGTCACCCTGAACCTGAAAAAAGTAGATGCCGCCACCGTGACCCTTACCGTGGGGAGGGACTATGACGCGGTAAAGGAAAAGATCCAGGAGTTTGTGACGGCTTATAATGCCACCATGGATGTCATAAACGCCCAAATGACCTATAATGAAGACAACGAGGCGCCCGGGGGCCCCCTGTTTGGGGATAGTACCCTGCGGACCATCAAATCGAATCTTGTTGATATCGCGATTAGTCCGGTCGACGGCTTATCCGGTGATTTCTCTACTCTTGGATTAATCGGTATCAGCATAGACACCGATAGAAAGTTGACCATTGATGACACCGATCTCCAGGGATATCTTGAAACCAACTTTGAAGATGTCAAACAACTCTTTGCCGCTGACTGGTCGTCGGACAACAGCAATTTGAGCTATGTCTACCATACTTATGATACGCAAGCCGGGACCTATGACGTGTACGTTAATACCGGCGGGAGTCCGGACGACTATTTTGAAAAAGACAGCGTTCAGTCAGAGGCCTCGCAAAATGGTGAGTTCTTCACGGGCACATCCGGAGACGCGGAAGATCTTATGGTCCGCTACTCCGGAACGGCAACCGGGAACGTTGGCAGTTTTACGCTCACCTTTGGCGTGGCTGAGCTGATTGATCGAGCGCTGTACCATGTCACAGATTCTGTGGATGGGTCTGTAACCAACAAGCAGGAATCGATTCAGGACACCATTGATAGGCTGGACGACAGAATCGATACTATGGAGACCCGGCTTGACCGAAAAATGGAGATCCTGCTGAACCAGTTTATAGCTATGGAGATGGCTATGAGCACAATGCAGAGTCAGAGCAACTGGCTGGCCGGACAGCTCAATGCTTCTTTGAATGGTTGGGGGTAGTGGTTGAGTAGTTGAGTTCATAGGGCATTTATCATTTAACATTTGGCATTGAGAAACGGACTGATTCATTTGAATAATGATCAATGACAGATGATCAATGAAAAATGACGGATGCAGTGGTTGATTGGTCAAGTGGAGTAGTTAAAAGAGTTTTTCCATAGCCTCTTCAAGTGTCTTAACCCCTATTAGCGTCATTTCAGGAGGCGCTTTCAATTTAGCTGTGTTACTTTTTGGAAGAATGCATCGCTGAAATCCCATCTTGTTGGCCTCGGCAATACGGGTCTCTATCTGGTTTATTCCGCGGACTTCTCCTGTAAGTCCCACCTCTCCCAAGACTATAGTGTGGTCGGGTACCGGCTTATCAAGGAACCCCGAAGCTGTCGCTACAGCGATGCCGAGATCGATTGCCGGCTCATCCACCTTTACGCCTCCGGCAACATTCAGAAAGATATCTTGATCCATGAGGTTAAATCCGAGTTTCTTTTCCAGGACCGCTACCAGGAGAGAGACCCTGTTGGAATCCACACCTATGGCTGTCCGTCTCGGGTTGCCGTACGTAGTGGTGCTCACAAGCGCCTGAAGTTCAACCAGAATAGGCCTTGAGCCTTCAATACTGGCAACTACCACGGAGCCGGCGGCATCAACAGGCCTTTCAGCTAAAAATACGGCCGACGGGTTTGCAACTTCGCTTAACCCCGAATCTTTCATCTCAAATACCCCGATTTCGTTGGTAGAGCCGAAACGGTTTTTTACCGCACGAAGTATCCTGAAGACGTGACCGCGTTCACCTTCAAAATAAAGAACCGTATCGACCATGTGTTCCAGTACCCGTGGCCCCGCAATGGCCCCTTCTTTGGTAACATGGCCTACTAAAAAAATGGGAATGTCCGATCTTTTTGCCAGGTACATCAAGTGCATGGTCGCCTCGCGAACCTGGCTTACACTTCCGGGGGCTGAACTCAATTCAGTGGTAAATACGGTTTGAATTGAATCAACAGCCAGGACATCAGGGGCCGTGGTTTCCACCATTTTTTGTATTGCTTCCATGGAGGTTTCGGAAACGACCCATAGATTGTCCGATACAGCATTGAGCCGATCGCTTCTAAGCCTGACCTGTTTGACCGATTCTTCTCCTGATATATAGAGTACCTTGTGGCCTTGCATACTGAAACGGCAAAAGACCTGAAGAAGGAGGGTAGATTTCCCAATGCCGGGATCACCGCCTATCAGGACCAGGGATCCCGGAACCAGTCCTCCGCCCAATACGCGGTCAAATTCGCCAATGCCTGTTTTAAGGCGTTTTTCTTCTATCATTTCAATAGAATTGATCGGTTGAGGTTGATTTTCGCCGGCCAACGCCATCGCCATCCCTTGCCCTCCGAATGAGCTGATGGCCGTTTCTTCCACCAGAGAGTTCCACTCCGCGCAGTCAGGGCATCGTCCCAGCCATTTTGAAACACGGTAGCCACAGCTTTGGCAGACAAAAAAAGTTTTTGCATTAGATCTTTTCACGTTTTTCCCCTTCTATTTATTATGGTGTCGCAGGAAGTCATATTCCTCCTCCCCTGGAGGGATGGGACAAAGGGGAGGGATATTTTGGACTTTTTACGAAGTCATCATTTATGCATGATTGACAAACTACGGTTCGTTGTTTATATTTGGAAAAACAGATTGGTCAAATAAAAAATTATTTGAAAGATACCAATTTTTCAAATATTTCACAAGCAAAAGGAGAGATACTATGGCGGAAGTCCTGGAAGTTACCGACAGTAATTTTGAAACAGAAATCATTAAGAGCGATAAACCTGCGATGGTCGATTTTTGGGCTGCGTGGTGTGGCCCGTGTAAGATGGTTTCTCCTGTGGTAAAGGAATTGGCTGAGGAGTATGGAGACAGAATTAAAATAGGCGAATGCAACGTGGATCAGAATCCCGTTACTCCGAGTCGATACGGTATCCGATCTATCCCGACCCTGATAGTTTTCAAGGACGGACAGGTTGTCGAGCAGATTATCGGAGCGGTCCCAAAAGATAATATAGAGGCAGCGTTGCAAAAGGTGCTATAGATAGAGGTCAGAAGTCAGAGATCAGGGGGTCAGATGATTAATGAATAGTGTAGATTACGAATTGGTTGTTGTTGGCGGGGGACCTGCAGGACTTACTTCGGGCATTTATGCCGCGCGTTCTCGGATGAAGGTCCTCCTCCTTGAAAAAGTTGTGCCGGGGGGACAAATTTTAACTACCGACTGGATAGAAAATTACCCCGGTTTTCCAGAAGGTTTGTCGGGTTACGATCTTGCCCGGAAGATAGCAGACCAGGCTGCCCGATTTGACGTTACCATAGAGACGGGTGAGGTGCTCTCCATGGAGTGCAAGGGCCCTGTCAAACGTCTTATCCTGAAAGACAGGACTATTTCCGCCCATACCGTAATCATTGCCACAGGGGCATCCCCTAACCGATTGTCCATTCCTGGAGAGGACGCCTATCTTGGTAAAGGGGTTTCATTTTGTGCTACCTGCGACGGTCCATTTTACAGGGACAAAATAGTCGCTGTTATGGGGGGTGGCGATACAGCGGTACAAGAGGGTATTTTTCTTACCAAATTTGCCGAAAAGGTCTATGTCATTCACCGCAGGAAAGAACTCCGCGCTACTAAGATTTTGCAGGAACGGGCCTTGAAAAACCCCAAGATTGAGTTTATATGGGATTCTGTAGTAACCAAAATAGATGGCAAAGACAGCGTGGAAAAGCTGCTAATTAAAAATGTAAAAACAGGCAGTATATCTGAGCTTTCAGTTGCCGGCTTTTTTATATTTGTAGGGACGCATCCCAATACAGATTTCCTATGCGAAGAGATTAAAACCGATCAGCGGGGATTTATTACTGTAGATAAAAACATGGAGACATCGGTCCCCGGTGTTTATGCCGTGGGAGATGTGCGCGACACACCTCTACGACAGGTAGTTACGGCGGTAGGTGATGCGGCGATAGCCGCCTTTTCCGCGGAAAAATATATTGAAAACTTGCAATTGTGAATCCATAGTAAATAGTATGAGGTAAGGAGTAAGCAGTATGCAGTGGGCACATACTTTTTGCTGCTTACTGCCGACTCCTTACTAATTTGAGGATTGAAAAATTGTACTGCTCAATTACGTTTAAAGAACGATTTGTTACGATCTTTCTTTTTTTTGTGGCAACTTGCTTCCTTTTCTCCGGATGTGCCTGGTTTCAACCGGAAAAGGAAGAGACCGCTTATGAACTCGCCGTGGAAGGGATGGATGCGTTTAAGGATGGAGATTACGTGTATTCCATGGAGCTATTTCAAAAGCTGAAAGATCGTTATCCATTCAGTAAATACGCCATCCTTGCCGAATTGAAAATAGCGGACTGTCGCTATCATCGAAAGGAATATGAAGACGCGATCTTTTGGTATGAAGAATTTGAAAAATTGCATCCCGAAAACGAGGCAGTTCCTTACGTGATCTATCAGACCGGTCTTTGTTATCTTGAGCAACTCGATACAATTGACCGGGATCAGACACCAGCTCAACAGGCCCGCAAAATTTTTGAAAAAATCGTTCGACACTACCCCCAATCTGAGTATTCCAACGCCGCCCGGCAACACATTAAAATCTGTGTCAAGAGTTTGGCTGAACACGATTTTTACGTTGGGTTTTTTTACTATAAAAGCAAACATTATAAGGCTGCCCTGGAGCGTTTTGGGAGTGTCGTAAGAGACTATCCAGACGTCGGAGTTCACTACAAGGCGTTGCGATATATCCCGCTGTGTCGGGCAAAATTATAATCTCCTTTTGCAGCCAATTTTTTCACTATAAATCCAAAAGAAATACGAATATCGAATATCGAAAGACGAAACAAATAAGAAATTCAAATGACCTAATGATCAAAACTTTATTTGTCTTTGGGTAGTATTAATCCGATGAACTTGCTTGAAGCCATACAAACTAATCGGATTTATAATAAATTATTCTTATTATCATGATGAAAGTTCCCTGCTAAGTGCAAGGTTTTGAATTTTATATTTTGGTCATTAGAATTTGTTTCGGATTTCGAAATTCGGATTTCGGATTTTTGAAGCAAGGACAACTCCAAAATTAGAATTGCTGGATTATTAAGAGTGATAGCTATCAGCGCTTGCCTTTGTGGAACTAACTGCCGTTATGATGGTCGAAACAGCTATCGTAAGGTACTTATGGAAAAGCTTGCTACGGAAGATGTCCTCCCCATATGCCCGGAGCAACTCGGTGGCTTGCCTACGCCCAGGACCCCCGCTCGCATCATTGGGGGCACAGGGTATGATGTTCTGGATGACACCGCCAGAGTGATTAATGATGAAGGTCAAGATGTTACGGGCCACTTTCTTAGAGGGGCTTTTGTTGCTCTGGAGATGCTTAGAAAACACTCTGTTTCAAAGTGCTATGTAAAAGATAAGAGCCCTTCCTGCGGCTTTGGGAAAGAGATTGAGATGGATAACAGGAAGATCGAGACCTTTGCAAAACTGCCAGTTTTACAAAGGTCTCGAACAATAGGAGTCTGTGCTGCCCTCTTTGATCGAGAAGGAATTGAAGTGATCGAGGTTTCGTTACAATTTACGGAACAATGTCATTAACTTAAGAGTGCTCCTGAAGCAAGCCTTAGATTTATCAAGAAACTTTTACTTATATAAAGCGAGACAGTACCCCCCGATCCCACCTTATGTGAAAAATTCTACCGCTTTGCAGTGAAGATCCCTTCACAATTTTTAAACCTTGTTGCACATATTGTGTTATGCTGCTTTTTGAAGTTTGGACTAACTATTGAATATGATAGCTTACTTCTATCATTGAATGAATTGGCATAAGTTTTGCTCAACAATACATTCAAGCAGTTGGCTTGTCTCTGAATTGTCAGGTCCAAAATGTAGATAGCTTCCCAAAGTAAATTCTTATCATTAATTGCAATCAATGATAATCATACAATTTAAAAGGAGACCTTTATATTATGAAAAAGATAGTAACATGTTTAATGGTAATGTTAGTTTTTGGGATAAATAGTTTTTCTCATGCCACGATTACGAATGGTGATTTTTCAGATGGATTGACCGGGTGGGCGACACAAGGGGATGTCCAGGTAGTAGCTGACGAAGCCGTATTAGGCGATAATAACGAATGGTATAGTCTTTTATACCAGGATATTGCCCTGGATACAGGGGCTTACACCATAGAGTTTGATGTTAGCAATTTATTATCAAATGTGGTCCCTGATTTTACTTTTCCTGATACGTTCTATGCCTCTCTCTACTTTATAGACGACATATCGGCCTTCGATTTGGACAATGGCATATATGATGATTCTCTGGCGTTGTTTGATTTGGATTATTCCGGGGAATACATCTATTATGATGGGACCGTCAGCGCAAGCTCCAAAGGCTCGGATTGGTTTTGTTTCAGTATGACCTTCCAAAATGACTACAATTATGTTATTCCCGCATTCGAACTGTTTGATATGAACTGGATCAACAACGACAGCCTTGTCCTTTTAGACAATGTGAACATCAATCCGGTCCCTGAACCGGCTACCATACTTCTTGTAGGAAGTGGATTGCTTGGACTTTTTGGCATTAGGAAGAAACGATTCAGAAGATAGTTGCTCCTTATTCCCGGGAATTTTTGGTGCAGATAGACAGTAAGCGCTTTTTGCGCTAACCCTTCAGTCAAGAGGAGGATTGGGTAATGTCGGCCTTGGAAACCTTCCAACAGAAAAGATGGATACTCAGTTTAATTCTCTATACAACGGTGTTAATGCTGTTCTCATCTGTCTGCCATGCTCAGGGCGGGGAACCGGAAGACGTAAGCGCCAATGTCACAGTAAGTACTGCCAATGAAAGGTCTTATCTGGATCGCCGCACCAGAATTATTACCAGCACTGCCGACGTCACCATAACCAACACGTCAGACAAAACTATCGCTTCCCCTTTACATGCGGTACTAAATATAAGCAGTGACCAGGTTCAGATGCCAGAGGCCCTGGGAGGACCCGGAACCGATCCTTACGATAAGTATTACTATGACGTGAGTGGCAGCCTGTCTGACGGCGAGTTATCCCCGGGAGACAGTATCACCTTTGGTGTCAAATTCGTCAGAAGCAGCACCGTTCGTTTTCAATACAATGTCATAACATACGGAGTTTTGCAGGGTGAACCCCAGAATCAGTTTCCGGTCGCTAATTGCGGCGGACCGTATAGCGGTCTCACTTATCAGGACATCACCTTTGATGGCACTGGTTCTTCCGATCCCGACGGAGATACCCTTACATATGGCTGGGATTTTGGTGATGGAACAACCGGCAGCGGCGCTCAAGCAAGCCATGACTATAGCCTCGCCGGCACCTATGCGGTAAGGCTTACAGTGTCAGACAATCGTGGTGGAGTTGCCGAAGATACGACCGAAGCCACTATTTTTGAGCCCGATATAGACCTTACGCCCTACCGTATCGATGTGTCCGGCATATCCACGGACGCCCAGTCCCTGAAAACAAGCGGCATTGTAAACGTCACCATAGTTAACAACGGGGAAGACCCAGTTTCTGATCCCTTTGAACTCCTCCTCTTTGAAGACATGGACAATAACGGCGATTTTGACGCAGCAACAGACGCTATTCTTGGCCGTACCACCGTCTCTCAAAGCGTGCCGTCAAGTAGCACCCTTGACGTACCTGTTGACATCATGAGCGAACTCCTCTTTAGAGGTAATTCCGTGCATGCCTATGTCGACTCCACAGAGCGGATCACAGAATCAGACGAAACCAACAACATCGGCTCCAGCCGGCCCGAAGGGGTTGACCTGACCGGATCATACATCCGCATCAATAGAAGCGGCTGTCCGGACTCGGTAGAACTAACGGCCCGCCTCGGCAATGCCGGTGATATCCAGGTAGGCCCGGGTGTTAAGATGGCGTTTTATGTGGCCGCTACCGACGGAAATCTCCGATGGATCGGCACCGGCCTTACCACTACTTCCCTTGCGCCAGGCCGGTATGAAGATGTCACCATTGTCTGGGAAAACCCGGGTAATGGAACAAAAACTATCTATGCAGAGGCAGACGACACCGGAGGCGGTTCAGGGTTCTATCCGGAATCGGACGAGACCAACAATCTTGTCACGACAGACCTTGA
>JBDRFJ010000119.1:0-34882 GCA_043818915.1 Pseudomonadota bacterium | reverse complement strand
ATCAGAGCTCGTTTGAGACTCTCAAATACCAGGATCGGGTAAGATGGCTTTCACATGGGTTTAGAACTTTTTAAGAAAGCATTGGGATATCCCAAATGACTTTCCAATTAAAAAATACTTGACTACAATAAACCAGGTCTCAACACCAACAAATAAGATAAAACGCTGTTTCTTATCTCTGTTGATCTCATCGAGGCAAGGATCTTTGTAAACGGACTACTACCTAATTTCTTTTCGTTTTGTCTAAGATGTTTTTAATAAGTCTATTGTTTGTTTCAGGCGGCTCCCGCACTCGCCCTTCGGGTTCGAGTATGGCAATTGCCTCTTAAATTACAGAAAAATCTGTCGTACAAAAAGGAAAATCGTATGAATTTACAGGACCTAAAGGGGAAAAAGATCAAGGAACTGACCGCCATGGCCAAGTCCTTTAACATTGAAGGGGCATCCGGACTCAGAAAGCAAGATTTGATCTTCGCCCTCCTCCAGGCACAAACTGAAAGAAATGGTTCGATCTACGGGCTGGGCGTGTTGGAAACGCTACCGGACGGCTTTGGGTTTCTTCGCGCTCCGGATTATAACTATCTTCCGGGACCAGACGATATTTATGTCTCCCCGTCCCAAATCCGAAAGTTCAACCTTCGCACCGGCGATACAGTAGCCGGTCAAATTCGTCCGCCCAAAGAGGGGGAACGATACTTTGCCCTTCTTAAGGTAGAAGCCGTTAATTTTGAAGATCCGGAGCGATCCAGAGATAAAATCCTGTTTGACAACTTAACGCCACTCTATCCGGAAAAAAGGATCGTACTCGAAAGAAAACCGGATAACTATTGCGTGAGAATAATGGATCTGATGACGCCGATCGGATTCGGGCAGCGCGGACTGATTGTTTCCGCTCCAAGAACCGGCAAGACCATGCTCTTACAGGATATTGCCAACAGCATAACAACCAATCACAAGGATGCCATGCTAATAGTACTCCTTATTGATGAACGGCCGGAAGAAGTAACCGACATGGCTCGTTCAGTCGATGCAGAGGTTGTAAGTTCCACATTCGATGAACCCCCCCAAAGACATGTGCAGGTAGCCGAAATGGTCATTGAAAAAGCAAAACGTCTCGTTGAACATAAAAAAGACGTGGTTATACTTCTGGACAGTATCACACGCCTGGCACGCGCCTACAATACCGTTGTGCCGCCAAGCGGCAAAATCCTTTCCGGTGGGGTCGACTCTAATGCCCTCCACCGACCAAAAAGATTCTTTGGCGCGGCCCGAAATATGGAAGAAGGCGGGAGCCTCACCATCATCGCGACAGCCCTTGTTGATACCGGAAGTCGGATGGATGAAGTCATATTTGAGGAATTCAAGGGCACAGGTAATATGGAGATACATTTGGATCGGAAGCTTTCAGATAAGAGAGTCTTCCCTGCGATAGACATCAACCGGTCAGGTACACGCAAAGAAGAACTTCTCCTTGATCCCGAGACTCTCAACAGAGTCTGGATACTCCGCAAGTTACTTTCGCCGCTTAATCCGATTGATACTATGGAGTTTATGCTGGATAAGATGAAAGGGACAAAAAATAATCAGGAGTTTCTAGATTCTATGAGCCATTAACGAGACCCCTTCAGGCAAAAATCAACTTACCTTTGTCCCCGGCTCAACATCCCCCTGAACAGTCGGAACATAACATCGTTTTTGGGACACAGCAGCCAGTATCATTCCCTGGGAAAGGACTCCCATCAATTTTGTCGGTTTCAGGTTTGCGACAACTATCACCTTCTTACCTATCAGGTCAGCCGGAGCATAGCTGGCGCCTATACCCGCTACTATCTGGCGTTCTTCTCCAATATTGACTTTTAGTTTCAACAACTTTTTAGAATTAGGAACAGTTTCGGCTTCAAGCACAATTCCCGCTCGAAGGTCCAATGTCTCAAAATCCTTGAACTCGATCTCCGGTTTCAACGCAAGAAAAACATCTCTCCCTTTTTTTAAAGAGATCTTTTTACCCCCTTTTTCCACATCTACTCTGGGGAACAATGCGATCGCCTTGGGGAGCACCACGCCAGGCTTCAAACCACCCCATTCAGCAAGATCGGAAAGAGTAAATAGTCTATCCGGATCAAGACCAAAATATTTTCGCATTTTCTGTGAAGTCGCCGGCATAAAGGGGAAAATAATTCCGCAAACAATTCTTAGACCTTCCATGACGTTATATATTACTGTCTGCAGCCGAGCCCTGCCCCCCTTTTCTTTTGCCAGAGACCAGGGGGCGCTCGTATCTATGTATTTGTTGAGTTTATTGATAAACTCCCATATGCTCATCAGCCCCTTATGAAACGCAAAACCTTCTATCTCCTTCTGTGCGGTTTTGACCATACTGATTGCATCTTCGGCAAGGGCGGAATCAAGATCGGTTTCTACCCCGGAAACCGGTTTTGGAACAACACATCCAAAGTACTTATGGACCATGCTGACACTACGACTGAACAGGTTTCCCAAATCGTTGGCAAGATCAGAATTAATCCGTTGCACCAAAGCTGACTCCCTAAAATTTGAATCAAGTCCAAAGGCCATCTCTCTGACCAAAAAATAGCGGAAAGGATCGCTCCCGTAAGTGTTTTTTATACGCAGAGGATCCACTACATTACCTATACTTTTTGACATCTTACTCTCATCTACATTCCAATAGCCATGCACCTTCAAATGCTTGTACAGAGGAATCCCTGCGGCCTTCAACATAATAGGCCAGTAAATCGCGTGGGGCTTTAATATGTCCTTGGCAACAATATGATGCGCTACAGGCCAGTATCTCTTAAAAAGTTCCCCATCCGGATACCCAAGGGCGGAGATGTAGTTTAACAGGGCGTCGAACCAGACATATGTCACATATTTGTCATCAAAAGGGAGTGTGATCCCCCATTGAAGACGGGTCTTGGGTCTTGAAATGCAAAGGTCTTCTAAGGGCTCTTTGAGAAACGCTAATACTTCGTTTCTATATCGCTCCGGAGTTATAAAATCAGGATTCTTCTTTATATGGCTCACGAGCCAATCCTGGTACTTGCTCATCTTTAAAAAATAATTCGATTCCGCTATCTTCTCCGGCACTGTTTTATGATCCGGACATTTTCCGTCTACCAGCTCTTTTTCTGTATAAAATCGTTCACACCCGAAGCAATACAATCCTTCATATTCACTAAAGTAAATATCTCCGGTGTCATACACCCGTTGCAGTACGTATTGCACCACCTTCTGATGCTCGGGATAGGAGGTACGGATAAATTGATCATGCTCTATGCCGAGTTCAGGCCAAAGAGCACGGAATATGTCGCTTATCTCATCAGCATAACTCTTGGGGCTTATCCCTGATTCTTGAGCAGCTCGGACCACCTTGTCTCCATGCTCGTCAGTTCCTGTCAAAAAATAGGTGTCCCTTCCCGCCATTCTATAAAATCGTTTGAGTGCATCAGCAATAATCGTAGAATATGCGTGCCCAATATGGGGCTTTGAGTTTACATAGTAGATAGGGGTTGTAATATAAAATGGTTGAGACATAATCCCTCCGGTCAAAACAATACTTCTAAGCCGGCTGATGACTTAGTAAAAAGTCTTCACACCTATACTCACTAGCGCCTGAACGAAAAGTCATGTTCAGGCAAAATCCGAATATCGAAATCCGAAATTCGAAACAAATTCGAATACCCGCCTGCCATTGCAGACACGAGCGGGCAGGTCAAATTCTCCAATGTTCAAAACAAAAGCTTCGGTATTTGTGTCGTTTAGAGCATTTGAACATTCGAATTTAGAATTTGTTTCGGATTTAGTGTTTCGGATTTCGAATTTTTGACCGAAAAAACAGGGTTTTTCGGTCAAGCACTAACTATCCTCTCTTGTCTTTTGCCCTTTTGAATGCCTATTTCGAGGACTACGCTTTTTCTTTAGGCCTCGAATCTGTTTTACCTCTTTAATCTCGTTTAATGAAAATTCCGCCGCTGTCCCTTCATCTAATTGAACACCAACAAATCCCCGCAACAATTCTTGTCGAACCACCTTTCCCTTCCCTTTTTCTGTCTGAACTATTGTGCCACAATTGGGGAATTTATTTTTCAATTCACAATATGTATCATATTCGAATGCCAAACAACACATGAGCCTGCCACAAGCTCCTGAAATTTTGGTAGGGTTCAAAGAGAGGGCTTGGATCTTTGCCATCTTGACCGATACCGGATAAAATTGATCTATAAAGGACGCACAACAAATCTCCCTGCCGCACCTTCCCAATCCTCCGCACATCTTGGCTTTATTTCGGACGCCGACCTGGCGCATCTCAATACGGACGCTGAACTCGTGAACCAGTTTTTTGACCAGCTCGCGAAAGTCGACTCGTCCGTCAGCCGTAAAATACAAAATGATTTTACTCCCGTCAAAGAGGCATTCCACATCAACCAGGTTCATCACAATGCTAAGTTCTCTAATGTGTTGCAAGCACGATTGATAAGCTTTTTTCTCAACCTCCAGATTGTGCAAATGCTGCCTTATGTCGTCTTCATTGGCCGGGCGGAATATCTTCTTTAAATCTTTCCTGGTCTTGTTTAGATCTATTTCTTTGGAGGGGGTATACACGGTTCCAAAACCGAGTCCACGTTCTGTCTCTACAATTACGTAATCCCCGCGATCAAGGACATATGGACCGGCATCAAAATCGTACGTTTTCCCCTCTTGTTTAAATTTTATTCCAACAACTTTTTTCATTTCCTCACAACTTACTCCCTACACAATCTTATCAACATCACTTCCAAGATCAACCGACGATTCCTGCCCTTTTGTGCGTCCACCTGGGCTCCCTGCACAATTTTTATCTTTTTGAGTAGCGACGACACAGAATACCCTTCTGAAATCTCCTTTATTTTCTCCATAAGGTCCTTGTTCAGGGTCCTCTCCGGGCATAGTTTGCCAAAAAGAATGTCACGAAGCCATACCTTCAACACTTCTAAATTATTCAACAAATTATCTTTGTCCTTTGATAGACTTTCCGCGAAATTCAGGAGAGATTGCATCGTGTGCAAGGAGAGCGTTTCAAACCGTTCAATCAGCAGATTCCGTTCTTCCGCCACTTTCACTGCATCGGCTTTAAGTGCCTTTCCCAGACTGCCGTTAGCCCAAACTGCCGCGATATCCGCAGCATAACGATCAATCTTCCTGTCTGTCACAAGTTTTACCGCAATCAATGCGGGCGACAACGGAGCAAATGCAATATGTTGACATCTTGAAACAATTGTAGGAAGAAGGTCGGATACCTGGTGAGCAGTCAATATCATAAAAGAACCCTTTGGCGGCTCTTCCAAAATCTTGAGGAATGTGTTCGCCGCCTCGGAATTCATGGCCTGGGCATCAGTGATAATGGCGACACGTTTGTTCCCCTCAAACGGCTTAAGCGCGAATTCGTTTCGTAGTGTTCGAATCTGGTCGATCTTAATTAAAGTGCCCGACGGCTCTATAAAAACTGTGTCCGGATGATTTCCAGAATCGATCTTTTTGCAAGCAGGGCAGATGCCGCACGCAACTGTTCCCTTTGCCGACTGACATTGCAAAAGCCTGGCAAGAGCAAGAGCGGTTGTTCGTTTTCCCGTCCCTGGAATCCCGGTAAAAAGTAAGGCATGAGGGACTCTATTCTTTTCATATGCCCGCGCCAGAAAACGAACCGCCCTATCCTGTCCTATGATATGTTCAAAACTCATCAAAAGTTATCCACCTTCACCTGTCACTTTTTAGCAGAATACCGCTCATCTTGCAAGGAATCCCTTCTGAATATTTTCCGCTTTTATCTCCCACGAATGAAACGTCGGCCTAAAAAGTTTTTTCTTTGTGTAGTATGTATAATTTTGGTAGAATAAATAATTGTCCAGCCACAATTAACAAAAAGGGCCTCGAACATAGAGCGTAGAGAACCGTGAACGTTGAACCGTGAACCTTCAGGACCTTAATCTTATTTGTGCAAGTTCGTGTTCATTCGTGGCTAAATACTTACTGTAATATAACCAACCAAAGGAGGAAATAATGCTCGATCTTATAAAAAAGACTCTTATGGCCGGTGTGGGAATGGCGGCAATGACCAAAGACAAGATTGAAGAACTGGCAAATGACATCGCAAAAAAAAGCAAGCTTTCCGAAAAAGAAGGGAAAAAATTGATAAACGATTTCTTGAAGAGATCACAAACCGCCAAAAAAGACCTTGAATCCCTGATAGAAAAAACCGTAAAGAAGATAACGAAGAATCTGAACATCGCCACGAGAGAGGATATGACCAAATTGACAAAGCGGATCAAGCAGCTGGAAGATGAGATACGACCTAAAAAGAAGTAAGATCCTTAATGTTCTTTAATAGGTATTCTTTGAAGGTCTTAAATTCGCTGTTGGTTAAGAGGCCATTTTGTTTCAGCTCGGAAAGCCTTTGTAATTCGTCAAAATAGCTTCTTCCACCTACTCCTGATTTTTGCATATAATATGGGGGTGGGGTATTGGGAGGATAAAAGGCGAGGCTGTTTCCCTCCTTATCATCTGCTTCAGGAGTGGCGCGGGGCGCTGTCTCCTGTTCCTTTTTGATTACCATCAATTGGTGATAAACATCTTCAAGCTCTTTCAAGAGCTTTTTATTTTCTCGAAGCAACCTTATCGTGTCAATAGCGTTGTTGACTACAATCTTCAGCTCCTGGAGTTTAAAAGGTTTCCTGATATAATCGTATGCCCCCTCTCTGATAGCCTCGATAGCCGTCTCCAGAGAAGCATATCCTGTTATAATGATAACAATAACATCAGGATTGATCGTTTTAGCGTGGCGCAACACTCCTATCCCGCCTATCTTAGGCATCATAAGGTCGGTAATAACCAAGTCAAAGGTCTGTTTATTCATTGTGTCCGTTGCTTCGGCGCCATTGCTGCACACTTCTACAACGATATTTTCCTGGGCTATTTGATCCCTTAATACTTCTGCCACAGATCTGTCGTCATCTACGATCAAGATCATGACGGCATCACCATCTATTTCTTGCATGCGTCAGACCTTCTGGTCATATAGGATTCCCATTATATCGCCAATCTTTGCCACTAGATCAAGCATCTGCTCCGGAGGAATTTCTCGCACCGTCTCACCAGTATCACTACTAACTACTTTTACAAGAGTGCGACCGGTGGCTTCGTGGATTGAAAACCGCAGATTGACATCATGAATCAGCTTTAAGTTTTCTCCAACCACATCCAGCATCTCTTGAGTAATCTCTTCTGTCTCCTGCTTTTCCTGTACTATCACTTCTTCTGTTTTAACAGTTTCTTTCCGAGATTCAGACTTCGCCGGCTGAGTATTATTATCTAATGACTCGGCTTGTGGAACTTTTGAACCACTGATAGATTCTACCAACATATATATCACCCCTTTCGTTTATATTTACTGCCATGTTTTTTCAAGTCTTATCTTTTCATATCCAAAAATTTGGGTATCACTAACTTTGCCCCATATCCCTTAATCGCTTGCCGCCCACTGCGTATTCGCAACAGCTCGTTTCTAAGCGATTTCGACTTGTTTTGAAATTTCTCCATAAAAGCGTTTTCAAGAGTCGAAAGTTTTTCAATAACCATTTTTACTTCAGCCCGATATCGATCAATTTTCTCTTTATTCCATACAGAGGTATTTTCCATAAGATGCGGATCCGTCTTCTTTAGTCTGTAAATCCTACGGTCTATCTGATCTATATCTTTGATTAAACCCTGCCGTTCCTCAAAAAAGGCAAACACTCCTTTCATATCCCATGAATCAAAATTCTCTTTCATGCACAGAGTTGCAGACAAATATTTTTTAAACAACACAAGTTTCTCTTCCAAGCAGGCGCAAAATGTATGGACGCAATCCGTCATTTTTTAGTTTCCTCCCTAACTCGAATGGTAAATTTTGTCCCGAGACAAAAACGCCTTCGTGGAATAGCGTCACATTCAACGGGGCATTTCATCCCTATGCACGTATTGTTTGTGCCACAGAATCATCGTTTACGTTTGTGGACGTAGTTTCTGTTTGAGCGTGTCCATAAAAAATCTCTTCCCAGGCCGATTTTAACCCTTCCAGAATGCGGATTACTTCATTCAATCCTGACATGTCCCTTTTTATATCCGCTTCTATGATACGTCGTGAGATATAATTATAAATAGCATCCAGATTCTTGGCGATCTCTCCGCCCTTTTCAAAATCGAGCGCCTGCATCAACTCGTTGATAATACCCTGGGCCTTTATTATTGCTTTGCCTTTGCCCTCAAAGTCCTTAGCAATAAACATTTTTTTTGCTACTTTCAGGCTGTCTATCGCTCCTTCATAACACATAATCACCAGCCGCTTAGGATCAGCAGTCATAACTCCTGTCGAATGATACGCATTAGCCCCATTTCCATACATAACTTGTATATCCCCCTTTGATTATGATCACTTAGCCTGAAACACCGACTTGCCTTATTACAATTACAGATTTCTAATCACTGCCGGCGAAATTGAGCCGGACGGAAATTTATACCTGTTATATTTGTTATCGGAAAAAAATGCCGTCAACTTGAATAAAATGTTGTTAACAATCGGTTTAACACCCTAAATTTACAATAAGATATTATAATAACCGATTTTGTGCCAACTCGAAACGATTTTCTAAACAATAAGCTTAATCCATATAAATTCAGCTTATTATCTATCAAATAGAAATCGAACAGTATTGCTTAAACGCTCCTATATATCGCAACTTGCCCCTACCCTCATTAGTCAAAGCAAAATGTTTGCCATTTTCTATCTTCATGATTCATTTTGCCTCAATAGACTGTTGAGTAACAAAAAATATCCCGCGGTCATTTCAATACGACTTCGTAAAAAGTCTTAAACCTACAAACGCTTAAGGAATCCGAATAACAGTGAGTTCGCCCTCTAGGTGATAGTTTAAAATATACTATCCCTAAGGGCATGCAAGTATCAATTTATCATTTATCAATTTATTAGTTGATTTTTTGATTGGTTTGAATTAAATATAATAGGTTTTGGGACTAATATATCAGAAAAAAAATAAGCTTTATTGATATCAGGAGGTTCTTTCATGAAAAAAGAGATTCACCCTAAATATTACCAAACAAAGGTTACATGTGCCTGCGGCGCGGTTTTTGAGACCGGATCGGCTCAAAAAGACATTCGAGTCGAAATCTGCTCTAAGTGTCACCCCTTTTTCACTGGTCAGCAAAAGTTAGTGGATACTGCCGGCCGCATAGAACGTTTTAGAAGAAAATATGCCAAGTTTCAGGATAAGATGTACAAATCCTAATCTATGCTTACACTTACAGAGGGTTCAAATAAAATTAACGTCGGGGGGCAGGCGGTTATAGAAGGTGTTATGATGCGGGCGCCAAAATCTATGACCATAGCTGTCCGCAAACCTGATGGAAGCATCGTCGTCAAAGAAGATGTATGGCGTTCAATATCGGAGAAACTCACCTTTCTGAAGTGGCCTTTTTTTCGAGGCTCAGTAGCAATTTTTGAGGCACTTATAAACGGTATACAAGCGCTTACATTTTCAGCGAGTCAGGCCTTTGATGAAGAAGAAGATGCCCCCGGAGGGTGGTCTATTTTTTTTACTATTTTCGTGGCGCTTGGGCTGGCGCTTTTTTTGTTTGTAGCCCTCCCCCATCTCCTAAGCGGACTTGTTTCTCAATTATTTGGGAGACGATTGGGGGTTGAGGATATTTTGTTTCATATTATTGATGGAATCATTAAGATTGTAATTTTTATAGGTTACATATGGCTGATCTCTCTATCTAAAGAGATCCGCCGCGTATTTGAATATCACGGAGCTGAACACAAGTCTATTTATGCATATGAGGCCGGAGAGTCACTGACCGTTGAAAACGCGAAAAAACACTCTACGCTTCATCCCCGATGCGGCACAGCCTTCATCTTGATCGTTCTTTTAATAAGCATTGTTTTCTTCTCGATTTTTTTCCCTTTTATGCCCTTGTTTACAGCACTGCCAAAGATCGTAACGCAGATGATACACATCAGCTTCAAGATCCTGTTGATGTTTCCAATAGCGGGCATAGCCTATGAATTTATAAAATACAGCGGCAAAAAGATGGAAAATCCTTTGGTACGCATGCTCACGCTTCCCGGGCTCTGGATGCAAAAACTGACTACGCGCGAGCCTTCAGACGATCAATTGGAAATTGCCCTGGCAGCGCTGAGCCGGGCGATTCAAGTCCATAATGAAGCCGTATAGTTTTTTATAGGAAAAGTTTTTGGGATAAAGTGAAAACTCGATTTCGAAATTCGAAGTACGAAATCCGGCACGAAGTGAAGCGTCAGCGCTCAACAAATTCAAAATTAGAATATCAAATGTCAAAAACGCTGTTCAACCTCATGCAGTACCGGATGGGTTGCGAATCAAGAGTACAATCTTCCAATTCATATTGTTTCGGATTTTGAATTTTGGTCATTCGTATTTGTTTCGAATTTCGAAATTCGGATTTCGGATTTATTTAGGCCATGTGCCATATTCAAAAATTAGATTTTTCTGAAAGTCTATAGGAATAACCACACGATATGTTTAAAAAATTAGACGGGGTTGAAGAACGGTTTCAAGAGCTTGAAACCCTGCTGAGCGATCCCAAAATTATAAAAAATCAGGAAAACTATAAAAAATATTCTAAAGAACACGCCGACCTTAGTAAGATAGTGGCGGCCTATAGGGAATTCAAAAGGGCCAAAGAAGATCTTCAGGATAGCGAAGACCTTCTCAAAGATCCTGACCCGGAAATTAAGGAAATGGCCCGTGAAGAAATGCATGCGCTGAACGATCGCATCAAGCAATTGGAAAACGAGTTAAAGATACTACTATTACCAAAAGACCCCAACGACGAAAAAAACATCTTACTCGAAATTCGAGCAGGGACCGGGGGAGATGAGGCCGGCCTCTTCGCGGCAGATCTTTTCAGGATGTACAGCGCTTATGCGGAAAAGATGGCATGGAACGTAGAAATTATGAGCCAAAATATCACCGGCGTGGGCGGGTTAAAAGAGATCATCGCCTTAATCGCTGGAAAAAATGTTTACAGTCGTCTGAAGCATGAAAGCGGAGTACACCGGGTCCAGCGTGTGCCGGTCACCGAGTCTCAGGGACGGATACATACCTCTGCAATTACAGTCGCTATTCTCCCGGAAGCCGAAGAGGTCGATATCCAGTTAGATCCCAATGAGATCAAGGTAGATGTCTATCGCTCGTCCGGCCCTGGAGGTCAAAGCGTCAACACCACTGACTCGGCAGTAAGGATCACGCATATCCCTACCGGCCTGGTGGTTACATGCCAGGATGAAAAATCACAGCATAAAAACAAGGCAAAGGCATTAAAGGTTCTGCGGGCACGTCTGTTGGACAAAATGCAGCACGAACAGGATGCCAAGATATCAAAAACTCGAAAGACTCAGGTCGGAACCGGTGATCGAAGCGAACGGATACGGACCTACAACTTTCCACAGGGCCGCATCACTGATCACCGTATAGGTCTCACCCTGTACAAGCTGGAAAGTGTTCTGCAGGGCGATCTTTCAGAACTCGTCGACAGCCTTATAACCCATTATCAGGCAGAATCCATCCATAACGAAATGGAAAAGTGAGAGCTTTGCACACATGGTGGATGAAACATGGACCATTATTAAGACCCTTCAGTGGACCACTACCTATTTTGAATCCCATGGAATAGACCAATCTCGGACCGATGCGGAAGTTCTGTTAGCCCACGCACTTCACCTAAAACGGATAGAGCTTTACACAAACTATGACAAACCACTTCGCGATCAGGAACTTAAAATCTTTAAGTCTCTGATACAACGACGTATTCTCCGCGAACCCGTTGCCTATATTATAGAGAAGAAAGAATTTTGGTCGCTTGATTTAATGGTCACTCCGGACGTGTTGATTCCAAGGCCGGAAACGGAATGCCTGGTCGAAGCCGCGTTGGATTTTATACCAAAAGGAGCAGATTGTGATATTCTGGACCTGGGAACCGGCTCGGGGGCCATTATTCTCGCTTTGGCCCATGAACGTCCTGGACATCGCTTTTATGCGGTAGACCGTTCCGAATCCGCCCTTACAGTGGCCCTAAAAAATGCGCGGCGTCACGGCCTGGAAAAAGCGATTACCTTTTTGCAGGGTGATTGGTTTGAAGGGGTGCAAAATCTACAGAAACGATTTGACATTATAGTCTCCAACCCTCCATATATTCCCACTCATCAGATTAAAGAACTCTCTCCGGAAATCGTACAATACGAACCCCGATATGCGCTCGATGGAGGCAAGGATGGTCTGGATGCAGTTCGGTTTATTATCCGGACAGCCCCGGACTACTTAGTCCCCAAGGGAAAGATTTTTCTCGAAATCGGCTATGATCAACGCTCAGCAATAGCCGCTCTAACAAAAGATTTGGGGTGTTATAAAGACTTTGTCTGTCGCAAAGACTACGGTAAAAATGACAGGGTTGTTCAGATAACCCTTGCATGATGACTTCATAAAAATTTTTTGATGAAGTCATCATGCATAGCACTATACTATTTTACTTTTTTAATAGTAGCATCTTCAATAATCAAGGCAAAGGCACAGCCAAACCCAAAATCCTTGTCAGCGCCGAGTGTCCCGTTAACGATTACCTCATCGCCAACGGCCGCGGTTTCAAGAGTGCTTACTGTGATATCATAGTTGTTATTTTCTGCGCTGCCGGTCCCGTCCTGTATATGAATCCAGTTTTTCCCCATAATTTCAGGCAAAAACTTCACAACCTTTGCACGCACCCTAACCGGTTTCTGCGCAAGCTCTTTCTTCTTGGCATAAATTTCTTCTATTGCATAGGCATCTTCGCCTGTAGCTTTACTTACCTTTATCTCTTGGGAGATAGTCTTGGGTTGAACGGTGCCCATACCCTCTGCCGGCTTAGACCCGTGAGGCATACCGCCCGGCATCATACCAGGAGGCATCTCAGACATCATACCGGGAGACATCTCCGTTCCGGGAGGCATATTGCCTGGAGGCATCTCCATTCCTGGAGACATCCCTCCCGGGGGCACAGAACAAACCCGGCTTCCTCCTGAAGGTACGGCAAATAATATGATATCAAAGGTCTTATTAAGTGTTTTACTCTGAAAGTCCTGCATCACGATGATATTAGATATCTCTATCTCTTTTCCTGTCTCAACCTGTGTTGTTGGGATAGCGGCCCAGATCTGGCCTGTAGAATCCTTAAGATTGAGATAGGTATAATTTTTTACATCTTGAGATTCTATGATCGTACCTTTTAACACAGAATTCTGAACATCCAAATTCTTGCAGTTTTCCTTAATAACTGAAATTGTAAGGTTCTTTGCTGTAGGACACTTGTGCTGTGGCTCTGCTGTCTCATCTTTGCACGCCGGAGCAAGCATAATAAAGCCAAACAGAGCAAATACCGCAAAGAGTCTCCTATAACCAATTTTATTCGAGGCTAACCTTCCAACAATCATGATATCTTCCCCTTTTTAATGATCTCAATATTGATGACTTATACTCCCTTTTTGTTTGTTTATATTCTTTTAAGTCTACAGGCCACGGGTTGTCAAATAATATTTTGCCGCTACCGCAAAAAGTCCCCGATGATGCTAAAAAATCATCAATAACGGCTAGCTCAAGACTTTTTATGACACATTATATTGACTTTTCACGATCTCATATAGTAGGTTTTCTTTAACATTACTCTGAATTGTTCACAAACCATCAATAAATATAAACCGGCCTTGTGGGGTTATAAGCATTATGGACGACCAACAACGACAACCAGAAAAGGTGAACATGGAAGGAGAAAAAAAGCAAGGTCAGATGATCTTCAAGTATTTCTTGATACTCTTCCTTGTTTCAGGGCTCCTCTTAGGGAAGCTACTCTGGCCCTTTATGTCCATACTGATCCTCGCCTTTGTCCTCACCGGGATATTTTACCCACTTTATACCTTTTTTCTAAAAAAAATCCGACCTCACTGGGCCTCTCTTGTCACCTGCCTGGTCATCTTTCTGGTCGTCTTTGTCCCCATTGTGTTTTTTGTCGGGGCCCTTTCCCAGGAGGCATACGGCCTCTATCAGGTGAGTAAAGACGCCGCCATAGCCCAGTATACCAAAGACCTGCTCCAAAACAGCGAATGGGCTGATAAAATACAAAAGATACTTGAAGGTTATAATATACAGCTCGATTCTGAAAGTTTTAACAAGGCTCTGTCCACTATCGGCAAAGAGGTGGGTCTTTATTTGTACGAGCAGGCCAGGGCGATTGCCTCTAACATGTTGAGTTTCATAATTAATGCTCTTCTCATGGTAATGATCATCTATTTCTTGCTGCTTGACGGACAAAAACTTGTCGATTTTGTCGTAGACCTCTCTCCCCTGCCCGCTGAACAGGATCAGAAGCTTATTGCCAAGTTTCAGGAAATGGCGGGAGCGGTCCTTATAGGAAATGGTTTGGCAGGCTTGATACAGGGGATACTGGGAGGGATAACATTTGCATTTTTCGGATTAAGCTCTCCCTTTCTCTGGGGGTTTATTATGGCCCTCCTGGCTTTCCTCCCCATAGTCGGCATCTCCGTGGTATTTATTCCAGCGGCTATCTACCTGTTTTTAA
Source organism: Pseudomonadota bacterium (assembly GCA_043818915.1). Lineage (GTDB taxonomy): Bacteria > Desulfobacterota > Desulfobacteria > Desulfobacterales. The sequence continues at coordinate 20,188 of JBDRFJ010000119.1, read as the reverse complement.
AAGGAAGAATCACAGCAGGAATTGCTTTTGTTGTTATATATGTTCTCATTACAGGAGTGGTAGAATACCTGCTCAAACCCAAGCTGGTAGGCCACAAGGTAAAGATGCACACCCTACTAATTATTCTATCTATTCTGGGGGGATTAAAAGTATTCGGCATTCTTGGAATTATCTATGGCCCACTGATCATGACCGCATTTCTTACCCTCACCGAAATATACCGGACCAGCTATGAAACGTTCGTCAGGGAAAAATAAATGAAGTCATCAATAGTTTGTTACAAAAAAAGCCGCCAAAAATACTGCCGGCTTAACTGATTGATTTTATTGGTCGGGGCGAGAGGATTTGAACCTCCGACTTTCTGCTCCCAAAGCAGACGCGCTGCCAGGCTGCGCCACGCCCCGAAATCATTTTTAGCTCATGATCTGATATTTAAAAAAAGGTTTAATACCACGTATTCAATCTTAATACAACCCGCAATTTACGGCAAAATCCCTCTCTCCTCGATTACGAAACCATCGACCCTTAATTCCTTAACTTGTTAATCTCTTCTTGAACAAAAGCGGTTATACCCTTGCTCACCCCCTCTGCAATTATCCCCAAAAACACTTGATTGCCCAGTTGTTTTTCTTCGGCCGGATTGGTTGCATATCCCACCTCCACAAGGATCGCGGGCATGTCCGCACTGGCAATGACATATATAGGAGCTGCCCTACACCCTCTGTCATTGATATTTAAAAGTCCTATAAGTTCCTTGTGTACTCGTCCCGCCAATGTCCGACTCTTTGACAGGTACCTTTCCTGTATACGCTCCCATTCCGCCGACCCGCTCTCAGTCCCCCATTCCTCTGCGGCCCCTAAAATATGACTAACCCTCTTGGTTTTTTCTCCAGACCAGTAAAAAGTTGCGAGACCGCTTGCCTTATGTCGAAAACTCCCACCTGTGTGAATACTGATAAACAGTTTTGCTTTATTGCGATTTGCCATTGCCGTCCGTTCTTCCACATCAATCCAATAGTCATCTGTCCGGGTCAGCAATACATTGTAGTGATTAGACAGCCTTTTTTTCACGGCCTGAGCCAGGGAAAGAGCGATATCTTTTTCTTTGAGACCTCCAGGCCCCATCGCGCCGGAATCATGCCCCCCGTGTCCTGGATCAAGCACAATAGTTATCCCTTCACCTCCATCTTTTTCGCCTTGCAAATAGATGCTCCCGGCAAACGCATCAGTCAAAGTACAAGACGCAATCAGGAAGGAATATAATACAAAAAATACCATTAACCTCGTTAATTGAAGACATAGAATATAGGGGTTTCGCATCCTTACTATTTCCCTTGACACTGTTTTGAGTTCCTTATACAAATATGAGTTTATTAATCAGCATCTTTTGACAAAAGATATATTTATTATTATCATACCTGCGTGGCAGGTCAATCGTCTTTTGCGAGAGTGGCGAAATTGGCATACGCGCTGGACTTAGGATCCAGTTCCATTGCGGATTGGGGGTTCGAGTCCCCCCTCTCGCACCAGTCTTGTAAAAAATGGTTGCGAAGGAATAAGCAGATACTTACCTCACCGCAAAGGCGCAAAGAGCGCAAAGAAAACTTGATAAAAAGTGGGCTTTGAAACTTTGCGTCCTTTGCGTCTTTGCGGTGAAATATATTTTTTTTGGGCAACAGCCCGTGAACTATCGAGCTAAGAGCAAAGCAATGTTCAGAAAGGAAGGTCATGAAAGTAAGCGTAGAAGATATCAGCAGTGTCAAAAAGAAACTCCATGTTGAGATTCCCCAAGAGGATGTAGCAAAAGAAATTAATAAATTCTACAACAAACTTCAAAAGAGCGTCAAACTTAAGGGCTTTCGTCCCGGCAAAGTGCCCCGTTCGGTTCTGGAAAACAGATTTAAAAAAGAGGTGGTATCTGAGGTAAGCGCTCAATTAATAAGCATGTCTTATCCTAAGGCGCTTCAAGAAAACAACATAGCTCCCTTGGGAAACCCGAATTTCGATTATCCCGAACTTGTAACGGGCCATGAGTATAAGTACTCTGCAACCGTTGACGTGAAACCGCCCGTTACGATCAATGAATATACAGGACTTAAGCTAACAAAAACTATCTATGTGGTGAGCGACGATAAAATCGAGGAAAAGCTTAAAACAATTCAACGTAACCAAGCACAACTAAAGACCATAGACGCGGACAGATCGGTAGGGGCCGGAGATTTTGTACAAATTGATTATGAAGGACTCAAAGATGGAAAGCCGTTCGCCCCGGTCGGAAAGACCGAAAACTTTATCGCTGAAGTAGGTTCTGAAAAATTATTAAAGGAAGTCAGCGATCAACTCATTGGCATGACACGCGGTGAGACAAAAACGTTTCCGGTCAAATTTCCAGATGACTATGTCCCAAAAAATTTGGCTGGAGAGGAAGTCTCCTTTACCGTAACTGTCAAGGAGATCAAAGAGCAGATCCTTCAGGAGATAAATGATGAATTCGCAAAAGATCTCGGACAATTTTCCAGCCTGGAAGAATTGAAGTCAGCTATTCGAGAAGAAATGGAACGCAATTTTAATAACTTTTCTGAACGAGAGCTTTACGAACAGCTTATAGATAAGCTAATTGAAAAGACCGATTTTGAACTGCCGGAGATCTTAGTGGACCATGAGACGCAAGGTATGGCAAAGGATGCTGAAGCCGCCTTTGGGAGTCAGAATCTTTCGCTACAAGATATGGGGTACACGCAAAAGGCGTTACTGGAGAAATACAGGCCTGCTGCAAAAAGAAAGGTGCGAGGCCTCTTGATACTCGATAAAATTATCGAACAAGAAGGATTTAAAATTAATGATGAAATTCTAAATGCCGGTTTTGAGAATCTGTCCAAAAAATTGGGCCAGCCCGTAGAAAGCCTTAAGATGGTATATAATCAAGATAAACAACAGGCTGCCAACCTGGATCAAAAATTTCTCGAAGAACATGCCATTAAATTTATTATTGATAACAGTACGGTTGAGGACGTAGAACCGGATTCAAAATAGAAAGAAACGGACTGAAGGCTTGTAGATTATACAAAATTTGAGGGGGGGTATCCCGTCCTGAACAATTAAATTCGAAATCCTAAGCGCGAAATTCGAAACAATTTCAAATGACCAAAATTCAAAATCCAAAACAAAAAAAATGAAGAATTAATGTTTTGAAAATTTGACATTTGAATTTCGGATTTGTTTCGGATTTCGATATTCGAATTTAGGATTTTCAAAACCTTGGGCACTTACGTTAACCCAAAAATATTTCTTAAGATCTATCAATACATAAAAAACAATAGTTAGGAGAAGATCTATGCCACTTATTCCTATGGTCATTGAACAGAGTTCGCGAGGTGAGCGTGCTTATGACATCTATTCCAGACTTTTAAAAGACAGAATCATCTTTCTTGGATCGTCAATCACTGATGATGTTGCAAATGTTTTAATCGCTCAAATGCTCTTTTTGGAATCCGAGGATCCAGATAAGGATATCAATTTCTATATCAATTCCCCAGGAGGTGTAGTCTCTGCCGGACTTGCCATTTATGACACAATGCAGTATATTAAACCTATGGTCTCTACCCTATGCATGGGGCAGGCTGCCAGCATGGGAGCCCTTCTCTTGGCAGCCGGCGCAAAGGGGAAGCGATTTGTACTTCCTCATTCAAGGATACTGATCCATCAACCCTTGGGGGGATTTCAGGGGCAGGCATCTGATATCGAAATCCAAACAAGGGAGATACTACGGTTACGGGAGACCCTGAACAAGATTCTGGCCAAGCATACAAATAAAAATATAGAACAGATTCAGCAGGATACCGATAGAGACTATTTCATGAGTGGAGATGAAGCTCTGCGATATGGAATAATAGATCAGGTGATTACAGATAGAGCAACGGACAAGAAAGAGTAACCCAACATTTGGGGGAGGACTCATACCATGCAAAAACGCGGTGAGATAAGTACAAGCGACCTTTTATGTTCTTTTTGTGGAAAGGGGCAGGATGAAGTAAAAAAATTAATCGCCGGGCCCGCGGTATATATTTGTGATGAATGCATTGAGCTGTGCAATGAAATTATCCAGGAAGAATATGGTAAAACAAGGGGGACTTCGGCACAGACCGTTATCCTTAAGCCCTCTGAAATAAAGGAAATCCTGGACGAATATGTTATAGAACAGGAACAGGCGAAGAAAATATTGTCCGTTGCTGTTTACAATCACTATAAACGGGTTGAAAGTAACGTCTCCATGGATGATGTGGAGATTGAAAAAAGCAATATCCTCCTTATCGGGCCGACCGGTTCAGGAAAGACTCTTTTGGCACAAACCTTAGCACGGATACTGAATGTGCCGTTTACTATTGCAGATGCCACTACCCTTACAGAGGCAGGATATGTGGGAGAAGATGTTGAAAACATTATCGCCAGCTTACTTCAAAACTGTGATTATGATGTAGAACGTGCAAGTCAAGGAATTGTGTACATTGATGAAATAGACAAGATCGCCAGAAAATCAGACAATCCTTCAATCACAAGGGATGTCTCAGGCGAAGGTGTGCAACAGGCCTTATTAAAAATTATTGAGGGCACCGTGGCGAGCGTTCCACCAAAGGGAGGACGAAAGCATCCGCAACAAGATTTTATCAAGACAGACACTTCTAATATACTATTTATCTGCGGTGGAACATTCAATGGCTTGGAACGAATTATTCAAGCCCGTACAGGAACGAAAACAATTGGATTCGGAGCTGAAATAATCAAACTCGAAAAAGCAAATATAGGTGAAACCCTGAAGTTGGTTCAGCCGGAAGATCTTATCAAGTTCGGTCTGATTCCGGAATTCGTTGGAAGACTCCCTGTTTCTGCGACCTTAGGTGAACTAAATAAAAATGCGCTTATTAAGATCCTTACCCAACCAAAGAATGCGCTGGCAAAACAGTTTCAAAAACTCTTTGAATTTGAAAACGTAAACCTTCGATTTACTGATGGCGCTCTCAATGCTATCGCTGAAGCAGCCTTCACAAGAAAGACCGGGGCCCGTGCCTTGAGGGCCATAATGGAAGAGACCATGCTTGATATAATGTACCAACTCCCTTCTATCGAAGGGGTTACTGAATGTGTAATAAGTGAAGAGGTGATTGTAAACCAAGAATATCCTATTCTCCTGTTTGAAAACGAACATAGCCAAAAGCAGGCGTAATATGAGGAAACACTATGTTTAATATAAAAAAGTTTAAAAAACCTGATGAATATTCGGCGCCGCCTATATCCATCCCGCTTCTTCCACTACGTGATATTGTAATCTTGCCCCATATGGTGGCGCCACTCTTTGTGGGAAGAACCAAGTCTATCAATGCATTGTCAAATGCTCTGGACCAACACAATAAAAGCATCTTTTTGGCTACCCAAAAAGATGCCTCCATAGATTCTCCATCTGAAAAAGATATATACCGGACAGGTACTATTGGAACAGTGCTCCAACTCTTAAAACTCCCTGACGGCACGGTAAAGGCCCTTATAGAGGGGAAAAAACGGGCACACATCAGAGGTTTTGACCAAGATGACCCGTACTTTTTGGTTGAAGTCGAGGAAATAATCGAGTCTCATGTACATACTCCGGAAGTCGAAGCCCTCAGCAGGAACATTATAACCGCATTCTTCAATTACTCAAAAATAAATAAAGACATTTCCAGCGACTTAGCCAATACAATAGCTTCCATCAGCAGTCCTTCACGACTGGCGGATACCGTGACATCTCACTTTTCCTTCAAGATTAAAGACAAGCAGAGGTTATTGGAAGCAACACAACTTTCCAAGAGGCTCTCCCTACTCTATGAACTCATGCAGTCTGAAATTGAAGTACTCGCCATAGAGAACCGCATCAAAGGACGAGTCAAAAAACAGATGGAAAAAATGCAAAAAAATTACTATCTGAACGAGCAGATGCGGGCCATTAAAAAGGAAATGGGAGATGCTGACGATCAGCAAAGTGAGTTGCAAGAGCTTGAAAAACGCATAAAGCGCAAGAGGTTGTCAAAAGAGGCCACTGCCAAGGTACAGCAGGAGTTTAAAAAACTGAAGATGATGTCTCCGATGTCGGCAGAGGCCTCGGTTGTGAGAAATTACATTGACTGGATTATTGAACTTCCATGGTTCGACAGGACCAAGGTTCAAACCAACATTGAAAAGGCCGAGGAAATCCTAAACAATGACCACTATGGCCTTGAAAAACCAAAGGAACGGATTCTTGAATACCTGGCGGTGCAAGCCCTGGTAAAAAAGATTCGTGGCCCTATTCTCTGTCTCGTTGGCCCCCCGGGGGTTGGCAAGACGTCGTTGGCCAGATCTGTGGCACGGGCCACAAATCGAAAATTTATTCGACTTTCTCTGGGAGGTGTCCGGGATGAAGCCGAGATTCGTGGCCATAGACGAACCTACATTGGCGCGCTACCGGGCAAGATCATACAATCTCTCAAGAAAGCAAAGGCAAATAACCCTGTCTTCTGCCTGGACGAAGTAGACAAAATGAGTACTGACTTTCGTGGTGATCCCTCTGCCGCGCTTCTTGAGGTCCTCGATCCGGAACAAAATTGTGCATTTAACGATCACTACTTAGATGTGGACTACGATCTTTCCGAGATTCTGTTTATCACTACGGCCAACACGCTGCACAACATCCCGGCGCCCCTGCAAGATCGAATGGAAATCATACGGCTTCCAGGTTATACGGAACAAGAAAAGCTACAGATAGCAAAAGGCTTTTTGATAGGCAAACAGATAAAGATGAATGGCTTGAATGATAATAATCTACATTTTTCAGACAATGCTGTTTTGACTATCATTCGTGAATATACCAGGGAGGCGGGTGTACGTAATCTGGAACGCGAGATAGCTTCGATCTGTCGCAAGGTGGCTCGTAAAGTTGCCAAAGAAGGAAAAGACACAAGTATTCGGTTGTCCGAACAGTCTGCAAAAAAATATCTCGGGGTTCCCCGCTATAGACATGGCCAGATCGAAGAAACAGACGAAATAGGGCTTGCCACCGGCCTTGCCTGGACAGAGGTCGGAGGAGAGATCCTGTCTATTGAAACAACCATAATGCCGGGAAAAGGCAAACTTGATGTGACCGGGAAATTGGGAGACGTAATGCAGGAATCGACTCGTGCGGCGCTAAGCTATGCGCGTTCGCATGCCACACGTCTCGGTATTAGCCCGGAGTTTTACCAGAACATAGACATACATATACATGTTCCAGAAGGCGCTATCCCAAAAGACGGGCCTTCGGCCGGCATTGCAATGCTTAGTTCTATTGTATCGGCCCTCATTAAAAAACCGGTCTATCGAAACGTTGCAATGACCGGAGAGATTACCCTTCGAGGAAGGGTGCTCCCTATCGGCGGGTTGAAAGAAAAGATCCTTGCGGCACATCGCGGCAGAATAAACAAGGTGATTATACCTTCAGATAACAAGAAAGACCTTGCTGATATTCCTGCCACAATTCTGAAGCAGGTAGAGATAATTTTAGTCGATCGTGTAGATGAAGTTTTATCACATGCACTTAAACTGGAGGAGGGTGATTCTCTCTTTAAAGAAACAGGAGAGAGCTTGCCTACACTTCTCCCCGAGGCAAGAGAGGAAATAACCAAGCATGACAGCACGATAAATTAGTGCGATTCATGTAATCTGTGTTAATGAAACTATGAGTTCAAAGGCACAAGGTTTGGGAAAAACTTTGTGCCTTTTCTTTGGAAATTCATAGGACACGAATAATTATTACGGAGGTTCAGACAATGGAAAGGACTTTATCAATTATCAAACCCGACGCTGTGGCAAACGGTCATGTAGGGAATATAATCAAAAAATTTGAATCAAACGGACTCAAGATCGTAGCGATGAAGATGATCTCTATGACCAAAAAGGAGGCTCAAGGATTTTACGCGGTACACAAGGACCGCCCATTTTTTGACAGCCTTACCGATTTTATGTCATCAGGACCTGCCATACCAATGATCCTGGAAGGTGAAAATGCTATCGCAAAAAACCGTGAGCTTATGGGGGCGACCGACCCCAAAGAAGCTGCCGATGGAACCATTCGCCGGGACTTTGCCATTGATAAAGAGAAAAACGCGGTACACGGTTCAGACTCACCGGAAAGTGCCGCATTCGAGATCGGATATTTTTTCAGCGGGTTAGAAATTGTGAATTGAGGGCTTCTTCTATTTAAAAGTTCTCAAATTCATTATAGGGTCATGAAGTAAGCAAACCGAGACACCTCCTTTAATTTTTTCTTGACATTCAATCGAACTGTAGATATTTAAATTAGGTTTTATTGAAAAAATTTAGAGGATCTTGCAACGAGTCTTCGGCAAAATCTTCTTGTCTCTAATGGCTTTGTAGGAAGTCTTTAGTTCGCCCCATCAAAGGCTTTTTGCAAAGTCATATTATTTTGTGCCAAAGGAAATTTGTAACATGAACAACGAATTAACCAAATTGAGGAACATTGGAATCAGCGCGCATATAGATTCCGGAAAAACTACTCTGACGGAACGGATACTTTTTTATACCAAGAGGATCTACGCCATCCATGATGTTAAAGGCAAAGATGGTGTCGGCGCTACAATGGATTCCATGGAACTGGAACGGGAACGTGGAATTACCATAGCGTCCGCCGCCACCCATTGCACCTGGAACGATCATATAATCAATATCATAGATACGCCGGGACACGTTGATTTCACTATCGAAGTGGAACGGGCTCTGAGAGTGCTCGATGGCGCTATTTTGGTGCTGTGTTCAGTAGGTGGGGTCCAATCCCAATCAATCACAGTGGACCGACAGATGACTCGCTACAAGGTCCCCCGCATTGCCTTTATCAACAAATGCGACCGCTCCGGCGCGAACCCGGTACGGGTAGTAGGCCAACTCCGCGAGAAACTTCGACACAACGCGATCCTGATGCAAATTCCAATAGGGCTGGAAGCAAACCATAAGGGGGTGGTAGACCTTGTCACCATGAAGGGATACTATTTTGAAGGCCCTAACGGTGAACAGATACGGATAGACGAAATTCCATCAGACCTCCGTGAAGAAGCAGAAGCACGCCGTGAAGAAATGCTTGATGCCGTATCACTCTTTTCAGACGAATTGACCGAAGCCATACTGGAAGACAGTGTGACGGAAGAACTCATATATGACGCAGTCCGACAGGGAACTCTTTCACTGGAATTAACCCCGGTATTTTTAGGTTCCGCTTATAAGAATATCGGCGTTCAGTCTGTACTGGATGCGGCTACAAAATATCTACCCGGACCGAACGATGTTAAAAACTTTGCATTGGACCTCGACAATAACGAAAATGAGGTTCGTCTATCATCCAATCCGGAAGATCCTTTTGTTGCGCTTGCTTTCAAACTTGAAGTAAGCCGGTACGGGCAGCTTACATATATCCGTATATATCAGGGCTCTCTTAAAAAAGGGGATACTATATTCAACACAAGAACCAAGAAAAAGGTAAAAGTAGGGAGGCTCGTTCGTATGCATGCCGACAAAATGGAAGATGTCGAATACGCAAACGCAGGTGATATTGTCGCACTTTTCGGAATAGAATGTTCCTCTGGTGACACTTTTACCGACAGAGCAATAAATTACAGTATGTCCTCCATGTATGTTCCGGAACCGGTTATCTCTTTGGCGGTTTCACCCAAGGATAACAAAGCGCAAGTCAATATGTCCAAGGCATTAAACCGTTTTACCAAGGAAGACCCTACATTCAGGGTCACCTTGGACGATGAGACAGGCGATACGATCATCTCAGGCATGGGGGAGTTACATCTGGATGTCTATGTCGAACGGATGAAACGAGAATATAACGCGGAGGTCGCAACCGGCATGCCGAAGGTAGCATACCGGGAGACCATTACACGAATGATTGAGTTCAATTACACTCACAAGAAACAGACAGGGGGCTCCGGGCAGTATGGACGTGTGGCAGGGCGTATGGAACCGTATGAGGAAGGGGCTTATAATTTTGTCAACAAGATCAAGGGGGGAGCGATTCCGACTGAATATATCCCCTCGTGTGACAAGGGATTTCAGGCGTGCCTCAAGCAAGGAGAACTGATCGGAGCCCCCATTGTGGGGATACAAGTAACCATTGATGATGGCCAGTACCATGCGGTGGACTCTTCGGATATGGCGTTTCAACAGGCAGCGATCGGGGCGTTCAGATCTTCATATAGAAAGGCGGTGCCCGCAATTTTGGAACCGGTCATGAAGGTCTCCGTAGAAGGCCCCTCGGAATTTCAGGGGAATGTGTTGGCATCGCTTAATCAAAGGAGAGGAATTATCATCAGCACTTCAGAGGATGGGGTCTTTTCCACGGTAGACGCGGAAATCCCCTTGGCTGAAATGTTCGGCTACTCTACTACTCTAAGATCGCTTACCCAGGGGAAGGCCGAATTTACCATGGAATTCGCCCGATACAGCAAAGTCCCCCAGGGTGTTGCCGAGCAATTGAAAAAGGACTACGAGGAAAAGAGAAAAGGTGACAAATAATGATAAGAGAAGACTTTATACGCGTAAGCCCATTAAAGATATTGGAATCCTCCTCTCGCGGCGGCCTGGGGAGTGGAAATCTTGGGGTATTCATAGCGCGGGCCGGGGTGGGCAAAACCGCGTGCCTGATACATATCGCGCTCGACAACCTGTTTAAAAAACGCAAACTTATTCATGTGGCCGTAGGCGAAAATCCGGAAAAAATCACCGCATATTACAGCGCTATTCTTAATGATCTGCGCAAGGTGCTTAATATTGAAGGATCAGATGAGGACCGGCTCATTGTGGAAAGGAACCGAATGATCCTCGCGTATCGTGGGTCATCCTTTTCAGTAGATATGCTTGAAAAGAGCATCCGGAACATGATCGATTCCTTAGATTTCAAACCGGATACGCTTATTGTTGACGGGCTTGATTTTGAAAAAGCTGAGAGATCTTTCTTTGTAGATATCAAGAAACTTGCCAATGAATATCAGACGGAAATCTGGTTCTCCGCCCTTTCCCACAGGCATATTGAAGAAAAAAACGAGCAGGGAATACCATACCCCTGCAGCCGGGTAGACGATCTGTTTGACGTCATCATACACCTTGACTCGACCAACAAGGGCATCTTCTTGAGGCTTCTTAAAGATCACGACAATACAAAAGCGCCGGATACCAGCATACAGCTTGATCCAACTACTTTTCTGCGGGCCGGATAAAATTAGAGCCCCTGGCATATCAGGAGGGTCTTAAAGAGCGCAGACCACGACACGCATCGCAATCAAAACCGCACTGCTCGCGCAACTGACACACCCTGGGTAATATTCTGGCCTGGAACAGGTCACACCATGCCGTCTCTCTCAGCTTCTGTTCCTCCAGTTGTCTATTGCGAACAATATCTTTATAATGAAATCTTTTTTGCATTCTCATATGAAATTCCAAGAGCCAAAGCCCTCCCCATTTTTCTGCCGCGCTAACATTGTATCCATTTTCAAACCCGTTCCCACCTGCATCAGAGTAAGACATTAACATATCGCGCCTCCTTTATATACATAAGTGTACAACCAAAAACGGCGTCTTCCGGGCAGCCTCTACAGCATTCAGACGTGGAGTAAGTACCACTAACTGAAACTAATAATGGTCCCACTAATACCAAGCAAAAAACAGCTTGAATATCGGGAATTAACTGTTTTTATACAAAATATATCCCAAAATGTTATATATTTATTTCTGTGGATAAACTCTTGGCGGATGTGGATAATGGTCTAAAATTGTAGAAGATATTCACGCTAAGATTTTGTTGTGGAGCTATAAGGAAATGCCCTAAAAAGGTGTAAGATTTCGGGTACTATAAAGATAAGGCTTTGTTGATTCGGACTTTTTACGAGGAGGCTGTCCGAGAATTATGTCATCAAAGTTGTATAAGCCCCTTTTGGATGGCGATCTTGGTAAGATCGACGATTGTGCTTACGTTAAGCTTTTCCATAATATTATATTTATGAGATTCCACTGTCTTGCGGCTTATGCATAACTGGTCGGCAATGGCCTTGATAGCCATACCCTCGGCAAGCAATTGGAACACTTCCCGTTCACGCAGACTTAGGCGGTCAAAGTCGTCTTTTGCCTTTTTCCCACGCTCCAGTTCATTAATATGTCTAACCAATAAAGTAGGAGCAGCAGTGCTGAAGTAAGTCCCTCCTTTTTGTACGGCTTGAATCGCAAAGAAAAGATCAGACAGAGGGTCTTCTTTCAAGACATAGGCAGAGATGCCGGCCCTAAAAAGATCAACGATATATTCTCTTTGAGAATACATGGTAAAAATGATGATGCGAATATCAGGGTTCAACTTTTTGATCTGCAATGTAGCATCAATGCCGTTCAGTTCCGGCATTGAGATGTCCATCACAACAATATCGGGATTAAGCGATTCCGCCAGCTTTACCGCCTCATGACCATTATAGGCCTCACCCACAACTTTCAAATCCGGGTGGTCGGCCAACGCAGACTTTACACCCTCTACAACAACCCTATGATCGTCTACTAATAAAATCTTAGTTCTTTCCATCAAAATACCTCTTAAATCGGCACCTCTACCAACAGAACGGTACCCTTGCCTACTTGTGATTCTATGTAAAATTCTCCTTTGTGCTGTGCCACACGCTCTTTCATAATAAGGATCCCCAAGGCCCCTTTTTCCTCTTCCTTATTCTTCTGCAGCACCCCTTCCGGATCAAAACCAACACCATCATCTTCAATGCTTAGAGAAACAACACTGTTCCTTACAATAAGATTTATAAAAATATTTCCGGCGTTCGCATGCTTGGCGATATTGTTAAGCGCCTCTTGCACAATACGATAAATGGTAATCTCTTTTTCAGGCTCAAGCCGCGAAGGAAGATTCTTGATATAAGTCTCCGCCTTAACACCCTTGTGTTTGCCTATGTCATCAACTAACATCTGAATAGAGGGTATCAGACCAATGGTATCAAGAGTACTCGGACGGAGCCCGTGGCAAATATTTTTCACTTCTCGTATTGAAGCGGCAATCCTTTTTTCTATCCCACTAATTTGCTCTATCGATTCCCGGTCAGCGCCTTGAATACGTTTTGCGAGCATCTCCACATCCATCTTAACACTTGTAAGAGACTGCCCTATCTGATCGTGAAGCTCCATGGCCAGTTTATGTCGATCCCGTTCCAACAGCGAAATTAATCGCCTCGATAATCGTTTTGTTTCTTGGTGCTTTTGCTCGAGATAACGGTTTAGTCGTTTTAATGAACGCTCCGCATTTTTCCGTTTTGTAATATCGCGCATGAGGACCAAAAATTTGGTCGTATTATCGTCTTCATCAAAAATTCGGGTAGCCTCGACAGCCACGTTTATAATCGTTCCATCCTTAGCAACCAAATCCCTTTCAACCCCGCTTACTTCTTCCTCCTTGGCTATTTCCGAAAACTCCCGACAAAACGCATCCCGCGAATTCTCTGTAAAAAATAAGCACACAGATTTGCCAATGATCTCTTCTTTAAGATAACCTGTTTTTTTTGTCCACGCCCTGTTACAATCGATGATAATCCCGCCCATATCCAAAGTATGGTACATATCAGGCGCGTATTCGTACAGATAACGGTATCTCCTTTCAGAGATATTGAGCATATCATCGTGGAACTCGTCTTTACTGTTTTTCAACGACCTTGCCTTTTGTTCCGGTCCTTCAGAGGTTATCTTACAATCCATTTTTAACCTCTATCATGCTATCTTATGCTTTCTTACTAACTTCTCAATATGCTCCACCTTGTTGTTACTCAGTTTCCCAGAGTCAACAGTTCGTCCGTCTGATATAATCCCCATTATCTGCAAAATCTGTTTCACGATAACTGCCGGCTCTTTACAATATAGATTGTAAAACTTCCGGAGCATATTTCCGGCTTCCCATATCTGGTAAATGTGGTCGGAATAGGTCCTTTGTGTATCATATACATTTAAAGAAGAATATGTAACTTCGCGCCAGGCTATCGGAAGAAAATTGCTACCGCCGGCCAGTACACCGTTGGAACTCGGACGGTCAAGAAAATTCTTCTCATCGCCGTCATATATCCTAAAATCCTGATGATACCGAACAGCCCGCTGATAGTCAAGAGAGCGTTTTATTGTACCGGTATATATAAGTCCACTGATTCGGTTGTTTTCGGAAAGTTTCTTCAATACACTGGTACGAATGTTTTTATGATACATCGATTTCTTGAAACGCCGCACCAGATAAGGATCGTTGTAAAGAAGAAACTCAAAAGGGGTCTCCAGCGTGAGTGCCTTATAAAATTGGGGGAGACTACGGTTGTTATGGTAACAGATCGGAGCATCTACCCAAAAAATAGAACCGGGATAGTTATATCGATAAATCAGATAATCAAACTCTGAAAGGATAAGGCTTGTCTCTTTAGCGGTATTACCGGTTATAGATATCAAAACAGGGCAGCGTCCCCTTACAATATCAAGGGCGGCTTCCACCAAGTTCAAACGCTCCTCCCTTGAAAGCGCCAGGCCTTCTCCCCATACCGGCCCATTAAGAAGAACCGCATCCACACTCCCCAATATATGCTCTATAAGTCTCTGCAAAGAAGCAGTATCCACGTGTGAACCTTTAAGAGGTGTCACGAGTGGACATATTAATCCCTTTGGGGGTTCAGCGGATTGTATCTCCATTGAATTTGAAATCACCTTTCCCCAAAATATCATGCAGGTGGAGAATCCCTTGGATCTCTTTTTTCAGGTTTGTAATCGGAAGAACTGTAATCTCATGTTTTTCCATAATATTAAGAGCATCGTAAGCAACGCTGTCCGGATGGAGTGCCTTGGGATTAGTGGTCATGGCATCTTCTACATGTTTTCCCTGGATGGTATCATTTTCATCCAGGAAACGTCTGATGTCGCCATCGGTAACAATGCCAAGGAGTATGTTGGTATCCTTGTTGGCAACAAGTGTAGCACCCATCCGCGATCTATTTATCTCCTTGATCACTTCCCGCATTGTGACGGCTTCATAAACGATGGGTATGAGGCGGCCGGTCAGCATAATCTCTTTTACCTGCACGGAAAGCCGCTGGCCCAAATTTCCTCCTGGATGAAATCGTTGAAAGTCCTTCGGTTTAAAACGTCGTTTATTGATAAGCACTACCGCAAGAGCATCTCCCATGGCAAGGGCGGCGGTTGTACTGGCAGTAGGGGCCAACCCCATGGGACACGCCTCGCGTTCTACACCAACATATATAACTATATCGCTGTGCCTTGCCAGAGTCGAATCCGTGTTTCCGGTAAAACCGATCAAAGGGCAACCAATACGTTTAATGCTTGGCAGAAGGATGTTCAGTTCGTCGGTTTCACCGCTGTTTGAAAGAGCTATTACCACATCCTTATCACTCACCATCCCCAGATCCCCATGCATTGCCTCAACAGGATGGAGAAAAAGAGCGGGAGTGCCGGTGCTGATCAATGTAGCCACAATTTTGCGTGCCACAATCCCTGATTTTCCGATACCGGTAAAAACGGTACGACCCTTGGAACGCAAAATCAGCTCAACCATTTTACTAAAATTTTCGTCAACTTTTTCTATTAAATTCAGGATACCCTCCGCCTCTATCCGGAGGACCTCCCGAGCTTGTCGTAGTATCATAATCGTTTCTAATTACCTACCTCTATACCCAAAAAAAACATTGTAAGAATATAACAGGGCCTTGGGCTAAGCAACAATCTGTTGCGAGTTACGAGTTGCTAGTTTCAAACCCGTAACCCGTAACTCGCAACAGCCGCTTGCTAAGACATTATCTTAGAAACTATATATATTATTGTTGCTCACACACTTTTACCTGCTTGCCTTTATAAAAAAACCGTTCCAACACCCTGTGATACGATGTCCAGGCAGAGTCAGGATCTTCTGATGCCATAAAACTGCGAATACCGTTTACCTTTGAATCGAGTTCGTCCAAATAATTTAACATCACCGCCTCAAGGGTCTTGGGTGGTTCCGGAGAGCCAAAATCTCTTGAGCCGTGATGACTTACAATCATATGTTTAAGAAGAAGGGCAAGCTCATCTGGAAAATCCTTAATTGTGGCAATCTTTTTTTCAAGCAGTTCCAGGCCGATGACGATATGGCTCAACAGCCTCCCCGCATCTGAATAATCGATGTGAGACTCATAGCAAAATTCATGGGTCTTCCCTATATCATGCAGCACAGCCCCTGTAATGAGCAGATCATTGTCAATCCCCTCGTAATGTCCGGCAATCTGTTGAATCAAAAGAACAATTGAAAGTGTGTGTTCCAAAAGCCCACCAAGGTAGGCATGATGCATGTTTTTTGCGGCAGGCGCCTTCTTGAACGATTCGACAAATAATTCATCTTCAAAAAAGGCATCAAGGAGTTTACTGAGGTATGTATTTTCAATAACACCGCAGGCATCAATCAACCGATCCATCATATAGCCGGGATCCCGTTCGGAACGAGGGATAAAATCTTCCGGAGCGACTGTATCCCCTTCGCAGCGCTCCAGATGCTTAACAGTGACTTGAATTGTATCACGATAATCCGACGCAGTCCCCTTTACCCTTACATAATCGCCGACTCCGAAGTTCCCCTTGATATTCTGAACATTATCCCACGCTACTGCTTTGATACTTCCGGTTCTGTCGGCAAGTGTCAAAACCAGATAGGGATTTCCGTCCTTTTTATGGGCCAGTTGTTTTTGACGAACCAAGAAGATTTCATCAATAACCTGGCCGGAACTTAACATGTCAACAAAAACTTTTTTCAAGATTCCCCCGAAGAAAAAATTTTCTCCCAACTCTTTAGTCTCTCCACTTGATCATAGTCGGTCATATCACATCGTATAGGAGTTATTGAAATTAAGTCCCGGCAAAGAGTATTACCGTCTGTTTCCGGATCGTGATCAAAGAACTCTGTCTGGCTCCCCTGCCAGAAATAGGTCCGGCTTCTCGGGTCGGTCCGCCGATCAAACGACTCTTCCAGCCCTGATATACCCTGCCGTGTAACGCGGACCCCTCTTAGTCGGTCAGTATTAGGAATATTTACATTCAAAAAGGTCCCCTGTGGAAGTCCCTCTCTTAAAACAAGCCCTGCCAGATCCCGCGCAAAATGCGCTGCGGTCTCAAAACATCTTCCATCCCTACTGTTTACTGAAACCGCAAGCGCGGGAATCCCCATTAGGGCTGCTTCCTTGGCTGCGGATACTGTGCCTGAATAATGAATATTTATCCCCACATTAGGGCCCGGGTTGATCCCCGCAATCACCAGCGCGGGACGATCCTCCAAAAGTTCCCGAACCGCCAATTTCACACAATCAGCGGGCGTGCCGCTTACACTGTACCCCCATCCTTTTCCATCCATTTCTATCTTATCAATCAAAAGAGGCAGGTTAAGCGTAATAGCATGTCCCACAGCGCTCCGTTCGGTGTCGGGCGCAACCACGGTCACGTTATACCGGTCGTCTAAGGCCTCTTTCAAAGCCCAGAGTCCTTCGGCCCGTATCCCGTCGTCATTGGTTAATAAGATGTTCATATTATAGATTCCGAATTCAGGAATTGAGGGATTAAGGGATTGTGGTTGGATGGCTGGAGAAGCAGAACGATTAATTCCTAAACTCTCGAATCCCTAAATTTTTTAATTTGTTAGTGTTAACAGAGACAAATATCAGAACAAAGTATTACCGTCAAGCAAAAGTCAATAATTCTAATTTTGGAATTCCGCTTACGCAATTTTATTTTGAACCGCAGACTCACGCTGACTAACGCAGACAAATAATCCCGCCCAAGGCGGGACTATTCATCATCATGCCCGCTGGGCAAATTTAGTGTAAGCTTCAATAATTATAGAAGAATACTTTTTCGCGAAGCGATCGCATTTTTTGTTCGGCCAAGTCGGCCGAACAAAATGTCTGTGGCTGTCTGCGTGGGTCTGCGGCTAATCTAAGGCGTTCGATCTATGTATCATTTCATTACCTGCTCATGTGGAATTGTTCCCATTCACCCACCAGTCCTCTTCATCCTTTTCAAACCACCACTCATCCCAGCCGGTCTTGAGAATCTCTTTACAAAGCCTTTTACCCGCCTCGGTCCGGAGCCGTTTTACAATAAACGAAAGCCAGCTTTCCGCATGTGTGTTGCCGAGATCTTTGAGAGCCTTCAGCTCCACAATCAACGCGAGTTGGTCAGCATCATGAGCAAGCTGTGCTTCCGGCGATTCGCAGGCATTGAACTCCTCTATGAGGCCCTTTAGATCAGGCTCAAAGGAGAGCCCCGCGGTCATATCACGTACCGCCTTTTCTTCATCAACGGTTACGTACTTTTTCTGAACGTAATTCATGTCGCCGGTGCGGGCCTCCGCGAGGTCGTGCACCAGACACATTTCAATAATTCTGGCGCTGTCGGCCTCGGGCACTATCCGGGAAAGGACATATCCGATAAAGGCGGCCGCAAAAGAGTGCTCCGCCACGGATTCTTTGCCTGAACCCAAAAAATGATATCCCGACCTCGGTATCTTTTTTAACAGCCGCGCCTCAAACAACAGATTCGCAATAGATTTCATAAAACTCTACCTGACTTAACGATAAAGACTATAGTCAACGCCACATCTTTTGGCCGTATAAGCGAACTTTCGCTCGGTTGTCTGAAGTATACGCGCGGCTTTTGCCATATTGCCCCGCGTGCTTTTCAATGCGTCGATAATCATCTCCCGTTCTAAATTCTCTACAGCGCCTTCCAGAGAACGTGTCGGCAGAGTATCCGACTCTTCCGCTGTCTGGACGGTCGGGGGCAAGTTATAGCTGTGGATAACGCCCTCCTCGCACAGAAGCACGGCACGCTCAATGCAGTTTTCAAGTTCGCGTACATTGCCAGGCCAGTGGTAGTGTACAAGCATATCTATGGCCGGTGTGGAAAAACGGCGGATATCCTTTTGATTCTCCCGGGCGTATTTTTCCAGAAAGTGGTCGGCCAACAACAGGATGTCAGTCTTGCGCTCTCTCAATGGCGGCATATAGATGGGAAAGACGTTCAACCTGTAATAGAGGTCATCCCGAAAGGTTTCTTCTTCCACGGCCCGTTCCAGGTTCTTGTTGGTGGCCGCTACGATGCGGACATCCGCCCTGATGGTCTCGTATCCTCCTACTCGCTCGAACTCCTTTTCCTGGAGAACTCGCAAGAGCTTCACCTGGACATCCATGTCGACGGAACCGATTTCATCCAAAAAGATTGTCCCCTTGTTGGCCAGCTCGAATTTCCCCCGTTTTTGCCGAATCGCACCGGTAAAAGAGCCTTTTTCATGGCCAAAGAGTTCACTTTCAATAAGATTAGCGGGCAGCGCCGCGCAGTTGACCTTCACAAAGGGGCTATTTACTCTTAGACTGTTATAATGAATGGCAGTGGCAGCCAATTCTTTGCCAGTGCCGCTCTCTCCGCGAATCAAAACCGTGGCATTGCTCTTGGACACCTGGGAGATCATTTGAAAGACCTCCCGCATCTTGTTGCTGTTTCCAATGATATTGGTAATACGATACTTGTTAGAAAGTTCCTCTCGAAGCCGCTGATTTTCTTCTCTTAACCGCTCCTTTTCAAGGTGGATGGTTTCCAGATTAATGACATGCTGGGCTATCATAGTGGCGATAATGGAAAGGAGCCTCTCGCCATCCTCTAAGGAGTAGGACTTATCAAAGGGCCGATCAACACTCAGGGCGCCTACGACCTGTGTCCCTTTTTTTACCGGCACACAAATGAAGGAGAGCTCCTGATCGTGAACCGATTTTCTTCGTGTAGCTGTGCGGTTCAAAAAAAGGGGTTCCTCGCTGATCTTGGGCACCACAAAACTCTTGCCGGTTTGGATGACACGGCCCGTGACCCCTTCCCCCGGCTTATATTTTCCTTTCTCTATGGCCGCTCTGGAAAGTCCGTGCCCCACCTCTATGCTAATCTCATCGCGCAGGGGATCAAGGATCGTAATGGTCCCTCGCACCATATCCATTGAATCGGAAAGAATATCCATGACCTTATAGAGGGATTTCTTAAGATCCAGGCTCACATTGAGCGCCTTGCTAATTTCATAAAGAAGGGTGACTTCTTCGAT
>JBDRFJ010000118.1:0-4340 GCA_043818915.1 Pseudomonadota bacterium | reverse complement strand
TCGTGAATTTGCTACAACATTTGGTCGTAAGGCCACGGTGCCATACGCTCTTTATCGTATGCATGGTTTTATTTCTGTTTTTGATGCGCGAAAGACCGGATTTTCTGAAGATGATTTGAAGCTACTTTGGGAGTCTCTTGTAAATGCTTTTGAGCATGACCGGGCAGCAGCGAGAGGGGAAATGAACCCAAGAAAGCTGGTCATATTCAAGCATGCCGGTCATTTGGGCAATGATCTGTCAGGGCGGTTATTCAAGCGTGTATCTATAGGAAAAAATTCAGAGTTGCCGAGAAAAATAGAAGATTATTCAATTATAGTTGATAAAGAGAAGCTTCCTTCCGGGATTACCGTGCAGGAATGGCCGGAGGAGAATGTATTCTGAATCAGACATTCTCCCCATTTCTGCCCTGCAGCATCTCCTTTTCTGCGAGCGGCAGCGCGCGTTGATACATATTGAACAGGCGTGGGCGGAGAACTGCTTTAAAGCGGAAAGAAGGATCAGAGACTGCTATTGGAATGACTTACAGACAAACAAGACGAGGAGACGCAGTATGTCAGCCTGGCAAGATTATCTGGAACTTGTTCGGGGCGACTGTATGGCCAGGGAGATATTTATTCTTGATTGACAGGAGGGGTGATGGAAACAAGCCAGGAAAGCCGTAAGCGGTTGAAGGAAAAAAAGTAGCAGTGTGGAGCAATAACAATGACTCGAAAAGCAGCAAGAAAAAACGAAGACATAAATTCCGATCTCGGCGAAATCGTATTGTATCAGTCTGAGGACGGGCAGGCCGCACTGGATGTTCATCTCAAGGATGAAACCGTCTGGTTGACCTTAAACCAGATAGCGGAGTTGTTAGATAGGGATAAATCCGTTATTTCACGTCATCTTGGGAATATTTTCCAGACCGGTGAGTTGGCAAGAAAAGCAGTTGTTGCAAAAAATGCAACAACTGCCTCGGACGGTAAAACATACCAGGTCGATTACTATAACCTGGATGCCATTATTTCCGTGGGCTACAGAGTGAATTCCAAACGCGGCACCCAGTTTCGCATCTGGGCTACCACCATTCTAAAAGACCATCTGGTGCGTGGTTATTCGCTTAATCAGCGCAGACTGGCCGAGAAAGGGGTTGAAGATGTGCGGCAGATTTTGAGTCTGCTTGCAGGCACTCTGGAAAGTCATAACCTTGTCAGCGACGAAGGACTGGCGGTACTGGAAGTTGTCAATCGCTATGCAAGAACATGGCAGCTTCTTTTACAATATGACGAAAACAATCTGCCGACTCTGGAGACAAAACACGTTGCCAAGTCCGGCCTGGAGATTGATAATGCCCGTCAGGCCATTGCGGCCTTAAAAAAAGAGTTAATGGTCAGGAAAGAGGCGAGTGAAATCTTTGGCCAGGAACGTGGTAATGCTCTTTCCGGAATTATCGGAGCAGTGCGGCAAACATTCGACGGTAAGGAACTTTATCCAAGTGTTGAGGAAAAGGCGGCCCATCTCCTCTATTTCGTGATCAAGGATCATCCTTTCACGGATGGTAACAAGAGGATCGGCTCTTTTCTCTTCCTGTTGTTTCTCAAAAAGAATGACTTGTTGGATCAAAAAAGCTTCAGCAACAAGGCGCTCGTGGCGCTTGCCCTGCTGACGGCAACCAGTGAACCTGGGCAGAAGGAATTGATGATTCGGCTTATTGTGAACCTTATTTCGGAGGAGGGCTGATACTGAAAAGTTTCAGGATTTTTCTTATATGTACACCGAAGACGACCTCCTTCCCATTTCAGCCTTGCAGCACCTGCTTTTCTGCGAGCGGCAGTGTGCTCTGATTCACATCGAGCAGGCGTGGGCTGAAAATCTCTTTACCGCCGAAGGGAGAATAATGCACGAGCGGGTTCATACGGCGGACCGGGAGTCGAGGGGCGATGTTCGTATTGAGTTCGGCATGTCGGTTCGATCATTACGGCTGGGCCTGATTGGTAAAGCGGATGTTGTTGAGTTTCATCGAAAGTCGGATTCGCAGAAAGCAGGATCGTTGGCGTGGGTGCCGTTTCCTGTGGAATACAAACGGGGCAAACCGAAGAAGGACAATTGCGACAAGGTGCAACTTTGCGCCCAGGCGTTGTGCCTGGAGGAAATGCTGGGTATTGAAGTGCCGAGCGGGGCGCTTTTTTACGGGAAAAGGCGGCGGCGGACAGATATTGTTTTTGATGATGCGTTGAGGCGACAGACCGAAGAAACAGCAATACGTCTACATGAACTGATTGCGGCGGGCCAAACGCCAAAACCCGTTTATACGGCAAAATGTGACAGTTGCTCACTGGTACAAATGTGTTTGCCTAAGACATTGGGGAAGAAGCGTTCTGTAAAACACTACTTGTCTGGAGCGATACAAGAGCCATGAAAAGACATCTTAATACCCTTTTCGTTACTACGCAGGGCGCTTATCTCGCGAAAGAGGGTGAGTCGGTTGTCGTCAGGGTGGAAAAAGAAACCCGTTTGCGTGTCCCCATCCATACGTTAGGAGGGATTGTCTGTTTCGGCAACGTTGGTTGCAGCCCTTTTCTTATGGGGTTTTGCGCCGAACGTGATGTGGCTATCAGCTTTTTGTCCGAGCATGGGCGCTTCCTTGCAAGAGTTCAGGGGCCAGTTTCCGGAAATGTCCTGCTACGCAGGGAGCAATACCGCAGGGCTGATGATTTAACGATTTCCGCTGAAATGGCAAGGGCCGTGCTTACAGGCAAGCTTGCCAATTGCCGCACTGTATTGCAGCGTGCGCTTAGAGACCACTCGGATAAGCTTGATGCGGATAAGGTAGGTGAGGCATCCAAGCAGATTAGAGGTTCCCTAAGGCGTCTGCAAGAAGACATCTCTTTGAATGCTTTGCGCGGCATTGAAGGCGACGCAGCGCATGTCTATTTCAATGTCTTTGATTGCCTGATAACCTCACAAAAAAACGATTTTTGTTTTGAGGGACGAAATCGACGTCCTCCTCTGGACAATGTGAACTGCTTGTTATCATTTTTGTACACGCTCGTAATGCACGATGTCCGTTCTGCTCTTGAGTCGGTCGGGTTGGACCCTGCGGTAGGTTTTTTGCACAGAGACCGTCCGGGCAGACCGGGGCTGGCGCTTGATTTAATGGAGGAATTCAGACCATTTCTGGCTGATCGCTTGGCCCTCTCTCTAATAAACCTTTGTCAGGTTCAGAAGAAGGGAATCAGAAAAACGGAATCAGGGGCTGTGATGATGGATGACGAAACAAGAAAAATCGTTTTGGTAGCTTATCAGAAGCGAAAGCAGGATGAAATAATGCATCCGTTTATTGAAGAAAAGGTTACCATCGGGCTGCTATTCCATACACAAGCGTTATTGTTGGCTCGTTATCTACGCGGGGACCTGGACGGATATCCGCCTTTTATATGGAGATAAGGGCCGTGGAAAAAATAATCATCCCATCTTGCTTGTCTTTTGATCCGGCTTCTGCGTTGCATCAAGAGTTGCATATCGCGATATGCGCCCCTTGATGCGCCTCGAGTCCGAGCCAAAATCCGGCGTAATATTGGGACACTTATTTGTTTCCACGGCCCTAAAGAGGAGACAAGATGTTTGTCCTGGTCAGCTATGACGTTGCTACAAGTACTGATGGGGGACAGCGCCGTCTCCGAAGAGTGGCAAAGGCGTGCCTGGATTATGGACAGCGGGTTCAATATTCCGTTTTTGAGTGTATCGTCGACCCCGCACAATGGACGGTTCTCCGTCAAAGGTTAATTGATGAAATTGATCCAGGGGAAGACAGCCTTAGGTTTTATTTTCTGGGTTCTAACTGGAAGCGTCGTGTAGAACACGTAGGAGCCAAGAAAACACTTGATCAGGAGGGACCGTTGATTGCTTAAAGATCGTCTGCGAACCAGAAGCTCGCAAACCGGCTATATACCGTATCGCCCCCGCAGGGGCTTTAACCAAAGCGTATATATTGCCACTGGGGTTCGCACTGCATGTAATATCTTGTAAATAAGGAGAGTTCCGAAAATGTTCTTTGACAATCGAATATATTATACGTTGAAAAAAGCAGGTTCGCAGAAAGCAGGAAACAACTTTGTTAAATTCAATTAGTTAGAAAGAAACAGTCGCCCCCCATGCGGGGGCGTGGATTGAAACGCTGGTACAGGCACGTCAATATCATATTGCGACGGTCGCCCCCCATGCGGGGGCGTGGATTGAAACCCGTTCATTTCCGAATACTCCTTCCTTCGCTGTTGTCGCCCCCCATGCGGGGGCGTGGATTGAAACTGAAGAGGGCGAAGAGAATCAAGAGAGGATAATTGTCGCCCCCCATGCGGGG
>JBDRFJ010000117.1:0-6060 GCA_043818915.1 Pseudomonadota bacterium | reverse complement strand
GTCTATCGTGCTATAAGGCCGCCTGCTTGGTGAAATACGGGAAATCGTCGACCAGGATCGAAATCCAGAATTTTTCGCAAAAACCCTGTCAAGTCTTTTTTTACTTCTTTTTGTATTTTTTGCTGAATAGTTACGATTTTTTCTGATGGGGACTTTGCTTGTCTTGTTCATGAGAACTTTGGACTCTCAAGTTCAGAAAGGAGTCAATGTATTTGGTGGCCCTATCCCTCGTGGCCCGCAGGGCAAGGAAGTGGTTGCCGTCCAGGGGGCTGAAACGGGTTAACGGGCATATCCTCCGGACTTCATTTTTATAATTGATTCTAACACCGCCATCATAAATATCCAAGATCCTGTCCTGACTGGCGTAAAGGCACAGGACCGGTGTGTTTTGCAAACAGGCCCTTTTCAATGGATCCAAAGTGAAGAAATCAGCGAGTGTATTGAATAGCCTGACTCTTTCCCGTTCTAATAGACCAAAGCACTCTTTCCCCTTTTTGATTCCGGGAAACATAAAATCCGCGTAATGTATGATGGCCGTCAAAATCTTTTTAATACCTACTCGGGCCGGAATCATCTTTCTATAATGGGCCCAAAAAGACCTGAGCACAGCGCCCGGGCTCAACTTTAAAACAGCGTTGATAAGCACCACGCCCCCAAGTGGTTCCTTGAGACGATAAGCCGCGTAAAGAAGCGGTATGGCCGAATAACAGGAGGCGATTCCGAGCAGCGGGAGTTGCTCCTTTTTGCTCAGTGAGTACGCATATTGGAGCATATGCAACGTATCACGGAGGGTTGCTCTGAGAGAAAATTTGCCCGAGGAATTTCCATGCCCGGAATAGTTAAAGGAGATAAGATCGTATCTGTTGCGAGTTAACCAGCGAAACATACCGATCTGCTGGGACAAATTTCCGCCAATCAACGGCGGCAGAAAGATGAGACCCCGTGGAGAGGGATTTCGTACACGGGTCCATGCCAGAGTATTCCCCTGCCCTATCTGATAAATTCCTTTGACAAACGCTATGCTCATGTTTGGAACAGGTCCTTTCCGGCACAAAAACGGCGAGAGATCTTTGAAAAATGCGACATTTTTCAAAGCTCTCCGAATCTTCGACAGGGCAAGGAAAATGAAACCATCAATCCTGAAACCGCAAAAACAAAGCCTTGGTTAAGGGAGAGGCCTCAACAACCGAAAGGAATAAAGCTTCTCTTATAGAGGCAGCCAATTTTTGGAGTTTTGCAATATAACGAGTAGTGAGGATAACGCCTGAGTACAAAAGGATATCCTCTTTCTTCTTTGGTGAATGTAGGGGTTCTGCCAGCACATCCAATGAGTTGAGTTCAAATGCGGTCTTCATTAAGATAGGCGAGGAGTGCTCAATGAGGGTAAGCCGAACCTTAATGTCCGGCAGAGAGTAAGCATACTCCATGTACGCGCTACTCTGAGGGAGCTGCTCGGGCAAGTTTTTCTTAAGCATCGCCTTAGGGACAATGGGCGAGAGGATATCGACATCTTCCTCATCAAACGTCGCCTTAAAATATCCTTGAAAGATGTTGAGCGTCTCGGACAGCGTGTCCAAAAGCTCCTCATCCGAATTCGCCGAACTCCCCGTCAGCGTTTGGAACAGGGCATTGGCAGAGGCCCTGTCGAATTCCATCTTGATGTCAAGCCACACTTCCGGCTGTTTAAAAATCACGGCGGACCAGCCTATAAGTTCTGCGTCATCCGTGCTTTCAAAAGTCGCCGGGTCTATGGCGCTGGCTGCCCCCACTCCCATTTCCGCGAAGACTCTTGGAAGGAGTTGATCGATTTCAAGTATCGGTCGAAGTCCGGATAGTAAAGAACTTGAACCGGAAGACGGCTTAGATGCACTGGCAGATACATCCTGATCTCCGATCACATCGTCGCGCACAAGTGATGACTCAAGACTGGAGATGCGCTGTTGCAACTTAAATTGGTGTTCTGTGATACGCTCGGCAACCTTCAACAACGCTCTCAACTTTTCCCATTCAATGGGCTTAATCAAGCAATTGTCAGCACCTGAATCTAAATATGTGATGACATCCATTTTGTCTGCTTGCTCTGCTAACAGAATAACATAGGTATAGGTACCCGAATTCGACCCTCTGAGCTTGACGCAAATATCGATTTCGCTCATGACCGGCAACATACAATTGAGAATAGCCACAGGCGGAGCGTCTTTAGCTTGCAGCACATTCCATGCTTCGGCTCCGTCACCGGCGCCTATCACTTCGTATCCCCATTTGGACAGGACGTCTTCGAATTTGCGGCGAGAGTCAGGGTTGTTATCGGCGATTAGGATCTTCATAACTCAGGACTGTTGATTAATTTATTCTGAACTTTTAGAAATTATAATCTAAAAGACCTTTAGCATCAAGGGTAAATGTGCTATTTTAAAACTAAATACACAACATCTTATAAAAAAGCCTCTTTTTATGGTTATAATATACAAAAATCTCTCAGCGGATCAGGTTGATACGTACGGTCTGGTCCTGTCCTCATCCGGTATCTCACACCGTTCGAGTAAAGGGAATCAGGGGTGGGATCTATTGGTAAATGACACGGAGTACGAAAAGGCCTTAAGCACGATCGAAAAATACCTCAAGGAAAATCAGGGCTTTTATTTAGCGAATAATAGCTTTTCTTATAAATATCACAAAACATTTACAGGACTGTGGGTATCCGCCATATTGCTGGCATTCCATGTGGCTATCGCAATGGGCAATAACAGCGGAGCTTTCATCAGGGCGTACGGTTCATCGGCCTCTCAGATTCTGCGCGGAGAATTATACAGGAGTGTGACATCCCTCATGATTCACGCGAGCGTATCACACCTTGCAGGCAACATCCTTGGCATAGCCATATTTGGCAACGCTGTCTGTAGCGTCACGGGTTGGGGCGTTGGCTGGCTTATGATCCTTGCCACAGGCATAGCCGGCAATCTCATTAATGCCGTCTTGTATAAGGCGGGCCATCTTTCAGTAGGGGCCTCTACCGCAGTCTTCGGAGCAATCGGTATCCTGGCCGCGCACCAATTTGTCAAGAGGTTTAGACTGCCCGGCCGGCGAATGAGAGCCTGGCTTCCACTGGGTGGCGGCCTGGCCCTTCTTGCTATTCTTGGTTCGGGGGAGCATACTGATTTGACGGCTCACCTGTTTGGCTTTGTCGCGGGGATTATCCTGGGGGCCCTGTACGCTGTTTTTGTAAAACGGTCACCAGCAACAGCCTATCAGGTTTGTTCTCTTCTTATAGCCTTAAGCGTCCTTATAATGTCGTGGTTCAAGGTTCTTCTCATTTAACCCACGTAGGCTTCACAATCTTTTTTTCCTTGACGTTCGGGAAGGCTATGTTTTATTGTAGTATGGAGTAGGGGCTCTAGTATATCAAGGATCGGTTTCGCTCGGAAGGATCATTCCCTTTGCCGGAGTGGCGACCTGAGGCTTGGGGCCATAACAGAAAGTTCTAAAGGGAGGTTAGCATCATGGCAAATGGGACGGTAAAATGGTTTAATGACAAGAAGGGATTTGGTTTCATCGAGCAAGAAGAGGGCGGAGACATATTTGTTCACCACTCCGCCATCAACATGTCTGGATTCAAGACCCTCTCTGAAGGCGACAGGGTGACCTTTGATGTGGAAGAGACCGACCGAGGGCCTACAGCAAAGAACGTCACAAAACTTTAATTCGTATAATACAGCTATCAGTGGCATCTCGCTGAAATAAAAAGAAATGCTTTTTTTACTAGGAGGCTTTCCGAGATCGGATAGCCTCCTATGTTTGATGACCTCGTAAAAATAGTCTTTGATGAACTTGTCTTGGTTACTTTTTGCGAAGTCATTAAGTTTGTTCTTCTGAAACAATATATCGCCGTGGACGGAACAGGATAACCTTATATCACAATACGTTTGCGGCGTTCCTTCCTTGACACATACGTTTCATTCCGTTATACTTCTTATACTAAAAAGAGGATTTTTGTCACCATACTCCTCCTTTTCTTAACCCATTGAAAATACTGAAATGATATTACCATGAATAAGGCTCGCAAAAAACCTTGTGTCTCGGATAGCCTCCTATTTTGTTAGCAATGGCCATTGATGATCGAAACTCCTCTCACCAAAGAAAAGCGACTAATTCGGGTTCGGCGCTATATCTCCAGAATGCCCAGCCTTTCCACCACTGTTACAAAGGTCCTGCAAATCTGTAACAGTCCGACAACTTCACCCAATGACCTAAACCGGGTCATCTCCCTTGACCCAGTGCTTACCGGCCGAGTATTAAGGCTGATAAATTCCGCCTACTATGCTATGCCGAATCAAATCACCTCCTTGACCCGCGCTATCATTATGCTGGGACTTAACACCGTAAAAGATCTTGCACTGAGCACGGCGGTCCTGGAAAGTCTGGGCGGATCAGAGTCTTTCCAGGCCCTTTCCATGGATGATTTCTGGACTCATTCCATTTGTTCGGGGGTAACCGCCAAGTTCTTGGCCGGTATCAAGCGTGTCCCACCAGGAGATCAAGAAGAGTATTTTGTGGCCGGACTACTGCATGACTTGGGAAAAATTCCCCTTAATAACTGCTTTGTAGAGGAATATGCCCGGGTCGTGGAATCAGCCAAAAATGAGAACATGCCTCTTCATCAGGCTGAGAGTACGATTTTTGGAATCGATCACTGTATGGTTGGAAGTATGATCGCCGAAAAATGGCAATTGAGTGAGGCCATGAATAATTCACTTTATTATCATCACAACCCGAATGATGCCAAGGAGGAAAATCATCAATTGATCGCTATTGTGGCATTAGCAAATAGTTATGCTAATATTCTTGATATAGGCTCATCAGGAGATCCCCATCCTGATGAGCAAACAGTCACTGATCTTCTCGAAAAAGTTGAAATTGATTGGTCTATACTTGCCGACTTTCGTGAAACTGTGTTAAATGAAATAGAAAAAGCCAAAATCTTTTTGCAACTTACCCAAAAAGGAACCCCATGAAGATAAAATTTTGGGGAGTACGGGGGTCCATACCCTGCCCTGGTCCACACACCATGAAATATGGCGGCAATACAGCCTGTCTTGAATTGCGATTTGAGGATAGACTCATCATTGTTGATGCCGGCTCCGGCATTAGAGATCTTGGCAACCACATGATGTCCCATGACCTTCCCAAGGGCCCGATGAAAACCGAAATTTTTCTAACCCATACCCACTGGGACCATATCATGGGATTCCCATTTTTTACCCCTATTTATATCCCGGGGACCAAACTTAAGGTTTATGGACCCGTTACCTATGAAGATGACACCCTTAAAGATATTGTGGGAGGCCAGTTAGCCTATCGTTACTTTCCCGTGCGTCAGACAGAGCTTGCCGCTGAAATAAAATACATGGATCTTAAGGAAGGCCATTTTGATCTTGGCGACGGCATTATGGTCGCCGCCAAGTATCTTAACCATCCCATTCTTTGCCTTGGCTATCGTTTTGAATATCGCGGCAAAGTCCTTTGTACCGTCTATGATACCGAACCGTTTCAAAATGTCTTTTCTACAGACCCTGACGACCCATCCTACGATGAGGCCATGGCCCATGAGGGTGAGCAGGTGGCAAGGGAACAAAATCAGCTATTAGAAAAATTTATGACCGGCGCCGATCTTGTCATTTACGATGCGCAATACACCCGGGAAGAATATCAATCCTCTAAGATAGGCTGGGGCCACTCTTCGATTGAGTATGCAATTGCCGCCGCGCAGCGGACCAAAGTCAAACGCCTGGCCCTCTTTCACCATGAGCCTGTAAGGAATGATGACCAGATCGACGAACTGACTAAGAAATATTGCAATTCAGATTATACTGGAGATACAGAAGTCTTTTTCGCCCGTGAGGGAATGGAGATTGAGATATAGAGACCTGGTTTATTGTAGTCAAGTATTTTTTAATTGGAAAGTCATTTGGGATATCCCAATGCTTTCTTAAAAAGTTCTAAACCCATGTGAAAGCCATCTTACCCGATCCTGGTATTTGAGAGTCTCAAACGAGCTCTGAT
>JBDRFJ010000116.1:0-15220 GCA_043818915.1 Pseudomonadota bacterium | reverse complement strand
AACCCTACCGTTATCTGCGCTATCTATTTGATAGACTGCCGGTGGCTGAGACGACCGAAGATTATAAATCCCTGCTTCCACAATATTTGAGCCCAGAACAACTGAAGCTAAATGCTTAGTGCGGTTTATTAAGCGCTTACTTATCTCTCGCAAGTGTTGCTTCAATGTGGGCTCGCGAAACCATATCTTTATCACGATCCAAAAAAACAGTACGAGAACACAGAAAGAGAAACGGTGTATGAGTTATGGCACGTGTATGCCAGGTCGGCCCAGGGGAACAAATTGTATGTCTGGGAGGATAGAACCGATCCTTATGTTGAGAAGATGATAAGAGAGTTCAAGAAACGTAGGACAAGATAAATACGGTTACAATCTTTCAAAACTAAATACCCCGCTGTGTCTCAACGGGGTACTCTGAAAAATATAAGCTGTTTTTTTTCGATTGCAACCGTAGAAATTCAAACAAAAAGGGCATTCCCTCATAATTCGATGGAATGCCCTTTTTTTAACTCAGAAATGTTGGGTTAACCCGTAGTAACATGTGCTGCAGCAGGACCGTTTTGACCCTGATCAATGTCGAAGGTCACTCGGTCGCCTTCATCAAGAGACTTGAATCCACTTGCATTGATTGCTGAATGATGGACAAATACATCCGGACCATCTTCCTTCTCAATGAAACCAAATCCTTTACCGCTATTAAACCATTTTACAGTTCCATTAGCCATAATTAACACCCTCCTTTTCAGAAATTCTCATAGTCCCAGACTTCAGGGTGCCACTTTGACAAATGGTACTTTCCTTTAGAACGAAACCGGCCCGCCAATGAAGAACGAGCCTTTATTGATTAAAAAGATCATAACACCTTTTAGGCGGAAAGCAAGGTTTATTATTGGGAGATCTGGGAGACGTTGTTGACTTCGTTGACTTATAGTGCGGGAAACGACAGGGGATGTCCGTGACGTTGGGACATTCATCCCGGTTTGACGCACGTCGTAAGAACAGGAAGTCAGGGCCGCCTGTTTCGATGATTTTTTCTTGATAATTGTACTTTGTCGTAGCATACTCCGATTTATTTAAGATATATTGGAGAAGTTTCCTAAAATGCAAAAAATCAAACGTCTCCTCACTATCGATTTTCCACCAGGGCAGTCTGCGTTTTTGTCGGGCCCTCGAAAAACGGGAAGATCGACCTATCTGAAGGAGCGGCGTTCGGTTACTGTGCGTCGCATAACAAAAACCTTTCTTGCGGGAGCCTTATGCATGGCGCTCATACTGGCTTCCTATGGTATATCTGCCGCCTCGGATGTTAATATATCGGTGACCATTGCCATTGGTGGCGTAGCATGTGGGGTGTATTTTTTTGTCGCTTATACTGCGGGCTATAACCCTGGCTGGAAGACCTTTCAACCCGAAACAGCGTTACTCAATCGCGGCCCGGAAGGCTGGCAGGTGGGGTATCCTCACCTGAAATTCATAGAGGACGGCTGCTCGTCTTATGCGCCTTGCGTCGATATACTGCGTGTGGTTTTTTAGAGCTTCTTAAAAAAAGATGGAGGTCCCATGAGCATCTTTGAAGTCATCATGCTTGTCTGTTTTGGTGCGGCGTGGCCTTCATCAATCTACAAATCCTACCGGTCGAGAACAGCAAAAGGGAAAAGTGTCTGGTTTCTTTACATCGTTTTTGCAGGGTATGTAGCCGGAACTATGCACAAGCTGTTTCATAGCGTAGACTGGGTTATCTGCCTTTACATTGCAAACGGCATCATGGTCTTGATCGATATACTGCTATACTATCGCAACAGAACTATTGATGAACGGATTGAACTGACCCGGGCGGAGTAGCAGGTAAGGGGACTTGCAGGAGATCTTATACCCCGACCAGAGGCCGACACCTGTTCCTCCAGGAACAAAATACTTTTTTTGTGGTAAGGTGATCGTATTATGAGTTACGATGCTATAGTTTTTGATCTTGATGGAACGCTACTCAACACCTTAAACGACTTGGGAAATGCTGTAAACCGTGTGTTATCTCAACATGGTTTTCCTACTCACAATCTGGATAAATACCGGTATTTTGTTGGTGATGGGGCTAAGATGCTTGTTATACGAGCATTGCCGGAGCACCAACGAAATGAGAAGGTCATTGATACGTGTCTTCAGGATTTCAAAAATGACTATGGGCAACACTGGAATGTCGATACAAGATTATATGACGGGATTCCAGACATGTTAGACAAGCTAAGCTCTCGCAGGATCAAATTAGCAATCCTTTCCAACAAGCCTCATGAATTCACAATACGGTGCGTAACAAAATTTTTGTCAAAATGGACATTTGACGTCGTACTTGGACAACAAGAGTCAATTCCTCTAAAGCCTCATCCCGCAGCGGCATTGGGGATTGCCGATCGTATGAATATGCCGGTTTCGTCTTTTCTCTATCTCGGGGATACCGCTGTTGACATGCAGACCGCGGTTGCGGCAGGGATGTTTCCGGTGGGAGCCATGTGGGGATTTCGCTCGCCGGAGGAACTAAAGGAAAATGGTGCAAAAGTTTTACTACAGTATCCCTCGGACATCTTCACTCTGTTAACATAATGAGACGCATAAACGGGATAAAATCCCCGTCAAGCTTTACTTGCCTCGAGTCTATCGAGTATGCTAAGAAGCTTTTTAAATCAAGACGATTTAGAAGAGGTTTTGACCGAGACTATTTTATATAAAGAAATGGAGAAGAAAAAATGAGTGAGCAAAATCCTGTTGTTGTTTTTGAGACAAGCGAAGGAAATTTTGAAGCAGAACTTTTTTTGACAGAAAGTCCTATTACCGCAGGAAATTTTAAGAAATTAGTTGAGAGCGGGTTCTATGACGGAATTAAGTTTCATAGGGTTATTAAAAATTTTATGATTCAAGGCGGCGATCCTCTGTCGAAAGATGATACAAACAAAAGCTTGTGGGGAACGGGCGGTCCCGGTTATGCGATCGAGGATGAGTTTATTGAAGGATTATCAAATGTGAAAGAGACACTTTCCATGGCTAATGCCGGTCCACATAGTGGTGGAAGCCAGTTCTTTATTAACGTTGCGGATAATACATATTTAGATTGGGATAAGGGCTCACCCAGGAGTAAACACCCTGTTTTTGGAAAAATCGTTGGCGGGATCGATGTTGTCGATGCTATTGCAAATGTCAAGACCGTCGCGGCAGACAGACCGGTAGACGATGTCGCCATTGTGAAAGCGTATATAAAACAGGGGTGATCCCCTCAAGATGTTTTCTGAGCGCCATTTCCAAAAAAACATATCAATCTAATTGACTTGACTTTTCAATTTGTTATAATATATTTAATTAAATATACTGGTTTCGTGAACACCTTTAAGATAATATTCTTCAGTTACAGGAGGACAGATGAACAAGGCGACTCTTGTTGATGTTTTAAAAAAAGAGGCTAACATAACAAAAGGCGATGCCGAAAAAGTTGTAAGCATCTTTTTTGATGAAATATCAAATGCTCTTGAAAGGGGTGACAGAGCAGAGATCCGGGGTTTTTGCAGTTTTTTTGTAAAAAATTATACAGGGTATGTCGGCAGAAACCCCAAGACCGGTGAATCTGTCGAGGTTAATTCCAAAAAACTTCCGTTCTTCAAGTGCGGAAGAGAATTGAAGAAAAAAGTAGATTACTAACAAAAAAATGGAGCACATATTATGAAAGATGTCAAAAAGGCATTTGAAACGATCATTGAGAGCATGAAGCTTCCGACGCACAAGACGCTCAAGGAACTTATTAAGAGGTTGGAATCGTTGGAAAAAATTGTAGCAAAGAGTATGACAACTACTAAAGCACGGGCAAAAACAACACCAAGTAAGAAAAAACCAACAACGGCGCGTTCAGTCAAAAAAGCTGCTCCCGCAAAGAAAACAGCAGCAAAAAAGACTAAAAAAGCCGCGCCAAAAGCTGCATCCGGCAAAAAATCAGCTACGGAACAGGTCCTCGATGTTATCCGAAAATCTCCCAAGGGTGTCACGGTAGGTGCGGCAAGGAAAGCGACAGGACTGGAAAGCAAACAGGTATCCAATATTATATTCAGGCTTGTAAAACAGGGAAAAGTTGTAAAGAAAGACCGCGGTATCTATGCTGTTAAATGAATTAATCCCTTAATACTTAAATTCCCGTATGACCAAACCCGCCTGTATTTCTGGAGGTCTCATCCAGCATTTCTACTTCTTCCGGCTGTAACTGGTAGACTTTTTGGATTACCATTTGGGCGATTCGATCGCCCCGCTTTATGGTATAAGGTTTATTCCCAAAATTGACCAGAGCGACCCCCACTTCCCCTCGATAGTCTGAATCTATTGTTCCGGGCGAATTGATCAACCCGATCCCATGTTTTACGGCAAGACCGCTGCGAGGACGAATCTGAGCCTCAAACCCCCGTGGTATGGCCACAGCAAAACCTGTTGGAACCAAGACAATCTCTCCAGGCGCTAATATGATCGGCTCTTTGACAGCAGCACAGATATCCATCCCCGATGCATGTGGAGTCATATACTTTGGCAACGCGATATCCGCATCCTGTTCCGGACGCAACCTGCGAATACAAAGAGCCGACTTCTCTACTCCGCTCATTCCTTATTGCTTTCCGGCATTAAAGCGGCCTTACGGCTAAGTCTGATCTTGCCGTCGCGGTTCACTTCGAGCACCTTAACCTTTACTTTATCTCCTACATTCAAAATATCAGTGACCTTTTGTACAGGTTTGAAATCAAGCTGGGATATATGTACCAGGCCGTCCGTTCCCGGGAGGACTTCCACAAATGCCCCAAAATCCATGATCTTGCGAACGATTCCATCATAGAGGGCCCCCACTTCAACCTCCTGAACAATATCTTCGACCATTTTGAGGGCCTTTTTGCCGAGTTCTTCGTTCTCGGCTGTTATCTTGACATTCCCTAAATCATCCACATCGAGACGTGTGCCGGTCTCCATTTGAATGGCCCGAATTACCTTCCCCCCAGGCCCTATTATGTCTCGTATCTTATCGGGATTGATTTTCAGTGTGAAGACCATGGGCGCATGCTGAGAAAGTTCCGGTCGAGATTCTTTGATAGTCTCGGCCATCTTGTCAAGGATAAACAATCTTCCTGTTCTGGCTTGCTCCAAAGCCTTTTCCATAATATCCTTTGTCAAGCCGTCGGTCTTTATATCCATCTGAAGCGCGTTAATCCCTTCACGCGTGCCGGCGACCTTAAAGTCCATATCACCCATATGATCTTCATCACCCAGGATGTCAGATAGTATAATTACTTGATCACTTTCTTTCATCAAGCCCATGGCTATGCCGGCAACCGGTTCCTTCACGGGCACGCCTGCGTCCATCAATGCCATACTGCCTGCGCATACCGTAGCCATAGAAGAGGAACCATTTGATTCCATAATTTCGGAAACGATTCGGATGGTGTAAGCAAAATCTTCCGGATCCGGCAAAATTTTTGCGACTGCTCTTGTGGCCAAGGCTCCGTGTCCGATCTCACGCCGCCCAGGGCCTCCCAAGCGTCTTACTTCGTTTACACAATACGGAGGAAAATTGTAATGCAACATAAAGGACCTGAAGACATCGCCATTCAATGTCTCCATGCGTTGTTCATCCCCTGTGGAACCGAGTGTCACGCTTCCGAGAGCTTGCGTCTCCCCCCGGGTAAACAGACACGATCCATGGGCCCTGGGAAGCATTCCAATCTCACATGTAATCTCTCGGACTTCATCAAAGCGACGTCCATCAATCCGCTTGCCCTCTTTTATTGCCAACTCACGTATGGCGCGTCGTTCCAGTTCGTAAAAAGACTGTTCTATCTCCTCTGCTCTGTCTTCCCATGTTTTACTTAATGCATTCAGGAGATTTTCTTTGATTTCTTGCAACTTATCCTGCCTCGGAAGTTTTTCGGAGATTTTAATCGCCTCCTGGATTTGAGAAAACGCGACCTTTTCAACCTCTGCTGCCAGGACTTCATCTTTTTCAACTTCGGCTACTGTTCTTTTTTGTTTTCCGGTCGCCTCTCTTAGTTTTTTTTGAATTTCGAGTATCGGCTGCATCTCTCGATGTCCGAAAAAAATCGCCTCCAGCATCTCGGATTCAGAAGCATTGTCGCCTTCCCCTTCTACCATCACTACCGCTTCCTCGGTGCCGGCCACAATGAGATTGATGGTACTCTTTTCCCATTCCTTAATCGAGGGATTAATTGTTAATCTCCCTTCAATCTTGCCCACTCTAACCGCAGCAACAGGTCCCGCAAACGGTATGCCTGAAACCTCAAGGGCTGCAGACGCCCCGATCAGGGCAAGGACATCCGGTTCATTTTCCTTGTCCATGGACAAGACCGTGGCGATCACCTGAGTTTCGTTACGGTATTCTTTAGGAAAAAGAGGTCGGATAGGACGATCTATAATACGTGCCGTAAGGGTCTCTTTTTCGCTTGGACGTCCAATCTCCCTCCGGAAATAATTCCCGGGGATCTTGCCTGCAGCATACCCTTTTTCCATATACTCCACAGTGAGGGGTACAAAATCGAGCCCTTCTCTAACCTGTTTGCTAGCCACTGACGCTACCAAAACAATGGTTTCTCCATATCGAGCCAAGACAGCCCCATCGGCCTGTCTTGCTATACGGCCGGTCTCAAGGGTAAGCGTTCTTCCCCCCAACTCAGTTTCAAATTTAAAAGCCATTAATATATTCCTTTTTTAATTTTCTCTTTATTGCCCAAAGGGCCGTCCAACATTACTTTCTCAGCGAAAGCAACTTAATAAGGGTTTTATAGCGAATTACGTCTTTACCCTTGAGATAGTTTAATAATCTTCGACGATCGCCTACTAATTTCAACAAGCCTCGCCTTGAGTGATGATCCTTTTTGTGGATCTTAAAATGTTCTGTTAAATGGGTAAT
Organism: Pseudomonadota bacterium; assembly: GCA_043818915.1. GTDB lineage: Bacteria > Desulfobacterota > Desulfobacteria > Desulfobacterales. The sequence goes on along the minus strand of JBDRFJ010000116.1, from coordinate 8,286 downwards.
CCTGCTCGTCAAAAGAGCGACCTGAACTTCCGGCGATCCCGTATCCTTTCCGTGCACTTTAAACTTGTCTATTATTGCTTTTTTTTCTTCCGTGGTTAGATGCACTTTAACTCTCCTCCTTAGTTATCAAAATCAATTACGGAGTAATGGAGTGTTGGAGTGTTGAATATTGTTTTTCCCATTACTCCATTACTCTATATACTCTATAAACAAATAGCACTTATCTGAACTACCATGATACCTTTGCATAACTGCCATTTCCCCGTGATGCGGCGTCAGGCTTCAAAATTTAATCCTCGAAATACCCTATGTATTCCTCCGGTTAAATTTTTCACCTTCCTTGCCTGACGGAAAAATGTCGCATTATGCAAAGGTATCACTATACGATTTGAAGAATATATCTTCAAAGCTTAATGCGGAAATACAGCATAATACCGAAAATCCTCACCGTTGCCGTCATGGTTTACCACCGCAATAAGTCTTTTTTGTGAGTCAACCACCTTGAGCCACGGTGATGCACCCTGTTCAAACGTTTCAAGATCACTCTTTGCCAGTGGCCTTCCGCAAAGGATATCCGCCGACATTCCGTCATTAACTACAACCTCGGGGATTCCTTTAAGGGCTTCATTCATAGTAAGGACCCGCTTCCCAATACAACCCCCTTGAGCCACATCTGCAAGATCATCCAATGTCAGGGCATCTTCAACCTTAAATTCCCCGCATACAAGACGTCTTAAGCCCGACAAATGCCCACCGCACCCCAAAGCATCTCCAATATCAGATGCTAATGTTCGAATATAAGTCCCCTTGGAACAACAAACTTTAAAACGGACTTTGGGCAACTCTACCTGAAATACTTCCAGGGAGTGAATCGTTATCCGCCGTGGCGGCTTTACGATCCCTTTCCCTGAACGTGCAAGCTTATAAAGTGGGACGCCCTTGTGTTTTAGCGCTGAAAACATGGGAGGCACTTGTTCCATAGTTCCTATAAACTTCGCACATGCGCTCTCAATTTCGCTTTCAGTTAGCGACAAATCAGTCGTTTCGGAAATTATCCTGCCTGTGGCATCTTGGGTGTCTGTACGAACCCCAAGCCGCAGCGTGCCCTCATAAACCTTTGTCAGAGACTCCAAAATCCCTGCCAAACGGGTAGCTTTATTAATACAACAGACCAAAAGTCCTGTTGCAAAGGGATCCAATGTTCCGGTGTGCCCTACCTTCTTGACCTTTAAAAGTCGCTTTAACCTTGCCACCACTCCAGCAGAAGTAATACCGGCGGGCTTGTCTACCAACAAAATTCCGTCCATCAAAATAGCTCATAGCCGACTCGACTTTTCGACTGAATCAGCAATCTGAAACAAGCGGGTCTTAACCGACTCTAGAGTCCCCTCCATATTAAACCCCGATGCGGTGAAGTGCCCCCCACCGCCAAACCTTTCCGCTATCTCCGACACGTCCACTTTTCCTTTTGAACGAAGGCTGACGTGGACTTTTTTCTCATCGATCTCCCGTGCAAGGGCAGCAAACTCTGTTCCTTTGATGAATCGAGGGTAGTCAACAAATCCGTTGATATCCCCGGAGCCGGTTTTCGTCTTTGTCATCATCGCGTTCGTAACTGTTACCATTGCAAATATTTTATTGGGAGAAATTTCTAAAGAATTCAGAACCTCGGTCAAAAGCCTTAGACGTCCCTCAGGATACGTACCGTATACCTGTTGTGCCACAAACTGGGGTACAATCCCCAATCCTACCAGTTCTTCACAAATTTCAAATGCAGCTCTGTTCGTATTAGAAAAACGAAATGACCCTGTATCTGTTAAGATCGCTGTATAAAGATTCAAAGCTACTGCGTGTGTAATCGGTTGTTCCAACTCTTTGATAAGGCGATACACGATTTCAGCTGCTGCACAGGCGCTTGCATCGACCAATCGCAATTCCCCGGATATGTGATTAGTCACATGATGATCAATGTTGAGGACGGTTGCTGTCCCTCCGATCTTTCTTGAAATATCTCCCAAACGCTCCAAGTCACCACAGTCAATGACAATGATTACATTAAATGGTTCTACGTCGGCAAGCTTCCTTGTGAATTGATCCACGCCGGGCAAAAAAATATATTGATCAGGGATAGGGCTATCGCAATAATATACAACCTCTTTCCCCATCATTTTCAGAATTTCTCCCAGCGCTAAAGAAGAACCTATGCCGTCTCCATCCGGATTGACATGAGTAGTAATCAAGAATCGGCCTTCATTCTTGATAAAAGACGCTGCCTGTTTAAGTAAGTTCCTTTTCATGTAAGTCTTTCAGGATCCGATCAATATGATAACCATAATCAAAAGATTCATCATAATAGAAGGCTAACTCAGGGACGTACCTCAGTTTCAGATGATGACCCAGCTCCCTTCTCATAAATCCAACAGCGCTTTTAAAACCTGCCAGCACTTCTTCTTTCGATTTTTTACTGCTCCCCATACAAAAATAGATACGAGCTATCTTCAAGTCGCTGCTGACCTTGACGCCTGTAATCGTCACCAACGATAGTCGAGGATCTTTTATTTTTTTCAACAAAAGTTCCGACACTTCAGCTTGAATCAGACCTGAAATTCTATTTGTCCGTTTAACCTCGGTCATAAGCTGATAATCTCCGCCTTTGAATCGATAATTTCGGCCACATGTATATCATCAACCATATTAAAAACCTTATCCAGTTTTGAATTGATATACCGCCGATCATTACCAACCAGAGCAAAACCGATTTCCGCCCGCTGGAGAACATCATTGTCCGCAATTTCTGCTGCAGAAGCATTAAACGTGTTGCGAATCTTTCCCACAACACTTTTAACAATCTTCCGCTTTCCCTTAAGAGAGCAATTCCCAGGGATTCTCAAAACAATAGAACCGATTCCTATAACCATAGCACCTGGTTACTCGTTACTGGTTACCGGTTGCTGGTTACTTGATGATGTTACAAACTGTACTCGTACATCCAGCAACGAGAAACCAGCAACATGCAACCAGTAACCAGAAATGCCTACAGTTTCGGCTTAATCTCCTCTTCATAATAACATTCTATAACGTCATTAACTTTGATATCATTGTAGTTGGTTATGCCGATACCACATTCATAACCTGTCTGAACCTCTTTAACATCATCCTTAAAGCGTCTCAGGGAATCGAGTTTCCCGTCATAGATCACTACTCCGTCGCGCAGGAGTCGTGCCCGGGCATTCCGGACAATCTTGCCTTCGGTGACATAACACCCGGCAATAGTGCCGACTTTAGGAATAACAAATGTCTCCCTTATTTCGGCCTTTCCGTAAATATGTTCCTCATAGGTTGAAGCCATCATCCCGACAATGGCCCCCTTGATGTCGTTGATGACATTATAGATTACATCATAAAAGCGGATATCAACATCTTCCTGGTTCGCGAGTTCCTCCACCTTGGAATTGGGCCTAACGTTGAAGCCGATCACAATAGCGTTAGAGGCGGAAGCAAGCATAATATCAGATTCGGTTATCGTGCCGGTAGCCGAATGAACAATATTAATCTTCACTTCTGGAGAGGGAATCTTGTGAAGTGCATCAGCCAATGCTTCAATCGATCCCTGGACATCAGCGCGAACAATCAGATTCAGATCCTTGATCTCACCTTCTTTCATCTGTTCATAAAGGCTTTCCAGAGACAGCTTGCTTGTCTTGGCCAACGCCTTTGCCCGCTGTTGTTCAAGGCGATGAAGGCTAACCTGTTTGGCCTTCTTTTCATCAACAAGCGCTACAAGTTCATCACCAGCCATAGGGACGCCGGACAGCCCAACTATCTCAACAGGCAGAGAAGGCCCTGCCTTGTCAATGCTGTTTCCGAGAGAATCTCTCATCGCTCTGATTTTACCGGAGTGAACCCCGCAGACCACTGCATCCCCTGGATGAAGAGTGCCGCCTTGCACCAAGACTGTAGCAACGGGCCCTCTCCCTATATCAAGACTCGCTTCAACGACACGACCTCGAGCCAATTTATCGGGGTTCGCTTTTAGTTCCATCACCTCCGCCTGTAGAAGAATCATTTCTAACAGGCTATCGACCCCTTCCCCTTGTTTGGCGGAAACCTCTACAAAGATAGTATCTCCGCCCCATTCTTCCGGGCTGAGCCCCTGGTCGGCCAATTCGCGTTTTATACGATCCGGTTCCGCGTTTGGTTTGTCAATCTTGTTCACTGCCACAATAATAGGCACATTTGCCGCCCTGGAATGGTTTATAGCTTCAATCGTTTGAGGCATCACTCCGTCATCGGCGGCAACCACCAATACAACAATGTCCGTCACATCTGCTCCCCGGGCACGCATAGCTGTAAACGCCTCATGCCCCGGAGTATCCAAAAAGGAAACAATGCCGTTCCTTACCTTCACATGATAGGCGCCGATATGCTGGGTAATTCCACCAGCCTCCCCCGCGGTCACGTTTGTGTTACGTATCGCATCCAGCAGTGAGGTCTTACCGTGATCTACATGGCCCATAATTGTTACCACTGGGGGTCTTGGTTTCAATTTTGCCGGGTCGTCCGCCTCCTCACCGACTATTGTTTCCTCTGCAAATACAGCCCGTTCCACTTCATAGTCAAATTCGGTGGCCAGCAGGGAAGCTGTTTCAAAATCCAATGCCTGATTCAAATTTGCCATTACTCCCAATCCAATCAGCGCCTTGATGAGTTCAGCCGCCTTGACGCCCATGCGTTTAGCTAACTCTGACACCGCGATGGCATCATCTATTTTAAGTCGGCGCTTAATCGCCTTGGGAGTCGTAATAGCGGTCTTTGCTACAGCCTTCAGGCCGCCTTTTGCTCTCTTTCTCTTCCCTCTTCCTTTTCTGTCATAGAGGGCGGCCCCTTCAATAACCGCTTTATTACGAAACGAGGACTTCTTTTTGAAAAATTTCTTTTCCTGTTCTATCTCAACAAGTCTTTTCTTTGGTTTTTTCTTTGGTTTTTCGAGCTCAGTAACCTTTGCACCCTTCTCACGTTTGGAAGGCTTAGCTTTTTCCTCAGACGGGATCGCCTTCTCCTCTGGTAGTTTTTCTTCTATTTTCGGCTCAACAGGAACAGCGGGAATTGCTGGTTTAGGCATGCTGATGATCTTAGCTGTCTCTTCCTTCTTTTGTTTCTTTTTCGGCCTGGCCTTTTTTTCAGGTTTGGGCGCCTCAACAACCGGCTCCTCGGGGGCAGGAACCGGCTTCTGTTCCTCTATTGCATGATCTTTGTCTACCTCCGGCTCTTCCGGCACAGGAGAAACGACTTCCTCAGTCGGTTTCTTCTCTTCAACCTCTTTTTCTGTTTCAACAACCTCCGGTTCCTTTTTAGCTAATCTGCGTCTACGAATTACCGTAGTTTTAATCCTCTTTTCCTCGACAACGCCTTTTTTTTCTTTTTTCCCAAAAAGTGCATCCTTGACGCGTGCCACTTCAGAATCATCCAATACACTCATATGATTTTTTGCAGAAATACTCATCTCTTTTAGTTTTTCCAAAAGCGCTTTATTAGTCATGCTAAATTCTTTAGCAATTTCGTAAATCCTGGCTTTAGCCATCTATTCCCCCCAAAACGTCTAATCCTTCAAAGGTCTCAACCTTTCTTCGAAATGCTCTACTAAACTTATTCCCACGGATGGCTGCTTGCAGGCATTTCTCATTGGAGCAAAGATATGCCCCTCGCCCCTCAAATTTCTGTTGAATGTCCGGTCTTACGAGGCCTTCATTATCACAGACAAACCGGATAAGTTCGTTTTTTACCTGCTTCCTTCCGCAACCGATACACGACCTTTCCGGTCTATGCTTCTTCAATCGAAGGTTCACGCTCCTCATCATCCACAGAAGGTTCAGACTCTTCGATATCTACCGATGGTTCTGATTCAGGTGTAATATCTTTCCCTTCTACGGGTTCAGCCTCTTCGTTGTTTACCGAAGGTTCTGATTCAGACGCAACATCTGTCTCTTCTGCGGGTTCGGTCTCCTTAGCGCCTTCTTGCAACATCTCTTTAGCCGCTTCTATAAAGCCCTCGGCCTTTTCAGTATCAATCCCTTTGATCTGTACTAATTCATCTGCGGTTGCCTTGCGCAGTTCCTCTATTGAATAACAACCTGCTTCATATAAAGCGTCTGCGATCTCTTTCTCCATTCCAGGCAGGGCTAATAAGGATTCATAGCCGGTACGTAAAGCATCGCTATATTTTTCTTCGCTTTTAACGTCTATTCGCCACCCCGTAAGTTTGGATGCCAAACGTACGTTTTGACCACCCTTGCCAATTGCCACAGACAAAAATTCATCAGGGACGATCACTTCCATTGATTTATTGTTCTCATCAACAATAACCCGAGAGATTTCCGCGGGCGCCAGGGCGTTACAAACAAATTTGGCCACGTCTGCATGCCATGCAATGATGTCGATCTTTTCACCTCGCAACTCCTGAACCACACTTTGAACCCGTGACCCTTTCATGCCCACACATGCCCCCACGGGATCGATATCACTGTCACGAGAAACTACAGCAATTTTAGCCCTGTTCCCCGGCTCACGAGCCGCTCCCATTATCTCTACGATACCCTCGCTAATCTCGGGAACCTCTGTCTTAAACAGCATAACTAAAAAGTTAGGATGGCTCCTGGAAAGAATGACCTGTGGGCCCCTTGTATCGCGTAGAACATCCAACACATAGGTACGAATTCTGTCTCCACGACGATAATACTCTCTTTGGGCCTGTTCACGTACCGGCACCATCCCTTCGGTCCGACCAAGATTAACAATGATGTTCCCTTTTTCTATTCTCTGAACAATACCGTTTAGTAATTCTCCCTTGCGGCCTATAAAATCTTCGTATACTACATCTCGCTCGGCATCTTTCATCTTTTGAATAATAACCTGCTTGGCAGATTGGGCAGCTATTCGACCAAAGCTATTAACATCTACCTTAACCCCGAGGCTGTCACCTACCTCAGATTCGGGGTCCAACTCCAAAGCATCGCCAAGGCTGAGCTGTAGATCAGGACTTTCGACCTTTTCCACCACGTCTTTGAATTGAAATACCTCTATTTCTCCCAGTTCGTCATTGTAGCCTACCTCGATTTCAACATTTATCCCGAATTTCTTCCTGGCCGCGGATTTGAGCGCCTCTTCCAAGGTGGCAATAAGAACCTTTCGATCTATTCCTCTCTCCCGGCTAACCTGTTCGACGATTCGCTTGACATCTGATATCATAATAAAAACCCCTTACAACCTAATTATGGATTAAGGAATTGAGGGATTTAGGGATTAACTCTTCCTCATTCCCAGTCCATCAATTCCTTAATTCCTCAATTTCTCAATTAACAATTAAAGTCATATATCAAGTCGCGCTTTTACGATAGATTCATACGGGATATCATATACTTTGTCTTCCACCCCCACACGCACTATTCCGTCTTGATATCCCAATAATATCCCCTGAAAATTCTTCTTTCCTTCTACAAGTGAGCCGGTTTTCACACGAATCTTCCGGTCCTTGAATCGATTGAAATCTTCCACCCGCTTCAGCGGTCTATCCAATCCTGGTGAAGAGACCTCCAAACTATATGACTCGGGGATAATATCCTTGACATCTAATATGTCTCCGAATTCTCTGCTGATCGCCACACAGTCATCTATGGTAACCCCGCCTTCTTTATCTACAAAAAGAGCGAGTATCCATCTCCCTTGTTCATGACGATAGGTTATATCAACCAATTCCATCCCTTCAGCTAATAGAAGGGGTTTTACCAGCGCTTCCGCCTGGTTAATGATTATATTGGTCCATTCTTGCATCTTAAATAAAAAAGCGGGCTACAGCCCGCTCTTCATAGCGTAATTATTCAATAATCTTTATCGGTTTCTTCAATAAAAACCGAACATAAAAACTATCAAAAAATCCACTAATCGAAGCAGGCTACCTGAGATAAATACAGGCGCCCCCTCAAAAAGGGAAACTAAATGGAGCGGGCAACGGGGCTCGAACCCGCGACACCAAGCTTGGGAAGCTTGTACTCTACCAGCTGAGCTATGCCCGCACAACGAATAAGACTACCGCTGTGTAAAAAAAAATATATTATGATTATTTTTTTTATTTGTCAACAGTAAAGAATCCCCCAAAACCCGATATAGATTTGGACAGATCAGTCCTTTTTGAGTTTTTGGTTCAAAAAAATCATTTTACAGCTTGAGATACGTGTTGTTTAATGTTTGCTTGTCGTTCTATCGCTGGTCGTCTCTCAAGTTAGCTTTTTG
>JBDRFJ010000115.1:0-36058 GCA_043818915.1 Pseudomonadota bacterium | reverse complement strand
GTCCAATTCTTCCAATCGAAGTCCCCTGTGGTCCACGTTCAGGAACGCGGCATGGCCTTTCCTGCTACCGTCAGAATTGCATCACAAGCATAGGAATCTCTTATGAAACGTAGCATGCATCCTGGCGCTTTTGGCGCTGTCCCGGAAGAGTTTTGTCGGTATGAAAAGGCATCCATTGCTATTTTACCTGTTCCCTATGACGGCACGTCCACCTGGATGAAAGGCTCAAACAGGGGGCCCCAAGCCATATTGGATGCCTCGGTAAACATGGAATTATACGACATCGAAACCGATTCCGAAGTGTTCAAACGTGGGATTGTGACAATGGATTTCGTTCAATGTCCAAACGACCCGGAAGATATGGTCACTGTTGTATATGAACGTGCAAGGTCCATCGTTAATGACGGGAAATTCATGGTTGGCATGGGTGGTGAACATTCCGTTTCCGTGGGATTGGTTCGCGCTGCGGCAGAAAAATTCCGAGATCTTTCCGTTCTGCAGTTCGACGCTCATTCTGATACCCGCAACGAGTATGAGGGGAGCCGGTACAATCATGCCTGCGTCATGTCCAGGATCGGCGAACTCTGTCCCTTTGTTCAGGCGGGTATTCGAAGTATGGATTACTCAGAACTCGAAAGATTGAATCGCGATCGCACATTTTTCGCCCATGAGATGCTTAAGGATTCGAGGGTAATTCCCAATATACTGAAAGCATTAACACAGAATGTATATATCACGATTGATCTGGATGTTTTTGATCCCTCCGTCATGCCGTCCACCGGAACTCCTGAACCAGGCGGATTGGATTGGTATGCTTTGATAGAACTAATAGAATCGGTCGTAAGGGAAAAAAATGTGGTCGGAATGGATGTCACCGAGCTTTTACCCAATCCCGCCAACAGAGCCCCGGATTTCATGGCCGCCAAATTGGTCTATCGGGTGTTGAGTATGATTTTCGCAAAGAGAAAGGAAAATTGATGGAGAAAAAGGATCTCTTAAGGAAACCGGTCGAGCATATCGACATCAAAGCATTTGATGCCAGACCGGTCATAGATGGTTATGCTTCAATGGCTTTTCAGGCGCGAAATCTTTCCGTTGCGGCTGAAATCTACGACCGAATGCTGTCGGACCACGACTGCAAAATCATTCTCACACTCGCGGGCTCTTTATTCAGTGCCGGTTTAAAACATGTTGTAGCGGATATGATCGACCACAATATGGTGGATGGCATCGTATCTACGGGAGCTATCATTGTTGATCAGGATTTTTTCGAAGCGCTCGGTTTTAAGCATTACATTGGCAGCCCGCTTGTGGACGACATGGCATTGCAAAAACTTGCCATTGACCGGATTTACGATACATACATCGACGAAGACGAACTGCGAATCTGTGACATGACCATAGCAAAGATTGCCGAAACGTTACCTCCAAGACCCCATTCATCAAGAGAATTCATCCACGCCATGGGGGCTTATTTGGAAAAAGAAGGGTTAAAAGCGGAAAGGTCCGTAATTTACTCTGCTTATAAAAAAGGCGTGCCAATCTTTGTCCCCGCGTTTTCAGATTGCTCGGCTGGTTTCGGATTGGTCTATCATCAGTGGCACAAGAAAGAAGAACACCTGACCATCGATTCTGTTTGCGATTTCCGTGAACTGACAGAGATCAAACTTGCCGTAAAAGACACCGGTATCATCATGGTAGGTGGCGGAGTACCCAAAAATTTTACCCAGGACATAGTAGTGGCCACAGATATCCTGGGAGAAGAAAAACCGATGCATAAATACGCCATTCAACTCACCGTGGCTGATGAGCGAGATGGCGGTCTTTCGGGGTCCACGTTGAAAGAGGCATGCTCGTGGGGCAAGGTAGACCTTACATTTGAACAAATGGTCTTTGGTGAAGCTACGCTCACGTTTCCTCTCCTTGCCAGCGATGCCTTTCACCGAGGTGCCTGGAAAGATAGACCGCAGGGGAACCTTTCTTCTCTTTTCATGAAATAGATGCGCCAAACAGGCGCCCCCTCTTTTGATTTTCATAGCTATGTGATAGACTTTATATATATAAGGAATCCAAAAAGCTTAGATATCAGGGGCAATAATACCATGCGCTACGATACAGCATTGAGAACATATTCATCAAAGAGGATTGAGGAAATAGAAGGTGCGGACATCCTTGTGGGAATTCCTTGTTACTATAACCAATGTACGATCGCCCATGTGATCAAAATGGTAAGCCACGGCCTCTCACGGTACTACAAGGACTTGCGGTCTGTCATCATGATCGCCGACGGCGGTTCCACTGACGATACTCGGGAGGTGGCAAAAGAATTTCAGATCAAGCCGTGGCAGGAGAAGATCACATCAATCTACCGAGGGCCTGCGGAAGACTATGTGGCCTCCTTTATCAACCAGACCAAGAAGATGACATCGAGTGAGGCCGAAGCGGTGGTTGAAGAACAGGCCCAGGTGTTTGAAGAACAGAAGGATTACCTGATCAAGGTTTGGGACAAGGAGGGAAAGAAAATACGGTGATCTTGTTCGCTGTTTCGAAGACGAGACAGGAAAGGAGATGAACAATGTCCAATTTCGCTCAAAAAAACACCAAGATTGCAAGTTTTTACCTCCTCGGCAAATCCCCCCACCACTTGAAACCAGAGCTTCGTCACCATTCTAAGTGGAAAAAGGCGATACTTATTGTTCCTCTCCTGGCATCCGAATATACGGATCTCGAAAATCGACCTGTATTTGAGAATCTCCTCAAGCAACTTCGCTCCGCCAAGTATCTTTCTCGTATCATTTTTGGGCTTGATCAGGCCGAAGTCGAAGATGTTCGTGAGCTGGCCGGTCTTATTCGGCAATATGAATTGAAAAACTGTCTTATCCAGCACAATGATGGCCCTGGTTTTTCCGCCATTTATGACAAATTGTCTGAAGCCGGATTTGCCCTTAATGTGCGAGGAAAGGGAAGGAATATGTTCCTTTCTTTCGGGATAGCCCTCGCCTTGGGAGGTCAAACCGTCGGGATTATTGACGCAGACATCCGCACTTTCCAACAAGAGCAACTGAACCGGCTTTTTTATCCGGTTCAGGTTTTAGATTATCAGTTTTCCAAGGCGTTTTATGCCCGCCTGAAGAACCGGCATATGTATGGCAGGGTCAAAAGGCTGCTGCTTGATCCTTTGCTCATTGCTCTCAAGCGAAAATTTACAGAAACCAAAGAAGACAAAATTCTACCGATGATCGATTTCCTTTTGAATTTCAACTACCAGCTCTCAGGGGAGGTCGTCTTTGACAGAAGCCTTCTCAAGAGAATGCATTTTGCTATGAATTGGGGGGTGGAAACCTTCACACTCATCGAAGTCTACCGTAAAGCCACCAACATCGCCCAGGTGGAAATCTCCCATGAGCCCTTTGATCACAAACACCAACCCGTATCGGAGGCTGACCGAGACAAGGGCCTTCACAAGATGGGAATTGACATCGTCACGACACTCTTGACTGCCATGGTTGTTGAAGAAGGGTTGGAAATTTCAGATCATTTTATTAGAGATTTAACGGTGACCTATTTGGATGTGGCAGATAGCCTTATCAAAATATATGCGGATAATGCCGCCTTTTCCGGTCTGGATTACGATACTAATTTTGAGGAGGGCATGGTTCACACGGTGTTCAAGAACGCAATCCTCTATGCCGGTGATTTATTGATTTCACCATATCGGCTCGTTGACCGATTCAGCACTTTTGTGGGAAGCCATGAGGCTTTCGAACCCTTTGTCGCCTCCGGGCTATTACAGGCCATTATGGCCACAGCTCAAAAGACTCGGGATCAGCTTTTTGAAACTCCCCAGACTGTTTCCTGGGAGCGGGTGGCACGAAAACTGCCCAATATCTTTTATGATATCATCGACGTCGTGGAGAAGGAAAAGAAACTTCATTTCGGATAAAAAGTATTATCATTTGAAACGAAAAATGTTATATGCGTAAGGGGATTTGTCATCGTTGGACTCATATCGTTTACAAGGAGCGATGCCGTCTCAAGGGATGCCTTTCTGTAACTATCGCTACCTCTGACAAACAGGATACTGAGTCCGAATCGAATCATAAACACGAAATGTAAACATTTGCAGGGCTTAGGAGTAATGGGAGATAAGACTATCACATGCATCCAATGCGGGAATGAATTTGTTGTTACTGTTTCAGAGCGGGAGCGTTTTCTATCCCGTGGGTTTGGCATGCCGAAGCGTTGCTCGGAATGCAGAAAGCACAAGGCAAAAATCAGTCAGCCTGAAGAAAGGGGGAAAAGGGGAAGACACCGTTTTGAACAAGAACAGCTTTAAGCATAAGCTTACCATTGGTTGGCGCGAGTGGCTTGCCCTGCCGGAGTTAGGCGTCCCCGCCATTAAAGCAAAAGTTGACACAGGCGCCCGCACATCGGCGCTTCACACGTTTCAGATCGAAGCCTTTGAGGCGCAGGGGAAGTTACGGGTGCGATTCGGGATTCACCCTCTGCAAAGGCGAACAGATATCGAACTCTTTTGTGTTTCTGACGTTGTGGACGAACGCATGGTAACTGATTCAGGTGGCCACCGTGAATTGCGTTATGTAATCCAGACCCCGGTGCGCATAGGAACTATGCAATGGCCCATCGAGGTTAGCTTGACTGACCGCGATACCATGTTGTTCCGCATACTGCTCGGACGTTCGGCGATAAAAAGGCGGTTTTTGGTGGACTCCGCTCGATCGTACCAAACCGGTCGGTCATTAGCGCATTCTTATTCCTAAATCCAAAAGAAAAACAGATAAAAGTTATGAAGATAGGCATTCTTTCGCGTAAACCGGAGCTTTACTCCACGAGTCGTTTAGTAGAATCTGCGAAGCAACGCGGCCATGAGGTCCATGTCATGGATCCCTTGCGGTGTTATATGAACATTACTTCGCACCACCCTACTATTCATTACAGGGGCGAAAACATGGAAGGTTTTGATGCCGTTATTCCGCGTATCGGTGCTTCCATAACCTTCTACGGTACGGCAGTGGTAAGGCAATTCGAAATGATGGGGGTGTACAGCGTTAATGAATCGGTAGCTATAAGCCGCTCCCGAGATAAATTGCGCAGTTTGCAACTCCTTGCTCGAAAGGGTATCGGACTGCCGGTTACCGGATTTGCTCATTCGACAAAATTTACCGGAGATTTGATTAATCTCGTGGGTGGCACACCCTTAGTCGTAAAACTCCTTGAAGGCACCCAAGGGATTGGCGTAGTTTTAGCCGAGACCACGAAAGCGGCGCAAAGTGTCATCGAGGCGCTGCGAAGGATCAAGGCTGATATTCTCGTACAGGAATATATTAAAGAAGCGAACAGCTCAGATATTCGCTCTGTCGTTATCGGCGGAAAAGTAGTTGCATCGATCATGCGCAAGGGAAAAGAAGGAGAGTTTCGTTCCAACATTCATCGCGGCGGCAAGGGGACAACGGCGCGCATTACTCCGGAAGAACGGTCCACAGCCGTTCGTGCCGCGCGTATTATGGGTCTCAATGTCGCCGGTGTGGACTTTTTGCGTTCAAGCCACGGTCCTCTCGTCATAGAAGTTAATTCTTCACCCGGTTTGGAAGGGATCGAAAAGGTTACGGGAAAAGATATTGCCGGTATGATTATTGAGTTCATCGAGATCAATGCTAAACCGGGGAAAACCCGAACAAGAGGACGGGGCTAAAAGTTTAGTCGGGTGGAAGTAAACAAAAGATATGCGCAAGGCTATATATATTGGCGGCGTTAGAATAAAGCCTGGGGAGCGACTCATAGCCAATATTCCTGTGGTACGTCTGTATACGCATGCAGAAATGACCATGCCGGCACATGTAATTCATAGTAAACAAGAGGGGCCCAGACTCTTCGTAAGCGCTGCCGTTCACGGTGATGAAATCATAGGGGTTGAGATTATTCATCGCCTCCTGAAGCTCAAGGCGCTGAAACGACTCCGTGGAACGCTCATAGCCATTCCCGTAGTAAATGTGTACGGCTTTATCCAGCAATCTCGATATGTTCCGGACCGTCGAGACCTCAACCGTTTTTTCCCCGGTTCAGATAAAGGATCTTTCACTTCACGCCTTGCCGACATCTTTATGAAAGAAGTTGTAGCCAACAGCACACATGGCATAGACCTCCATGCCGGATCAAACCACCGAATTAATTTTCCGCACATTCGCGCTTATCTGGATAATGCGGAGACCGAGCTTTTGGCACGCGCCTTTGGGGTTCCTGTAGTCCTGAATGCCGATCTACGCGATGGTTCGCTGCGTCAGGCCGTAATGGAAAAAGGTATACCTATTTTAGTCTACGAAGCCGGCGAAGCCTTACGCTTTGACGAAATAGCAATTAGGGCGGGTGTCAAAGGAATTGTTTCAGTGATGCGCGCTATCGGAATGCTCCCCCGTGCCACCGTTAAAGGTCGTCGTATCAAGCCTCTTATTGCACGTTCCTCCACATGGGCCCGCGCACCTGCAAGCGGCATTGTGCGAACAAAAATTCCTCTCGGCGGCAAGGTTTCAAAAGGTTCCAAGATAGCCGAAGTTGCCGATCCATTTGGTGAAAATGTGGTGGATGTCCTCTCCCCCGCCTCCGGCATTGTCATCGGCCGGCTCAACCTGCCGTTGGTTCACCGAGGCGATGCGTTGGTTCACATTGCATGCTTTGACGAATCTCCTTCTGTCAAAGCTACCATAGAAGTATTCCAGGAAGAGTTTAATCAAAAGTTTTAAGAAACAGTGCGAAAAAGCGTCACCACAAATAACCTTATCCAGGCCGGTCACCATCAAAACATAGTGCGGCACGACAGTCCAAGGAGTATTGTCAGGTCATTCCTTTCGATATCAGGCTCGGGCTGGTTGTCGTAGCGTTCGATGACACTTGCTTTTAAGGAGAAGCCGCCAACGAGTGGGATGGATAGGCTGGTTTCGGCAGTTATCTCGTAATCCTTTTCTTCGTCGAATCCCTGGGCCCAGCGGAAAACTTCCTCAATCTTTAATTCGGAATCAAAAATGTAGAAAAAATCGATATTCCACAGCCCCTTGAATTCGCCTTCCCGGTCACCATTTTCAAACTTTGTCTCTTCTCGGATCGTACCTATGTCACTTGAAAGACGGAGTGTTTCCATATCATAAAATCGATAGCCTATAGCAGGTCCGGTCTGAAAGCGGTACTTGATCTCTCTCACCCGGTCTCTTTCGAGTAATAAAAACCCCCTTCTGTAAATTTTCTTGGTCATCAAGTGGTCATATTTGTGCAGAAGATCCCATCTGTCTGCCGAGACCTCCCCTTCTGTTTCGGCTCGCGCATACGAACCTGCAAAGATCAACTCATATTTCGGTTTTTTCTTTTTCACATTAAGGGCCGTCCGAAAATCATCGCTCGTGCTATTACCGCTTGTTTGCTGGTAAGCAAGATCGAATTCCAGCGTCCAATATTGCGGTTTTTTCCGGGAGAACCGTTGAATATCCTCTTTGGTGATGGCGAGTATTTCTCCTTTCTCATCCACGAGGCGCCAGCCTTCATGGTCTGCAATTATTTTTGCCCGGATTTTTTCCTCATCCTTGAGCTCTACAAAGCAAAGCGTTTCGGTTTCTATGCCTACTACTCTCTTCCAATCAATGGACAGGGCTTTTCCATATTCTGTGTCAATGGCTACACGACCCTTGGACAGACGGGTAATGGCGCCGGTAAGTGTATCTCCATTGGAAAGGACGAGCGTGTCGCCAAAGGTTAGAGCCGGCACAAAAAAAATAGCGATAAGTGAAAGCGTAACCACCGGCGCCACACGTAAGCGTTGCGCAATCTTTTTGCGAATGTAATCAAGGCCGAAGATCAGGGGGATTCCTAACCAGGCAAGAAAGTAAATCTCTATGGACACAGGCGCTGTTGCGAGGATTTTCTGGGCTGGAGGAAAGTAAAGGACTGCCCAGGAAAATACAATTTGAATGATAATGCCTAAAAAAATCAGCTTGTTCTTAACAATGCCCACATCCAGGCCTGAACGATACGCGAACCGGCGTCCCAGAAGGTTGCCGATCTGCATGAGTAGAATCGTGGAGAGCGCGATGCCGGTCGCGGAGCGATAGAGGGTGTCGTTTGACGCTATTTCCGCGCCGTATTCCCATCCACCCTTTAAAAGGACTAAGAAAAACAATGAGATAGACCATAATGCCTCAAGCAGCCCCAGAAAGAGATAGCTGTGCATGATAAGAGGCGGGGTAAGGAGCCCTTCGCTTCGGTCCCGTGGGGGATGGCGCATCTCCTCGGGATCGGGCGGTTCTTGTCCCAACCCCATTGAAGGAATGATGTCTGTTCCTAAATCAATCGACAGTATCTGAATGACTGTCAGGGCCAGAGGAACAGGAAACAAGATATAGATAAGATAGGGAAGGATCTCCGGTCCGTTGCTCACAAGGACATAATTGGTGAATTTTTTGATGTTGCTGAAAATCGCGCGTCCTTCCTCGACCCCGGCAACAATGGAGGCGAAATTGTCGTCCAGGAGGACGATCTGAGCTGACTCCCGGGCCACATCGGTCCCCTTTTTCCCCATGGCGACACCAACGTCCGCCGCTTTAAGGGCCGGGGCATCGTTTACCCCGTCGCCCGTCATGGCCACGACTTTGTCCATCTCCTTGAGGGCGGCGACGATTTTCATTTTTTGCTCGGGAGTCGTTCGCGCAAAGACCGAGACCCCTTTTTGCAATTCCTCCATGAGCTGTTCCTGGGTCAACTGCTCAAGGACGTCTCCCGTCAGGACCCTCGCTTCGTTGGCATCTTGGGCCACAATGCCGCTCTTTCGAGCAATCGCCACAGCGGTATCCGGATGGTCGCCGGTTATCATTATGACGTCGATGCCGGCGGTCTGACACTTTCTGACGGCAGGGGGTACTTCCTTGCGAATGGGGTCCTCGATTCCCATAAAACCGGCCAGAATGAGGTTCTGTTCCAAGTCATCCTGTTTTGCGTTCGCGTAATCGCCCTGGGGAAGGGTTCTGTAGGCTACGACTATTACGCGTAACCCTTGCGCGGCCACCTTTGTCATTGCCGCCCCAGCCTTTTCAAGGGCCTCATCATTGACCGGGACCGGGTCGCCTCCCAAATCCGGCCGCATGTTGGCAACAAGGGGGCGTATGGCCTCCCAGGCCCCTTTGACTACAAAGTGCTTTTCGGAGCCGGCCAGGTAGATACCGCCTGATCGTCTCTTGTCGACGTCAAAGGCAAAATACTTCTCCACACCTGTTTGGAAGGCGTCAAACTCCCCGCCTTTTTCCACGTAAGCATTCGCGACCGCGACATCGAGAGGATCTCCGGAAAATCCCTTTTTCGATGTGCGTACTTCCGATGCGCTCAGGGCAAGCTCCAGCAGAAACTGCTCGGAGGCGTTATTGTTGAGTTGTTCGCACGCAGCGGCATCGCCCAGGTGGGTAATCGTCAGTTGGTTGTGCGTGAGGGTCCCTGTCTTGTCGGTGCAGATCACGTGGACCGAGCCTAATGCCTCCACCGCCTTCAGCTCTTTTACCAGGACGTTCTTCTTGGCCATCCGCATGCTGCCGATTGCAAGTGATAGGGTAAACGTGGGGAGAAGACCTTCAGGGACATTGGCCACGATAATGCCCATCATGAATACCAGGTTTACCCAAAGCGATCTCCCACTGAAAACTCCATAGAGAAAGAATGAAAATCCCATGCTGACGGCAATAATGGTCAGAATCTTCACCAGGCGTCCCGTTTCTCGCTCAAGGGGAGACGGACTTCTGCGGATGGACTGAGACAGGTGCGCCAGCTTGCCAAACTCCGTCCGAATACCAGTTGCAAAGACGACCGCCTCGCCACTCCCCTTTAGGACGGAGCATCCGGCAAAAACGAGGTTCTCGCTCTCTGCCATACGTTTGTTTACTGCCGATTCTTTGAGGCTTTGGGCCTTGGATTCTCCTGTCAGCGGGGCATTGTCCACGACCAGATCGTCGCACTTGACCAAGCGGCCATCGGCGGCGATACGGTCACCTTCTGAGACGATGAGAACGTCTCCCGGAACCAGGTCCTCGGCAAGGACTTCGACATTCTTTTCCTGACGCCGCACCCATACGCGGGGAGGAAGAAACTTCTTGAGCGCCTCCATAGCCTTTTCTGCGCGGTATTCCTGCACAAAACTAAAAAAAGCGTTCAGAAGCGATACCCCGAGGAGCGCCCAGCCAAGCACATCCATGCTTTCGCCGGGCTGTATGTTGTCGGCGACAAAGCAGATAACAGCAGAGACGTTCAAAAGGATGGTAAAAAAATTGGTAAACTGTTTTGTGAGGGTACGGATCCATTTCCACCGGTCGCGAACTTCCACCGTGTTCTTTCCGACTTCCAGCAGACGTTCTTCGACCTCGTGGCTGGTCAAGCCCTGCGGCCGGCTGCCCAGGTAACCGTAGACTTCGTCAGGCGTAACATGTTGTATTTGCTGTGGTTGACTCATATTCCCCTGTAGATTCCCATGTCACACGGAGTTCCACGGAGGACCCTCTCCAGCGAATTGGTATAAACGGCACGGCCGAGACGGGTGCGTTCCGACGCGCCCAGGAGGATCATGCGTGTCTTTAGCTTGCCGCTTTGGACCAGGATCTCCATCGGCCAGTCGTCACCTATTACGACACGGGGCTCTATCCGGAACGTGGCAGACCCGCGCCCTTGCTTGATATCCTGGATAACAGCGCTGAGATATTTCAATCCTTTTTTGCGCAACAGTTGTATACGTTTCGGAGAAGACTCGTAAAACCGAAAAGAGCTGACATTCATGACCCGCAGGAGGTAGACCTCTTCCACCCCGGGCAGGAAGAGCCTGAAAAAGGGCCAGGCAGACTGAAAGCCCCTCGGATGTCCGGCAAGCGGAATCAAGAAACTGCCTGGATTCGCGAGCAGACCCGGCTGCACAACCCGCACGGCCAGGACATTGAACGCGCAATATGTGAGGAGTTTTTCGGAAATGGTCCCGGATAAAAAGGCCTGCCTCTTGGAACGAACACGCGTGCCACACACGACAAAACTCTCCCTGCCGTAGGGAATGGCTTTAAGAAGAGACTGATAGACATTCTTTTTAAGCGGAAGGATTTCAGGACGCAGATCTATTCCTTGAGCAGTGCATTCTCGCTCAATCTTACTGATTTTTTCGGCAAGTCTTGTTGGAGATACGCTACCGTCCTGGATGTGAATCAGTGTCAGTTTTTTCTCGGCGGTATGGGTCGCGAGACGAATACCATAACGCGAAATCCAGTCACCGTTCAGTGAGCCGTCGTAGGCAAGATAGATCATCTTCAGAACCCTAAACTTTGTAAATGGCAAGATTGAGTATAAAATTATGGATAACAATATGCGATGTTGAAGTAAACTCTTATTATCCTTCCTGGTTGAGACCTTTCGGCTTGAAATCCTGAAGCACTTCGCGAATCATCTGCTTCAAGTCTTCCCGGTGCTCTTTCAGTCCTTCCAATGTTAGATCTACAGGTTTACTCGCTTCACCAAAATAGAAAGTTCTGTGGGGGAACGGAATTTCAATGCCGAGTTCGTCAAAACGCTTCTTGATTCTGCGGTTCATCTCCCGTCCTACCACCCATTGCTTGATGGGCAGGGTCTTGAATCGTGCCTTGATTACCACGGCTGAGTCTGCAAATTGATCCACGCCCATAATTTCAAGGGGCTCTAAAATGAGTGGAGCATACTCTTGATCCTGCGTCATTTCTTCACCGAGTTCCTTCAGAACGGCTATAACCCTGTCCACATCCTCTTTATAGGCAACGCCAACGTCAAAGATGTAAAATGAAAACTCATGCGTCATATTCGAGAGGGTATTGATCGCTCCATTGGGAAACACATGGACCACGCCGTCCAGGCCTCTCAAAACCGTGGTTCGTAGATTTACCTGTTCTACCAGGCCCCCCGTACCATTGATGATAGCCACATCGTTAACCCTGATTCGATTTTCAACGATGAGAAAGAGGCCGCTGATAATGTCACGGACGAGATTCTGTGCACCGAAGCCAACGGCCAGTCCGAGAATCCCTGCCCCGGCTAAAATCGGCTTGATGTCAAAGCCGACCTCTGCAAAGATCATCATGGCAGTAACGGTGATTATGGCTATTCCAATGATTTTTCTAAAAATTCTACCGAAAGTGACAGCCCGCTTTTCTGCTTCAAGTTCCGGCATCTTACGGGTTGCGAGCATCCGGTCCATTGCTTCTTTTTCCAGGCGTTTTACGAGAAACTTAGAAAGTTCGAACAATACCATGGCGCCGAGGGCAATGAGTGGAATCCGTATAATAGCCTGGACTACTGCTGAATTTGAGGCGACGAATTCGTATGCACGAAGTCCCCACATATCCAGAATGGTTAAGAAGCCAAATACCAATATAACTATGTGGCCGGCTTTTCCTAAAAGACCGACATATCGATTAACCTGCTCTTCCAGTTCAGGATATCTCTCTTTGATAGGGGCGCTTACCTCAAAAAGCTTATTAAACAGAAGATTCCAGAGGAACCAGAACCCTGCTGCCACAATAATAACGATAATACTCTTTGCCGTTGCGTAAAGAAGATAAGTGTAAATGTGGGACAGGCCCACAACGGGAAGAATAACTATTATCCCTAAGTATATGATAGTAATCAAATATAGTTTTCCCATAATGAAATTGAATATCTTCTTTATGTTGTTCTTCCAATAGGGGTCTTCGGCCTTGATCCGCAATGAGAGTACTTTTTCAATACCCTCTTTCCACTGGGCAAGGATGATACCTGCCATAACCACCACCCCAACCTTGTGCATGGTGGACAATGCTGCTGCAAGGACGGGTCGGTCAAAAATGTAACCGGGGATAATGAGTACATACACCCAGAGGGAGAAAAGAAGTATTCTTCGCCACCAGACAAAAATGTAGTGGGCGGTTTCATCCTTCATCGGAATAACTCGCTGGGGAGGAGCATCGGGGGCAACGAGAGAATAGACGAACTGTTTCAGAACAGAATAGAAAAACAGAGCAAATATTTCCCACAAAATGAGCAACCTTAGTGTTTCACGGATCGGAACGATGAGAAACAAGATATAGAAAAAGAGGTAGAGGCCTATCCATGGGTACATCCTAAAGGCCGTGACAATGAAAGCGTGGCCAAATCGTCTCCCTAACGTTAGAGGCTCCTCCAGTTTGATCCTTTTCTCTACCCTTTTCGTAAGCGTGCGGAATACCATCCAAACGATAAGACCGAGGACAAGAGCTATGAAAAACTTTATACCAAAAGAGAGAATCCGCTGCCGGTTTTCCTTCTCAGAGAGATAGGCCTTAACCTGCTGGTAACTTAAAGGAAGCTCTTGTATTTCAGAGGTCAGTTTTGCAAAAGCAGACAGGGCGTAACGCTCATACGACTCATATGCCTTAAAGAGGTTCACCGGAACCTTTTTCTCCGGCTTTTTTGGTTCCTTTTTCTCCTCAGCCAATTCCTGCTTTGCCGTCAAAAGCGCTTTTAATTGAGCAGCCACCCTTTTAGCCTCTTCAGGGTTTTCCAGGAGCTGAACAGCCTTCTCCAACTCGGTTATCTCTATCTTAATTTGCTCTCGTTTCGCTTCATCTTGGGCAATAGCAGCCTGCTGACTGAAAACCAAAACAAGACCTACCGCCAATATTATTGTAGTCAGTTTTCTGAGAATCATCGGAGCCTCCCCGTAGACAGCCTGTTGCGCCAAATTGAAATTTTACATCCTGTTTTAAGAAACATTTTTAAGGACGAACCGCGTGATTCCAAAAACTCTATAACCATTTCTTTTTTCTAAAATAGACCGCCAGTCCACCTACGATCACCACCATGACCAGCCACACGCCGAAATATCCCCAGCGCCACTCAAGCTCCGGCATGTATTTGAAATTCATTCCGTAAACCCCTGCTATAAACGTCAAGGGGATAAAAATGGTAGCGATAATGGTTAATACCTTCATGACCTCATTCATCTTATTACTGATGCTCGAAAGATAGATATCAAGCATGCCGGAGAGGAGGTCCCTCAATGTCTCCACTGTATCAATCACCTGAATGGTGTGGTCGTAAACATCCCTGAAATATATCCCGGTAGACTCGCTAATCAGGGATGATTCTCCTCTTTCCAGAGCGCTGATTACCTCTCTCAGCGGCCACACCGATTTACGCAAGAATATCATTTCTCGTTTTAATTTCTGTATCTCATGGAGGGTTTCCGGTATGGGATTCGTTATCAGTGCGTCCTGTATATCTTCTATTCTTTCTCCCAGTTTTTCGAGAATTATGAAATAATGGTCAATAATCGCATCCATGATACAGTATGCAAGATAATCAGGCCCCTTTTTTCTGACACGTCCCTTTCCATTTCTCATTCGCTCTCTCAGAGCATTAAATATATCTCCTTCCCGCTCCTGAAACGATATAACAAAATGGGGACCAAGAATAATGCTTACCTGCTCCGTCTCTATTTCGTTAGTCGCTTCATTATAGGAGAGCATTTTTAAAACCACAAATAAGTGATCCTCTAAGTCCTGCATCTTGGGGCGTTGTCCTGTATGAACAATATCTTCAATGATAAGGGGATGGATATCGAAGTGTTTTCCGATTGTTTCTATGATCTCCGGCTGATGGATGCCGTCGATATTTATCCAGGTGACGGTGGGCGTCTCCTTAAGAGGAAACGATTCTTCAATATTGGTTAGTTCTTTCTCTTGAAAGTGAGCTTCATCATAATCAACGAGGCTCATCCTCACCCGCTCGTCTTTTTTCTCTCCAATGTAAACAGGAGTCCCTGGTGGAAGTCCGATTTTTTTTGATGTCTTTTTAACGAATCGACGCATTACAATTCTCCATTTAAGAATGTCCTGTGCTGTCTTATTTAATGTTATCCGGTTGATATGGCACGGTCAACTCTTTTATGTACCATATGTGTGAATGTTTTTTAACAACTCGCGCCGACCACGGCAACTATCCGGCAAGATATGGTTCTTTTAATCTCGTTGAAAACGAGGTACCATTTTTGTATACTTGTTTTAAATCTCCCGAGCTTAATTTGGTAACAGTTTACTCGGCGTAACCACTATGAAAAATTTATCTGAATCCAAAAAAAATTTTCCGACCTCTACCCCCCGGCGTATCTGGCCCTGGGTGATTGCCGGTTTGCTTCTCCTGTCGGTCCTCATCATCGGCATATTCCCGTATGGCATCCAATGGGGATTGCAGAGATGGCTGGAGAGGGAGGGGGAAATTTCCGCCCACAGCGAAGATGTGGACTTCAATCCCTTTACGGGAGAATTGGTCGTCTCAACGCTTCACATCCGGGAACGGAACGTACCGACACTGGGAGTGGCTATTGCAAAGGTTCGCCTTGATTGGTGGCCCTTTTGGAAGCGGCGCATGCAGGTGCGGAGTCTCTCACTGGAAGGGGCTATTATTACGGTCCGGAGGGATCAAGATGGAGCGTTGTCAATTGCAGGGTTGCCTGTCAAGGCCCCCGTGCCTGAACCTGCGGAGTCCGAAAAGAAGCCTTGGGGAATCGGGATTGACACCATAGATATCCAGGATGTGCATATCCGTTACATCGACCCCAGGCTGAGCGGCGACGTTACTGTTATTCATGCCCATGTAGACCCGATAGCAACCTGGAATCCCGATTCTTCGAGCCGATTTATTGTTGAACTGCGGGTGAAGGACGGCAGCATTAACCTTGAGGGGGAAACAACTCCATTCAGCATTGAACCCTCCGTTGTGGCCTCAATTCGTGCCGACACCCTCCCTTTGCCCTTGCTTTCTCCCATCCTGGAGCAGCAAAAGATCGAGATTCTTAGTGGACTTTTAGGTACAGAGATGACGGCGGAGGCACGATATCGCCCAGAGGAGGCAATGCTTCAACTCGATATTGACGGTGGCATCTGGCTGCAGAACGGGAGAGGGAAAGCGCCGGCTGTTCAGGTTGTAGAAGGCTCATTGAACTGGCGGGGCACAGCGCATCTGACTGTGTCAAAAGATGAGCCTAAGATGGTTGCCCAAGGCCGGCTCTCAGCAGAGAATCTTAGCCTGGAACTAAATTCCCCTCCTGTAAGGATTCGGCAGAAAAAGTTTTCGGGGGAAGGGTCAGTGGAGGTTGGAACCGAAAATACTTCCGGCGAAAAAGGATTTCTAATGAAGGGTACCGCCTCCCTAAGCGGGTTGGTTGTGGCCGACGCCGCAACGGGGGCAACCGTAGTAGACCTCCAAGAAATGGCAATAAGCGATGCTCAGATGCGCGGGAAGGATGTCATAGAAGCGAGCCGAATACGTTTAGGCAAACTCAAAGCACTGGAGCGTCGCCCTTTGCAAGAAGGCGACACGCATGATGCTCCAAACATCCTGACGCTTGATGAGTTGGTCGCAGAAAATGTTAGGGTGAGCGAGTTAGCCCGCATCGATGTGAATCGTATTAATCTCACTGGCCTCACCGGATGGCTTGCGAGAAGTCCTCAGGGAGACTTGGAACTTTCGCAATGGTTCCCCGTCCCCTCCAAAAATGGAGGGTCAAAAAAGGAGAATAAAGAGAGCGGCCGAACTGTTCGGATCGGCCTGCTGGAGATTGCCGGAAACAGCCGCCTTGTCTTTGAAGACCGCTCGGCACGCCCCATCTTTCTCCTCACCCTTCATCCGTTGGAGATCCGCCTCGGTGATCTCGACCAATCTTACCCTCAGCAGAAGAGCCCCCTGGAAATCCGGACGCGCCTGAGCAAGTATTCTTCCGTGGCAGCGAACGGAACGGTGACGGTGTTCGCCGAACGTCCTACCATGGACCTGAAGGTCAAATTGGAGGATATCGAACTCCCCCGATTTACGCCATATGTGGTCCCCCACATGGGGTATAAGATAGAAAATGGTCGCCTCTCCGCAGATGCGGATGTCCGGGTCAACCAAGGGCTCCTCGACATCGAAAGCAACCTTGTTTTCGATAAGTTTACGCTCATGCCTCTCAAGCCTGACGAAGAGTACGAGTTTACCAAACAACAAGGGATACCCTTAAATACCGCTCTCGCTTTGCTACGGGATCGAAACGACAGCATCCGTCTGCGACTTCCCGTCAAAGGAGACATTAACGATCCCAAATTCGGCCTTGGCCATGCCTTTCAACAAGCCGCCATAAATGCAATAAAGACAGCTATCCTTGTCTATTACGTACCTTCAGCGGTCGGAAAACTGGTGAGCCTGGCGACTGCCTTACGCTTCGAACCTGTGGAGTTTTCTCCCGGAGTATATGAATTGGAAACCGCGAGCACGACTTATCTGGACATCATAGCAAAACGGCTCAAGGAGCGTCCCAAGGTACAATTCACCTTGCGGGGCAAAGCGGTCCCTATAGATTCCGGTGTATTGGTGAGAAATAGAGAAGAACTGTTGGAGTTAGCGCAGAAAAGGGCGGAAGCGGTAAAAGACTATCTCACTTCACAGGGCGGAATCGAACCGCAGAGGCTATTCATTGGTAATCCGGAGATCGATAATGACACAAAGGCTAAACCGAGGGTAGATGTCTCCATATAAGACGAATAGGCCGTAACCCTTTTTCACATCCCGCCAAAGTAGAATTCAAAATAACGTGAGATCACTCCGTGGTTCCCATGACTCTGATCGGATTAGTAAAAATGGTCGAATTAGGGATAAGGATCTTGTTGCCGCCGGACTGAATCGTTGTATATCGCAGGTCGATTTGTATGACCACCCCTTCAAAGCCTGTTACTGCAATAGTGTCATTGCGCTGGAACGGGCGATAAACAAGAATAAGGACTCCTGCAAGTGCATTTGAGAGGGCATCCCTGAGCGCAAATCCGAGTGCGAAGCCCGTCAGTCCCAAGCTGGCCACCAGAGCGGAAATATTGATACCCATTGTGCCAAGTGCGGTCACCGCCCCAAAAGCAATCAATCCGAACTTGACAACCTTTCCTCCCAATTCAAAAAGGCTTTGATCTAACTCGGATTTACCGCCAATTCGTAAGATTATTTTTTGGATAATAAGGCCCCCAAACCATAAGGCTAGGAAAATAACCAGACTCGCTACAGCACGGGGGGCAAAAAGTACGGCCTCACTTACAAGTTTTTTTACTGCCTCTTCCATATTTATTTCTAACTCCTCTGAGAAAAAATGACTACCACAACAAGGACCAAGAGGAGCGAAACCCACAGCAAAATGGCCCAATACGTCGCTTTCTTGGCCCTCTCCGCTTCCCGCCAGAAACACATTATCGGAGATTCATTAAGCGACACTTCCGATGCTTTTTCCTCCCCTTCAGAAAGGACCATTTCAATCAAACGAAGCGCCATGCTCTTTGATCTCGTGGAGATTCTCTTTTGTCGGCTCTCCCTGATCTTTTTTACGCAGCCGTACCGTCAACCAGCCGGCAACAAGACCGAGGATAAAGGTCCCTAACAGGACCAATGCCCGGGACGCCTGTGCCTTCCAGAAAAGAAATCGCACCTCCACCACCTGGGCGTTTTGAATGATAAAGAGTGCAAAAAGAAACAAAATTACAAGAAATACAACGCGTTTCGGGGTCATCTTCAATCCTCCCTTTATCTCTTTTTTATACCGTCAACCTTTGGCCGCTTGCGCCTTGTTTGAACTCGAAAAGCCTATATGTATCTATAACCCGTGGGACAGAACGTTTCTTTTCGCTCCGATATCTACAACCGTCGTTTTTCCGGTAAGTTGTTAACGAGAGATGGCTTCCATTAATTGAGTCCTGCCGGAGGCGGGACGAGTTTTTGACATAAGATGCTTTAAACCCTGGCCAAAAGGCATTACAGCATCTTGTGACCTGGTGGCTTTTAATGAACGCCGACAAGCGTATAAGTAGGGCCAGCCATCGTTGTAATTACATACACGTTGTAAGCCTCCTGCGCATCTATTCGACCTTGATCGGGATCTCCTTCGGCTTGACCTCGGCCTTTTTGGGGAGATGAATCTCCAGAACCCCCTTTACGTAATTGGCCTTGATCTTGTCCGCATCCACCCCAACGGGCAGACGTAGAGCACGTTGAAAGACACCGTAACTTCGCTCGATTCGGTGGAACTGTTTATCCTTTTCCTCTTTTTCGGACTTTCGCTCGCCCTTGATCATGAGGTTGTCCCCTGAGAGGGTCACGGAGATGTCCTTTTCCTCCATGCCGGGGACCTCGGCCTTGACTACAATTTCGTCTTTGTCCTCTGATACGTCAACAGGAGGCGCCCATCGCCCACGTTCAAACAGGGTTGGTTCACGCCCAAAAAAGGAATCCCAAAGCCGGTCCATCTGCCGGCGCAGCGATGATAATTCCCCAGATGGTTCCCACTTCATAAGGTCCATAGTAGTCCTCCTTTCCATGCGATCCCGGATACGGGGATCAGTTCTTAAATTTCTTAATAATGGCTGGCCCATCACACCATGTCTTCCTAACCAGTCAGGAAATATGTTCAGGCTTATTAATACAATCTATTTAATTATTATTAGATATCGTAAAGATGAAGTACGTGAACGATCTCGTCAATAACTTAGTTTTTCCCCGTATACCCATGGTGCTACGGCTCCCCCGGAGTAAAGTGTTTTCTTACTTTGGCCGCTACTTGCCGCTCAGTCATCTTGTCGGCTGGCTCTATTTTGACAATTTTTGCGGAAAGCTCCTTTGATTTCCTTATCTCCTTTTTCAGTTCTCCCTTGGCTTCACCAGGGCCGAAGATCAAAATCTTCCGGGCATCCTCGATTGCCTCGACAATCTTCTGGTAATACTCCCGCAAGTGATGCTCGCGACGCCGGTCTATTTTCTGTTCGGAAGCAACATCCTGCGGACCATAAATAGTCGGGGAACGAAACCCTCCCGCCAGCCGGACATGGCCTTCCACATTCGAGTCTATCCTTGTAAGCGTTTCTGTGTCGCCCTGTAGCGCCACAATGAACGCCTTCTCATGATCCACCCATATGCCCACGTATTTTTTCATTTTTCACCTTTTTTCTTTTTTGGTTTCTCGGTGATCGCTACGTCAGTGGTCAAAAGGAGGCCGGCAACGCTCGCGGCGTTTTGAAGGGCCAAGCGGGTTACCTTGGTAGGATCGATGATCCCCGCTTTCATCAGGTCTTCATACGTTTCGGTCTCGGCGTTGAAGCCGAAAGAACCTGACTCACCCTTCACCCGCTGAACCACGACAGACCCCTCGTGGCCGGCGTTGTTGGCAATCTGTCGCAACGGCTCCTCCAGAGCCCGTTTTACAATATTCACCCCAAAAGACTCCTCCTCATCTACGCCGAGTTTCTCTAACGCCGGAATGCAGCGGAGCAAGGCCACGCCCCCACCAGGGACGATACCCTCTTCCACTGCGGCCCGTGTGGCGTTCAGCGCGTCTTCTACCCTTGCCTTCTTCTCCTTCATCTCGGTCTCGGTGGCTGCTCCGACGTTGATGACCGCAACTCCGCCGACCAGCTTGGCCAAACGTTCTTGCAGCTCCTCCCGGTCATAGTCGGAAGTGGTTTCTTCAATCTGTGCGCGGATCTGTGTGATCCTTCCCTCGATGGCCTCCTGCGTACCACCGCCATCTACAATAGTGGTGGTGTCCTTGTCCACCCTGATCGTCTTGGCCGTGCCCAGGTCGTTGAGACTTAGGGTTTTCAGCTTGATACCCAAATCTTCAGAGATCATTTGACCGCCCGTAAGAACGGCGATATCCTGTAGCATGGCCTTGCGCCGATCAGCAAAGCCGGGAGCCTTTACCGCGCACCCCCCGAGGGACCCCCGTAGCTTATTTACCACCAGGGTCGCGAGCGCCTCACCTTCCACGTCCTCTGCAATGATCAGTAAGGGCCTCCCTGTTTTGGCAACCTGCTCGAGAATGGGCAACAGGTCCGTCATGGCGCTGATCTTTTTCTCGTGAATGAGGATATACGGATCCTCCAACACGACATCCATGCGCTCAGCGTCAGTGACAAAGTAAGGCGAAATGTAGCCGCGATCAAGCTGCATCCCTTCGACTACCTCCAGGGTGGTTTCCATGCCCTTGGCCTCTTCCACCGTGATAACCCCCTCCTTGCCTACCTTGTTCATGGCCTCAGCTATAAGGTTGCCAATTGCCTCATCATTGTTGGCACTGATAGTGCCGACCTGGGCGATCTCCTTCTGCTCTTTGGTCGGTTTGCTGAGTTTCTTGAGCTCTTCCAATACAGTCGAGACCCCCTTGTCGATGCCGCGTTTAAAGGCCATGGGGTTGTGGCCTGCGGCCGCCAGCTTGGTGCCCTCTCGGTAGATGGCCTGGGCCAGGATAGTAGCCGTCGTGGTCCCGTCACCAGCCACATCTGACGTTTTGTTGGCTACTTCCTTGACCATCTGGGCGCCCATGTTTTCGAACCTGTCTTCCAACTCCACTTTCTTGGCCACGGTCACCCCGTCTTTGGTGATGGTCGGAGCGCCCCATAATTTTTCCAGGGCCACATTACGTCCTTTGGGTCCCAGGGTTACCTTCACCAAGTCGGCCAGGATGTTCACCCCATCGAGGATTTTTGTCCGGGCCGCCTGGTTAAATTTTAATTCTTTTGCCATAGCAATTTCTCCTTGTTGTTTCGGGAAGCTGATAACTGATAAATAGAAAGCAGCACTTGTGCCATAGTTATAATCTATTGATTTCAATAGTTATTAAATTGCCGGGGGAATTGCCATCGGAACCTCCGATTCCGATGCTCAAAGAAAAATACCCTAATCACCCAATATTAATTACTCTATGTTAGTATAATATGCTGAAATAGCGGAAAAAGATAGAAACGGGAACTCCGAAATCCGATATTCTCTTCGTTGGGAACTTAAGGTTCTGACTTTTCAAAAAAGAGGACTTTTTCGCGTGGAACGTGTTATATTGTTATATTGGAAGTATGCCAGAAACAACTTACTTTTGGAACCCTAAAAAATGATGGAACAACTTGACCAAAAACAGTAGTTCCATTGAGTCGCGCTTAATACTCCTCCATAAGAGGTATTTTCACCTATGCCTAAAAAAAACAGAGGCACGCCAAGTAAACCAAGATTTGTCAAAAAGTTTGTGTCATTTGATCGTTAGGCATGGTAAAATACACTTACTGGTTCCCTTCTTTTCTTCAACATGCAATAAATGACTCGTAGTTCATATAGTCTAAGCGAGATCAGGGGAGACACACGCATGAAGGCGTATATGGTTTTCGCTATTGTTGTGATCGCTGTGATCGCATCCATTATCCCGGTCACATCTGCTCGCGCTGATTGCACGGAGTCGGTACCAGACCTTTTCCGGCGAATTTCACCCTCTGTCGTGTTCGTGTCGGCAGTCGCTATCGATCCCTTTAAAACCACCGATCGGATAAGCACTTCGGTCGGTTCCGGCTTTATTATCAACAAGGACGGGCTTGTGCTCACAAACTCACACCTTGTTTTCGGCTACCGCGCAATTAGCGTAACCCTGGACGCCGGACGCATGGTCCGGGCGGAAGTTGTGGGAATTGATCCGATACTGGATCTGGCGCTGTTGAGAATTCCAAGGGGGACCGCCGATTATCCTGTGGCGACGCTGGGCAACTCGGATCAGATCGAAGTCGGCGACGAGGTTATGGCAATCGGCAACCCCCTCGGCCTGGAGCAGACCCTGACGCTCGGCGTGGTCTCAGGCATTAATCGGACCCTTTACTCAGCCCCCATGAGCCTGAGGCTTCCCCTTATCCAGACTGATGCTGCCATCAATCCGGGCAACTCCGGCGGACCGCTTATCAACAGGTGCGGTGAGGTCATCGGCATAAACACGGCGATGCTGGGCGATGCACAGAATATCGGGTTTGCCGTCCCTATTAATGTGGCCAAACGGGTTTTGTCTGAGCTGGTGGACCATGGGCGTGTCATTCGCCCCTGGCTCGGTGTGCGGGGTAAACTCATTCAGAAAGACCTTGGGGAGATTATCAATCTCCCCCTGGTGAGCGGCTTCTTAGTGGAGACGATCGAGCCGGGGAGTCCTGCTGAAGAGGCCGGGTTGCGTGATGGAGAGCTTCCGGTTATCATCGCCGGTCTTGAATTTTTGCTTGGAGGGGATATTATTATTGCTGCCGATGGCCAAGCCTTTGACAATAAAGAACATTTTACGCAATTTGTTCGATCGCTGCGTGTGGGCGATATGGTCCGCCTCACCCTCTATTACCGAGGAGAGACCCGAGAGGTTGAATTACGCCTACCGGAGCGGCCGATTCTACCGGGGGATTTTTAGGGGTGGGCATTGATCTTTCCAGGGGTACAAACCTTCCCGCGGTGTATCGTAACGATATCATCAGTGAACATCCCGACACCGGAACCCCTGTTGCGGGCCTGAAAATTCCTGGATGGGAGGGCCTCTTAGAACTTGCCGCGCGATGTTACGAGCTTACCGGTTTAGGGGGTATCAGGGTGTCGATATTGTGCTTGACAAAGGAAAGGGGCCGTTAATTCTGAAACTGAATGCGCGTCCTGGACTCAATATCCAGATCGCCACTCGTGTGGGTCTGCTGCCTCGGCTTAGGCAGGCAGAACATCATCGCAAAAGTCTTGGAAGCATTGAAGAACGTGTTGCCTTTGCTCGAGAGCAATTCTGCGCATTAAAGGCATAAAAGCTATCCTCATGTTGCCGTATTTATTACTCATTATTGGATTTGCCCTCCTTATCAAGGGTGCGGACTTCCTCGTTGACGGGGCTTCTTCGATCGCCCGGCGGTTCCATGTCTCTGACCTCGTGATCGGACTAACGGTGGTCGCGTTCGGGACATCAACGCCGGAATTATTTGTGAACATTGTCGCCGGCCTTAAGGGAAATACCGATATTGCTATTGGCAATGTCTTGGGAAGCAATATTGCCAATGTTTTTCTTATCCTTGGTGTGTCCTCCCTCATTTATCCCTTGACCGTAGGCAAGGGTACCGTGTGTAAAGAGATCCCTTTAAGTCTCCTCGCCGCAATTGTCCTATGCATACTAGCGAATGACCAGCTAATCGACAACCGTGATTTTTCTGCCTTAACGAGAATAGACGGACTCATTTTTCTCTCATTTTTCATTATATTTATCTATTATTCGTTTAGCATTGCAAAAACAATAGAGGGGATGGAAGAACACGTACCAACCAAAGTGCATGGACTCATAAAGTCGTTGCTTTTGGTTGTCTTAGGTTTGATCGGCTTGTCGCTTGGCGGCCAATGGATTGTTGGCGGCGCCGTCCATATGGCCTTGAAATTTGGCATGAGCCAGTCGCTCGTAGGATTAACCATTGTCGCTGTCGGAACGTCACTTCCTGAACTAGCCACATCAGCGGTAGCAGCGTACAAGAGGAATGTCGAAATCGCAGTAGGCAATGTGGTAGGATCCAATATTTTTAATATCTTTTTCGTCCTCGGCATAAGCTCACTCATAAAACCGTTACCGTTTCACGCAAACAGCAATATCGACATAGGCGTCGTGATTCTTGCCAACTTACTTTTGTTTGCTTTTATGTTTACAGGAAGAAGACGATTATTGGACCGGTGGGAAGGGGGGCTCTTTCTCGGGTTCTACGCGACGTATGTGGTCTTTCTCATCATTCGGGGATAAAAATAGGGTTTCGGCACAATGAGTACGCATGTTCTGCTAACCGGACTTGCCATCTTTTTTGCTCGTATTTGTGATGTGTCTCTTGGTACGATCCGTACCATTGCGACCGTGCAGGGACGCACAAAAGCAGCCTTTGTACTCGGGTTTTTCGAAATAAGCATCTGGATCACCGTGGTTTCAGCCGTGGTCCACAAGATCGCGACAGCGCCTATCCTGGGATTATTTTACGCCCTGGGGTATGCCACGGGGAATGCGGTCGGCATCATGGTAGAACGCAAGATGGCCTTTGGTTTTCTTGTACTGAGGGTTTTTACCAGGACAGCCGGTAAAGAGATGGCCGACCGCTTGCGTGAGCACGGCCAACGGGTCACCATATTTCTTGGAGAGGGAATGCGAGGACCCGTGACCGAACTGTACGTCGTGACCCGCCGCCGCGACCTGAAGTGGATACTCCAAATCATTATGGAGGAAGACCCTGAGGCGTTCTACACCACGGAGTATGCGAGAGATGTCGGCAAGGTGCTGCGCCCTACTTTGCAGCCATCGACAGGATGGAGGGCGATAACAAAGAAAAAGTGATCAAGGGAGGCCGTGATGGTGCTTAAACCGGGACATACCTCGTCGTACGAGCTATTATCCGTATCCGGCACTTTACCCGGCTAATCACGGCCATCAAGAAAAAACATAGCCGCATAGGGGAATTTATCGACTAAGCTCACTTGTTCCGCGCAGCTTGTCCTCTGATTTCCCCCTCTTGCCCCTATGCCTCCTTGATATTCTGAATAAGCTGGGATATCTGAAATCCCAAACCAACGCACTTTTCCCCTATAAGGCATGCTTTTGCGTCGTCGGGCTCCAGGTATGTATTGAGATGATGCTTGTCTTTGGACAACTTCACCATCCAGGCTTTCTTGTCGTCCTCATACTCAAGGTCGATATCGATGCCGCATTCCCCGACTTCGGGGTAAAGTTCCTGTATCTTTTTGCACAGTTGCTCTTTATTTTCCATAACCTGTTCCTCCCTGTTTTTGGTTTGTAATTGAAAAATACCTCTGCCATGCCGAATCACTGATTCAAACCTGATGGCCTTAAATAATTCGCAATTCCTAAAGTTCGCAATCCCCCGTAAAAAAGACTTTTTACAGGGGAACCAGACTATTTATCAAGAGATAACGGATGATGCGGCAAGGGTTCCACACGCTTCGTGAAAGTACTATTCGATGGGATTACAAAAGATTATGATATGCCGGTCTCGGATGGAATGAGCTGGGTACAGTTATGATTATTTCCCCTTAGTTAATAAAATACCAGAGTCGACGCGACACTGTCAACTTTTTTATAAAATCGCTTGCAACTCTTATATACCCTCGCGTATAATTATTAAGCAGGCGTTCAATTTTTCACGGAATGCTGTGTCCTTTCACTGACTCATGCTGATAAGCCGAATCTCCAACCTTTTTTAATTTCTCATATTTCCCATGGCTATTGCCTGAAGGGACATCCTTAAGACAACCGGCGCTGTTGAATTCGCCACCCATCATGCCTGAAGGTTATTGGATAAAGGAGGGAAATTATGCGTTATAAAACATTAGGCTTATCAATTGTACTTATCATGACAACCATGGCTGTCGGAGCCTGGGCGGCTGAGACACGCCCAATGCAAGCAGCTCCGCAGTATCCGGTCGATGAGAACACGTTAAACGCTTTGACTGACGAACCCGCGCATCACTTTCACCAGGCACGTGAGAGCTTTCTTAAGAAAGATGCAAAGGCTGCGGCTGATGAAATCCGAAAAGGCGCGGCATTCTTAAAGCTGGAAGCAGCTCGTGCCACCGAGGAGGCAAAGAAAGGCCTTAACGAGTCAATCCAAGAATTGGAAAAACTGGCAAAAAGTATTGAAAAGGGGACGGTTGCCTCTGTCAAGGAACTTGATAACGCCTTTGCCCGCGCTCATTATACCCTTGCCAGGCACCACTATTTGAAGGCCGTTGCGGACTGGACCAAGAAGGAGACGGTGAGGGCGGGTCACGCACTCAAGGCCGCGGCCATACACCTCGAGCAGGGATTGGCCTGGGCAGGCCGTAAACTGGAAGCCGGTGCTGTCGCCGTCTTTGAAACTGCTCGTGGTCTCGTCGGAATCATGCTCACGGGGAAGCAATAGAGAGAAGGAGGTAACCATATCATGCAGTGGTCTTTTAAGCTCGGAAAAATTTTTGGAATAGATTTCAGGATTCACGTGACATTCCTGTTCCTTCTTTTGTTCATCTTTTTTGCAGGATTGTCTCGAGGAAGCCCTGCATATGCCATGCGCGCGGTACTTTTCATATGTTCCGTCTTTGCCAGCGTCCTGATTCACGAACTCGGCCATAGCCTGATTGCGCGCCGGTTCGGCAAGGAGGCAACGAGCATTACTCTCCTTCCTATCGGAGGCATTGCAACCATTGAGGAGATGCCCGAAAAGCCGAGCCAGGAGATCGCCATGTCCATTGTAGGTCCCTTAATAAACCTGGCGATCGCGGGCATCCTCTATCTCTTTGTGGGCCGGTGGTCGGGTGTCAGGGTTCCCGATCTGTATCCCGATTCAGCGCAGGCCTTCTTCGGCGGGCTCATCGGCGTAAACATCGTGCTGGCGGTCTTTAACTTGATACCGGCATTCCCGATGGACGGTGGACGCGTACTGCGAGGGATCCTGGCCCTTAAGATGGACTATAACAGGGCCACTTCCTTAGCAGTCTTCATCGGACAGGCTGTGTCGATGTTTTTCATTTTCTATGGGATCTTTTTTAACTGGTGGCTCGCCTTGATTGGTTTTTTCTTATACGTGGGCGCGGGCGGGGAGAAGCAGCAGGTCATGCTTCGCTCTGTCCTCCACCAGGTGCCGGCTAGCGAAGCCATGGCAACGGACTTTCAGAGCCTACGCCCGGATGAGCCCCTGGCACGGGCACTCGAACACGCCTATCACGGCTGCCAGGAGGATTTTCCCGTGGTGGGAGACAAAGGAGGGCTCAAAGGCATCCTTACTCGCACGGGAATCCTCGCTGCTATCCATGAGAAGGGGGTGGAACTACCGGTATCTGAAGTGATGGATCGCAACTTTTTTTCTGTCGCTCCCTCCACGCCCCTTGACGAGGTGTATCGTCGCCTTCTCTCCACCCGGAAGACGGCTGCGGCCGTTGTCGACGGAGATCGATTAAAAGGGATGCTTTGTCTTGACGGTATCGGCCGTTACTTCATGGTCCAAACTGCTCTGAAAGGAAAAGAAGAAAAGGAAAACCTCGGTTAGCAAGCGTCTTTATAAGGAGGTAAGGTCATGCAATGCAATATCGGAAAGGTTGACAGAATTATCAGAGTAATAGTCGGCCTCGCTATCATTATTCTTGGAATCTACTTCAAGAGCTGGTGGGGTGTTGTTGGCATAGTGCCGCTCATCACAGCGGCCACAGGCTGGTGCCCGGCCTATTTCCCATTCGGAATTTCCACGTGTAAGACAACGGAAAAGCAACACTAAAGGGCTTGTTCCTTCCCGAAAGCGAGGACTTTTTCTTTTTGGAGTGCTGAGTCGCTCGCTTGCGGTCTTTAATCCTAAAGACCGGCGGCAAGGATACGGAAGACAGATTTTTGGAACAGTACTTACAGCCAGAGGAGGGACCGATGACAGAACATAACAGCAATGTTGTTGTGACCGACATTAAGATGCCGTTCTCATCCATGGTCATATTCATGGTCAAGTGGGCGGTTGCTTCTATTCCGGCCATTATT
Source organism: Pseudomonadota bacterium (assembly GCA_043818915.1). GTDB lineage: Bacteria > Desulfobacterota > Desulfobacteria > Desulfobacterales. Next base: position 7,683 of record JBDRFJ010000115.1, on the reverse strand, counting down.
ATTCTGTCGATTTTGTTTGGGATCGGCGCTGCGCTATTTGGCGGATTCTTCAGCGGGATGGGGAGGGTTTAAGAGCCTGCTCCACGAGGTCGTATTCCTAAAATGCTACAATCAAAGAACGCGTGACAAGGAAGCTCAGAATCCCAAAATGCTCACCAAGTGAACAAAATGGACTTTTTACGAGACCATCAGCTTTCATAATAAGCGAAATTTGTGGTAGCATAGAAATGGTAATTTTATGAAACGTCTTACCGCTACCATATACTCAAGGACGTGGCGATGCCAAAGGATTATTACGATATATTGGGGGTTAAACGCGACGCCACTGAGAATGATGTTAAAAAGGCATACCGTAAGCTTGCTCGCAAGTGGCATCCTGACATAAATCCGGGCAACAAAAAAGCAGAGCAAAAGTTCAAGGAAATATCCGCGGCATACGACGTGCTTGGGGACAAGGACAAGAGACGCCTCTACGACGAATTCGGCAAAGAGGGGCTCGGCCCAGGATTTGATGCAGAGGCGGCGAGACGATATAGGGAAGCCCAACAGTACCAGCAAGGGCCGTGGGGTGAATACACGAGCAGTCATGGCTGGGAAGATACAGGGCAGTATCAGAGTTATGAGAACCTTTTTGGGGACATCTTGGGAAAAACTGAACGGTTTAAACGGCCCGGGAAGGTTCCTGGGCGAGACATCGAATATGCAATGGAGGTCGATTTCCTTTCCGCGTTGAAAGGATTCCAGACCGAGATTACCATTCAAAAAGGGGTGTCGTGTTCACTATGCGACGGGTCCGGAATTGATCCTGAGACCATTCTGAAAACCTGTCCCACCTGTGGAGGATCGGGGAGAAAAAGCGTGGCAGAAGGGCCCTTACATTTTACCCAAACTTGTCCTGCCTGTGGCGGCTACGGAAAGGGGCGACCTTGTTCGCGATGCAAGGGACAGGGTACGATGCAGGGGGTAGAGCGCATTAAAGTGACAATTCCCAAGGGTGTTAAAGACGGCTCCAGGGTGAGGATAGCCGGCAAAGGGGAGGCCGGAAGAGGTGGGGGAAAACCGGGCGATATCTATTTGGTTATGAAAGTCAAACCCCATCCGCTTTTGCGTAGAAAAGGGAATGATCTTCATATTGAGCTGCCGGTCACACTCTATGAGGTAATGGCAGGAGCAACGGTTGAGGTCCCAACGCCCGATGGGAGACTAAAGCTCAAGATTCCTCCCAAGAGTCAGAATGGCCGGATACTGCGGCTAAAGGGAAAGGGCGCCTTTGATGCTAAGGCCCGCACACAGGGCGACCTTCTCGTCAAGCTGCTTGTCAAGGTCCCCGAGTCCGATGACCCCGAAGCACTTGAGGCGGTGCGCCGCATGGAAGGGCTTTACCGCAAAGATATAAGAAAAGATATAAAGATGTGAGGATTGGGCCAGTGGAAAAGAGATATTATACTGTTACCGAAGTCTTGAAGTTTTTCCAGATCAAGAAAGAGTTTCTGGATGATCTTGAAAGAGAAGAGATCATATGTTCCACATATCTTGAGGCGGAGCACACCAATGTCTTTGAACTCTGTGAAGTGGAAAAGATTCGAGTAATAAAAACGATGATAGAAGATCTTGGAGTCAATCTCCCCGGCGTGGAGGTCATATTGCACATGCGGCAGGAGATGATCGCGATGAGGAAACAGTTCGATCAAATCCTTGACCATATTGCCAGGGAGGCCAAGAAAGATTTAGGACGCGGGCAAGAATAACTCCTCCGATAAAAAAACAGAAACAGAAGACAGGGGTCAGGAGTCGGGAATCAGCGATCGGCTACCGCTTTTCTTTGTACGCTTTCCTTAAGCAGCACCGCCTTCCTCCTCAGCCTGGCTATCGGAAAGGGGCTGCAGGGCATCGTCCGGGGTAACCAGTTCGCCCATGAACAAGCTGCCGTTGTGGACCAGAAAACAGGTGGGCATGCAGTCCACCATGTTTTGCAGGCGCAGGGCGTATTCCTCCTCCTTACCCTCTTCCGGCGCGGCCAGGCCGAGGAACACCACATCCGCGTTGAAACTTTTCTGACGTATAATGTCCTGGATGTTGTCATTCCCCCGCCGCACCATGATCTCGACCTCGGCATCGATCCGGATTTCCGGAATAAGCTTGGCCAGAGTTTCTTCCGTTTGCTGCTTCATCAACTCATTGGAGGCGACGCTCAGAACTGTGATCCGGGAATTGCGCCACTCGGCGTTGCAGGTAAGCAGGTATGCCAAAAGAAGCATGAGGTCGCTGTTGCGCTTCAAGCCGCCCCACCAGACATGGATGATCCGCGGGACCCCCTCGCGAGCGGGGCGCAGCGGTTCGACCTTGCCGATGACGAGATTGCGGTTGATCTGTTCCAGGTGTCCGAGGACGCGCAAAAAAAGCGCCAGTCTCTGCAGTTCATCGGGAAAACCGACCAAAACGGTGTTGCTTTCCAGGCCCGCCATGCCGTTGGCCTGGGTGACGGCAAGGATACCGCGCTCCACGTTCCATACGATGTTAACTTCGCCGAAGGCTGAAATCCCCTCCTTATGTAGGACTTCCCTCATCTCTCCCTGGCGAGCCGATACATCCAGGTTAAGGGACAAGATATCTCCCTCTATCAGTTCGCAGACAGTTACCAGCCCCCTGTCTTCGCTGAACCATGAGGAGAAGCGGACCAGGTCGAGCCGCCTTGTGATATCGCCGACAAAAACCAGCAGATGGGGGCGCCAGTTCCTGGGGCTCATGGGGTGACGATCAAGGCGGATAAGTGCCCAGCGAATGAGGGCTTCGTAAAGATCGCGACGGAGATCCCCCCAGGAATGGTGTCTGATCCTCCGTTTCAGCCAGAGCCACAGCAAAAGTTCGGTGGAAAGCGCGGCAACGGTGGAAGGCCAGTGGATCAGGAACATCATTCCAAAGCTGCCGCAGGCGCCGAGAAGGCTGACACCCCAATGGACGTTCAGGGTGGGCCGCCAGGACGGATTGCCCGAAAGCCGCTCCAAAGCCGCTACCAGATTAATGACTCCGTAGACACTCAGAAAAAACATGGTGACCACGGTGGCCACTGTGTTGAGATCGCCGAGAAAAACCGCGGCAAGGCTTAAGGCTACCGTGAGTGCCAGGCTGCCCAGCGGCTCTCGGCCTGTCTTGCCGCTCCTAGATAGGCGGCGCGGCACCAGGCGGTCCAAAGCGAGAGCCTGCAGGGTGCGCGGCGCCCCCAGGACAGAACCCACCGCCGAGGAAAAAATGGCCCCCCACAGGCCGGGAAGGACAAGCCACGGTCCCAGGAGAGCGATTTTTGTCCATATAAGAGGTTCGGTCTGCAAAGAGGCTCGGTCTGCGCCGAGGGTAAGCAATACCGGTACCAGGAGATAGACGGCCAGTCCGGTGAGGGCGGCGGCAATGGTACCGCGGGGGATGGATTGTCGCGGATCCTTGAGGTCGCCGGAAAGGCTTAGGCCCGCCATTATGCCGGTTACCGCCGGAAAGAAGACGGCAAAGACCTGCCAGAATCCGGCCGCTTCCGACGGCGTTTCCGCAGACGGCATAATTACCTGCTCCTTAAAGAAAACGCCCGCGGCCAAAGCGAGCAGGGAGAGAGCAATCATGACCATGACCGGCAACTGGGCCTTGAGCGCAATGTCCGCCCCCCGCAGGGCAAGGAGAGCGACCATGATAATGATGCAGAAGGTGACCGGGACCAAGGGGATGTTGGGTAGAACGATCCGCAAGGACTCTGCCAGACCAAAGGCATAGAGGGTGACAGACAGGGCTTGGGCCAGGAAAAGTGGCAGACCTATGGCACCGCCGACTTCCAGTCCGAGACTCCGAGAGATGATGAAGTAGGCGCCGCCCACCCCAACTCTGGTATTGGTGGCCACTGCGGATAGGCTGAACGAGGTGGCTAAGGTGATGAAGTTGGCCAGCACCACGATGATAATGCTCCGTGCCAGGCCGACCTGGCCCGTGACCCATCCAAAGCGCAGGTACATGATGACGCCCAGAATCGTGAGAATGGTAGGGGTGAAAACGCCGATAAAGGTGTTGAGTTGACCGGTTTCCGTTTTTCGGTCAAGGCCGGGCCCCGGTTTGTCGTCCGCGGTATTGCTGGTCATGGAACGCCGCCTGTCTGGTTATTGCCTAAATAATCAATTTTCTGCCTCTCACGTTCACTCGACCGAATTCGGCGGGGATCAGAGGTTTTCGTCTTCCGGATACGTTGAGTTGAATGTGTATGAAGTAACTACGCCGTGTTCATCAAAGCGAAGGACAATATCGCGTGTCTTTGAATCGTTGAAGGCAGAGTAGCGATAATAAGCATATGTCCACGTTTTCTTTCCGTCGTCGATTCCGGTGCGCCAGGGAGGTCCGAACAGGTCGGCGATTTCCTCTTTGGTGGTTTCACCGATTTGAATTTTCGAGACAGCGTCGACCGGAAATTTTCGGCCAACGGTAGCACAGCCGACGGCCGCAAGCGTAAACGCTACGAGCATAAAACCGAGTGTAATTGTATACTTTTTTCTTACTGTTGTCATAAGGACCTCCGTATCGGTTCAGTGGGTAATTGGTCAAAACAGAAAATTTTATGGGACGGGGTATTAATGATGGTTAGAAATTCCACGCTCATCCCTCCTTTTCCTTCTCGTTCCACAGCTTAATCAAATAATTCTTCTGTTCTTCAAACTCCTGGGCCTGTTCTTCAACCACTGCTTCGGCCTCACTCGAGGTCATCTTCTTGGTCTGGTTGATAAAGGAGGCCACGCGGCCGAGATAGAGAGGGGTGACCAGATTTACCAGCTGGGTCCGATTATGGGTCCAATGATGGAATGTTGCGGCAGTCTCATACAGGACTTTGACCCAGGTTTTTACCGGCATGATAAACTTGGTCTTGGCGTTTGCAGCACACTTCTTGAGATCTTCAAGGCACTCTGGGGAAAATATGTCCCGGTACAGGCCCTTGAATTGTCGAAAGCCTGCTTTGTACTCGGTCACAAGCCTGTCAAGATTGACCTTAATAGGCTCCGGTTCCATAAACTCCTTAAGTCCGAATATGGGGACGGTCCGGCTTCCCTTGACCGCCTTCCATTCAGCTTCGTTTTGCTCCATGAGCACAAAAAGGGTATGAACCACCTGGCGAAACATGGGGCCCAGGGACTCGGAGGGGTCCTTGGCGTCATGGATTTTGACTCCCAGGTTCGACTGGCAGATTTTGAAGTTGTTCGTAATTGCGTTCGTGGTCATCCAGATATCAATACCGTAGCGGGCGACATCGGTCTCCCATACATCCTGATCGACATAGTATTTGGCCAGTTCACCGACAAACGCAAAGTCCCCTCCAATGGGTTGCCGGATGCGCAGACCGTAAAGGGCTCGGGTCAGGTTGTAGACGATGTTGTTCGTGATGGTTCCATCATACTTGTATCTGGAATAGATGGGAGAGACGTATTGGTAGTCCTTTTCCAGAATAGGTTCCAAGAGATACTTGACCCAATCGCTCGTAATGGAACGCAGGTCCGAATCAACCACCATGCAGGCCTTGACCTTGAGGCGCTTGGCCGCCTCAAAGATAGACCGAAAGGCTGAACCCTTTCCCGCGGGCCCCCGGTAAATGGATGTAATCTTCTCCTGCCACGGTTTGATCTCGAACTCTTTTGCCACCTCCCGAGTATCATCAGTGGAACCGCCGTCAGCAATCATAATCACGGACCGCAGGTCCTTATAGTGGTTGAAAATTCCGTGGCTCACCATCCGGATTACATGGTTGATGGTGCTTTGATTATAGTAGCAGGGGATCCCCACGAGGATGTCGGCACGCTCTATTTCTTCGAGCCTTTTTGCGGTGTAGTTCCTCAGCGCCGTATCATAACGCATTATTTTTCCTCCCTTCCTGTTTTAATTCGCCAGTGGTCCGTAGTGAGTGGTCAGTGGTTTAAACTCGAGCCGCTCCGGAATTGAATGCCATTAGCTCAAGACATATGGCAGCTTAAAACCCCCCTTAGAAACCAGGGACGACTGACCAATATCATATACCATCATACCACAACAGGTAATCCACGACAATAATGGATTATTTTTTCAAGTGCCGCGGCAGCGCTTGTCTCCAGGTGCATGCGGGGCAATAATCGGGTCCGATCCCTACAGGGTCTCCCATGGTTATAGCAACGATAGGCCGGGGATGATGTTGATATCGTACGCATCCGCATGCGACACTAAAACGGCAAAGGCAAGAAATAGGCGAATCAATCCCATTGAGCTTGCCTATCAGTTTGCCGGCTCCTCGGTTTCGTCCGGGGTTGCCAGGTCGTCTTGCTCAGATGATTCCTCTGTGGAAAATTCGTCTTCTGGATATAATGGGGCACTCTCGAACTCCTCGACCCCTTTCTCAGTTCCCTCCTGATATTCCTCTCCGTACTCGTTCTTATCATACTCATCATAATCCGTGCTCATCGATTCGTCTGAATCTACATACTCACCATGCCCTGCCCCCTCGTAGTATGCATCATCTGTCTCGGTAACGTACATTTCGGTAGCGAATATATTCGCCGAAAAGACAAACAAAACCGATAAAAGAGCACAAATACTTACCACAAAAAATCTCCTGTTACTTTTCATCTCAATACCTCCTTAAATTGACGCTTCTGTTTTGTTGCTACGGAGCCTGTCCGAGAATTATGTCCGTAACGAAAAAGAGTGAGAACGAGACAAAATTTTCGTAAATTTGAGGAGAATAGCAGGCCTATTTGACGAAAACTTGCGGGAATTTGGGCCGTTTCTCACTCTTTTGTAGTAGGATCAGAATTCTCGGACAGGCTCCTACGTGCCCGTTCGGAAAATTTTGTATGTAAGCAATAGGCGTGCCACATCCTTAACCTATTGATAATAAGTATTTTTTTATGGTTGCCATTAAAAGCAACCAGAACTAACAGGTCCGATCCTCACGGAAGGGAATGCAATCGGGCGGGCGATAGAACGATATATGCAATGTAGCCTATTGAAATAATGTAGGATTTAGTACTATGAACTTTAGGTTCCACTCTTTTGCCATGTCGGAACTTAAAGTTCTCGTCTGCGGATGAGTCCAGGGAATGACTTGAACTCCTCCTTTCTGATACCATATTTTTTCATCAATTTATGTAGCTGGCGGGTACTGATGCCCGCAGCCTCGGCAGAGTCTTTGATTCGGCCCTTGTTTACAGCCAAGAGTCCTTTTATGTAATACCTTTCAACATGTTCTATAATCCTGCGCCTCACCTCTGCCAAAGTAAGAGAAATGTCTGCCTCGATCTGTATCTGCGAAGGATCAGACGTGAAAAGCTCCTTGGGAAAACCCCCAGGCGTCAGAATTAGAGACCTTTCCAGTATGCAGGCACGTTCCATAAGGTTTTCCAGTTCACGAATGTTGCCCGGCCATGAGTACTTTCCGAAAGCCTCTATAACATGGGGATGAACATCGTGAATCTCCTTTAGATGAAATTTATTGAGCCTCTTGAGTATTACTTCAACAACATATGGAATGTCCTCTATTCGCTTCCTCAAGGGTGGAATTTCAATCGGAAACACGTTTAACCGGTAATAAAGGTCCCTTCTGAATTGACCCTCGCTGCACATTTTCTTAAGATCTGCATTCGTGGCCGCTATGACCCTCACCTTGGCCTCTATCCTTTCTTCTCCGCCAACGCG
>JBDRFJ010000114.1:0-4888 GCA_043818915.1 Pseudomonadota bacterium | reverse complement strand
CCCAAGGGACAAACACGTCATCGAAAACGATCAACGCCTCATGCCCTCCAAAAAAAATATTGCCCTGATCCATCTTGCCTTCCTCGAGTTTTCTTGTGTCGCACGATTGGCGACCCAATATATAGGTTATACCCTTGGTGTCGCTCGGCACCGCGAAGGAAACGGCATAATCCATATCCTCCTTCCTCATGCTGATCGTCGGCATGACAATAATCTCGTGGGAATTCACCGCGCCGGTTTGGTGGGCCTTGGCACCGCGCACGATGATCCCTTCCTTTTTTTCCTCGACGACCCTCAGAAAGAGGTCGGGATCAGACTGCATATGCGGCGGGAGTGACCGGTCACCTTTGGGGTCGGTCATCGCCCCGTCGCAGACCAGGTCGTTCTCCTGTACATATTCGAGATATTTCAAAAAACGCTTGTTATATTCCGTGTTATATTTGGCATCGATGTCATATGTGACGATGGAAAGGGCGTTGAGCGCATCCATCCCGACACACCGCTGAAAGCAGCATCCCGTCAGGGAGCCCAAAAGCCTCCCCATCTTGCTCTTTTTGACGAGATCATCGATGCTCTGGTGGATATGGGTAAAGCGATTAATTTTTCTCCCCGTGATGTGAGACACGGCCGTCATCAACTCTTCATATTCCGGTTTCAGAGCCACCGAGTAGGTCATGGCGACCGCATTGAGGGACGGCCTGATGATCGGATCGTCCACCACGTTCTCCACCCTCTTGCCGAACAGGTACACGACAAGGTTGAGTCTCCTTAAGCTCTCAATATACTCCTGCGGCGTTTTCATATGCTTATATATCCTCACACATTCATCAAGGTAAAGATTTCATCAATATATTCAGTAACATCACTTTCACCTGATAAAATATAACCAGGCCGTCAAAAAAATACATACCTAACTCTGAGCCGAGATAAAACCGGCATAAGGGGATTTAACCATAATGAATTACGACAGAACTTTCTCTTTGTTCGTTCACTCTCTTTCTACAATCATTGACGTACCCATTCCGCCCCCGGCGCATAGAGCCGCCATACCTATGGTAACTTTTCTCCTTTTCATTTCATGAATCAATGTAACAATAATTCTCACACCGGTTGCACCCACCGGATGCCCCAAACTTATGCCGCTTCCATTTACATTGGTTATCTCCCGATTGAGACCCAGGGCCTTTTCGCAGGCAAGATATTGAGCCGCAAATGCTTCGTTCAACTCGACGAGTTCAATGTCTTTCAAAGACATGCCTGCTTTTTTCAGCGCCTTTTCGCAGGCGGATACAGGACCAATCCCCATAACCTCTGGCCTTACCCCTGTCGTTGCTGTGGATACTATTTTTGCCAGGTACGATATCCCTAGCTCTTTTGCCTTTTTATTCGACATGAGGATAACACCTGCCGATCCGTCATTGATCCCCGAAGCGTTACCCGCAGTAACGCTACCGCCTTCCTTGAAGCTCGGCTTCAGTTTGCCCAGGCTTTCAAGATTCGTATCGCGCCGCGGGTGTTCGTCGAAATCAATTACTTCGACGGTCTTTTTCCCTTTTACTTCAACAGGAACCATTTCTTCTCGGAAAAAACCTTTATCAATAGCATTGAATGCCCGTCGTTGGCTCAGAACCGCCATTTTGTCCTGCTCCTCGCGACTGATACCGTATTCTTGAGCCAGATTTTCAGCGGTTATCCCCATCGCGGGCCCGATACCTGTATTTGTCAGTGAGTCCCACATTGAATCACGTATTTCGACATGCCCGATATTCGCCCCGTATCGCATTTTATCTATCGTATACTGCGCGCAGCTCATGCTATCCGTGCCACCGGCCATGATGACATCGGCATCACCGCACTTGATTTGGTAATAGGCTAATTGCACCGCTGACATTGACGAAGTGCAGTTTCGATGTACAGTTATACCGGGAACTGTAATTGGCAGTCCTGCTTTAACCGCAGCGACACGGGCAATATTGTTCTCCCCGTTTGTTTTTTGATAGTTGCACCCCCATATAACATCATCAATGATACCCGCCTCTATTCCTGCACGTTTTACCAGTTCCCGCATCACTGGTAGTGTAAGGTCAAGTGCGCTGATATTTTTAAATACACCGCCAAACTTACCGATGGGTGTTCTACAAGCCGAAACAATGACTACTTCATTTATTTGCATATCCCCCCGTCTTCTTTAAATAAGATTTTGAACTTAGAGTTCGATTATCACCCGAATTGATTCTGTCATGGCTGGCACTGAAGTGGTACCTCCGCCCTTGAGCCAGAAGAGACATGGCAAAATAGTCCTGCCATAGGTGGCAGGAAACAAACGCTTCAGATCTCAAGGAATCAAATGCCTGTAGAATGTGGTTTTGCTGTTGCTGAACTTTCCCGTGTCTTTTATTTTTGTCGACCGGCAAGCTTGGGCCATAAATTCTTTGGATTCCATCTTTTTCCTGAGGGGATCTATAATTTAACCGCAATTGGGTCGAAATTTATCTATCTTTTTACTTGAAATTATTTATCATGATATTTATGATGTATCTAATATATATTACAAATAGTAAGCATGTCAACATGAAATCCGTTCTTTCAATAAAAAACCTGTTCAATGTCACTTTAAACCAATGGATATAATTAGCTAGAACGTATCCTCAATCGATAGCAACCCATTTTTAAAATTTGCAGACGCCCTACTTTTGCAGATGCCGCATTATAAAAAATAAAATATTGTAAGATGATAGGGGATGTCGTACTAATCATAGGTACACCGCCACATAGGAAATAAAAATATGAGATCGGAAATTCTCAATGTGTTACGTACAATAAAAGGAATGTCATAAGAATAGATAGAAAGGTGGCACTACTTCTGAGATCAACTGGTCGTGAGAAAAGCGATACCCCGTTTATTAACAGAACCTTCTTTTATGGCTGGGTTATCGTTGCCATGTGCACGATTATACAAACAATGCAATCGGGGATAATTTACACCTTCGGTATCTTCTTTAAGCCCTTGATTGCTGATTTTGGCTGGAGTCGAGCTGCGACTTCTGGAGTCTACTCTCTATTTCAGCTTAGCGCTGGTATCACTGTTATCCCGCTGGGGTGGTTAGCAGATAGGTTCGGTCCAGCCAGAATATCGGTACTTAGTGGCTTTATGATCGGGCTGGGTCTTGTACTAACAAGCCAGGTTAGTGAGTTGTGGCAGCTATACCTGACCTACGGAGTCATAGTGGGTATTGGTGTCAGCGGCACATTTGCCATTTGTACAGGAGTCACCGCCCGTTGGTTTCTTAAGCGGCGTGGACTTGCCCTGGGCATTGTCTCATCTGGTGTTGGGCTAGGCACTTTAATTATGTCACCAGTGGCTGAACGTCTCATCACTGCCTTTGGATGGTCAGAAGCCTATATTATTATTGGTCTCGTTACTTGGGTGGTTATAATCACCAGTTCCTTTTTTCTGCGGAGTGACCCGGCAGAAATTGGATGCCGCCCTTACGGGGAAGAGGAGCCACAGCTGCAGACGCCAGCCACAGAGAACAAAAATGGGGCAATAATATATCCTACCACTGAGACTGGTATCGCTCTGTCGATTGCGTTACGTAACAGTTCTCTATGGATTCTGATTTCCCTTTTTTTCTTCTTTGGTGTTGGTGTACAATTAGTACAAGTGCATTTTGTGAATTATGCGACTGACAAAGGGATTACCTCATTCGTAGCGGCAACGTTTCTTTCTGTAATCGGAGTCTTCAGTGTTGTTGGGAGATTAGCAAGTGGTACCGTGTCTGATAAGATTGGCCATATAAGGGCTTTAATCATCTGCTGTGTTATTTTTACGGTAAGTTTGATCTGGCTAACCTTTGCTGAACAGTTATGGATGTTTTATCTTTTCGCAATCCTATTTGGTCTTTCCTACGGAGGAGAAGTGCCTCTAATGCCCCTTTTGATCGGTCAGTTTTTTGGTCTCAAGGCTGTCATGGCTTTAGTAGGGGTAACGATGGCGAGCAGTCGTGCCGGGGGTGCTTTAGGCGCTTGGATGGGAGGTGCAGTCTTTGACGCAACGAATAGCTACACGGTCGCTTTTATTATTGCAGCAATAACCGGTCTTTTATCTCTGTTGATTATCCCTATGCTCAGAAAAGCTAAAGTGTAGGTATTCTGACCTATAAGTACAAGACGATGGCCTTTAATCAAAGAAAGGATTTTGTTAGAAGATGAAAATAGGAGATAAAGCGGTTGTTACAAAACAATTCACCTCTGAAGACGTGCGGTTGTTTGCTGAGGTATCAACAGACAAGAATCCACTGCATCTCGATGAAACATTTGCTAGCAATACCCAATTCGGCAAACCGATTGTTCACGGGATGTTGGTCGCAAGCCTGTTTTCTGCGATACTGGGAACAAAATTACCCGGAAAAGGAACAATCTACCTGGGACAGGAACTGAGTTTTAAGCAACCCGTCTTTATTGGCGATACCATAACAGCATCCGCAGAAGTTATTGATATAAGAACTGATAAACCAATTTGTACGCTCAGGACAGTATGTCATAACTCGAAGGGCGAAATGGTCATCGACGGAAAAGCCGTCACTAAATATGCGGTAGATTAAAAAAATGGACACCAGTGCTTGACGATCTCACCCGGAGATGTTTGATCCCGGTTGTTTGTCCATCCCGGATAAGTTCGATTCAATCTTTGACAACCTTTGCATGACGACTATTCACAGACTCGCTTAAATGCATGCGAAAGATGTGGACTGCACCCCTGCGGTTAGACAGCGGCAGTTAGGGCAGTCGGGCAGAGGTTTTTGGTCTTCATAAACAGCTCTTCAAATTCAACAGGCGGCCGGTATCCGAGAGAGGAATGCAGCCGTTTGCGATTATAGACTTCTTC
>JBDRFJ010000113.1:0-9782 GCA_043818915.1 Pseudomonadota bacterium | reverse complement strand
GATGCGGGTTACCGAAACTGCACACTGGCTGGAATGGCAAAATTGGGCAGACCCCATTCTTCAAGAGCCGTATGAGATCAGTGACAGCCTTCTACATATCCCCGACGTGCCCGGCGTTGGACTGGAGTGGAACGAGGACGCTGTTGCCGCCAACCGGTTCGATCTCTGACGAAATCCGCCGGGAAACAATTAGGTGAGGGTTGCTGGTTCCGCCTTGGGTCATGAGCAGACGTACGATGGTAATGAGGACGGTCAACCACATAACAAGGCAAATGCACTCGGACAGCAAAAAGCGCCGCTCGTTCCTCGCTCTGCTTTTTACTGCCGGTGATTTGCGACGTTGCACCTTTCAATGAGTAATTTTCGCTTTTATTGATTCCGTGAAAGTATGGACTCGTAGGTGTACTGAATGAAAAAATATATTCTCATAGCGGCCTTCCTTTTCCTCCTGATTGGCGTCCAGATCGGTCAGCTTATTGACCTCTCCTTCCCCAAAGACACCTCAGCCAAGGTCTTTTTCAGCCCGAAGGGAGAGTGTACCGAAGCCATAATCAGCGAGATCGATCAGGCAAAAGCGTAAACCCTCTTTAAACTACCGACAGCCCCCTCCCCTTCCCGTTTCAAATATTGATCAGGATCGATGAAAAAATCATCATCGAGGATCACTAAAAACACCTAAAAGGGGTAGCAATAGGGTAGCAAAATAAAAAACAAGGGGCTAAGCGAATTACTTAACCCCTTGATTTTCTTGGTGAGCCCTGTCGGGATCGAACCGACAACCTACTGATTAAGAGTCTTATTTATTGACTTGCCCTTAATATCCTTTAGCGTAAAAAAATCCCTTGACATTTCAATTGATAGGCATTATCTTATTTCCCAGAGCGTCACTTAAAAACAGACTACTTAGACAAAAAAAGCGGGACAGGAGCGGGACTGGCGCGACATACTGATATTGATAGGGAAGCGGGACAAAAATCAGCACGTCTTGAAAAAAAACAGTCCCGCCATAGTCCCGCTGGCAAAATGTAAAGGAATGAAATCAGGAGGAAAATAATCATGGCGAAATGGATCAAGACAACGTTTCCGGGAGTCCGTTTCCGTGAACATCCGACGCGGAAAAACGGAGTCAAGCGCGATCAATATTTTACCATCCGTTACAAGGTTGCTACCGGCAAGAAAACCGATAAGGGCAAGGAAATAACCACGGACAAAGAAGAAGGGCTTGGATGGGCTTCACAGAATTGGACAGCGGCAAAGGCATACGAACGCTTGACGGAATTGAGGGAAAACCGAAAGACCGGGGAAGGTCCGCAAACCCTGGCGGAGAAGCGTGAAATATCCGGCAAGCAAAAAGAGGCGGACACGAAAGCGCAAGAGCTGGCCGAAAAGGCAAACATCACCTTTTCAAAGTTTATGACTGAAACCTACCTTCCACAATGCAAGCTGGACAAAAAAGCAAAGACATACACCATTGAAGAAATGCTTTATCGTTGCCACCTGGCCGACACAATAGGAGCCCTTCCCTTTGGCAAGATAGCACCATTTCACCTTGAACGGATTAAAAAGGACATGGCCGAAAAAACTCACGGGAAAGGGAAAAACCGCAAACTATCTGACCGCACCATTCAATACGTTTTGCAGTTGACGCGGCAAGCTTTCAACACGGCGCGGAAGCTTGGCATTTTTGCCGGGGAGTCACCGACAAACGCCGTGAAGTGGCCTAAGCTGGACAATATGAAATTGCGTTACCTGAGCGTCAATGAGTCGGAAATATTGCTTGCGGCACTTGCGGCAAAGAGTCAGAACCTTCACGACCTGTCAATGCTATCCCTTCATTGTGGGCTACGTTTCGGCGAAATTGCAAAGCTAACTTGGTCATGCGTGAATTGGGACGCGGGAACCCTGGCGATTTTGGACGCGAAAACAGGGAGCCGGACGGCTTATCTGACGGCACCGGCAAGGGCCATGTTGAAAAGCCGGGAAGAGGGAAAGCCAAACGATTTTATATTTCCGAAACGATCCGGCAAAGATGGGGCGATGGATCAAGCATCAAAGGTTTTTACTGATACCGTGAAAGAACTGAAATTTAATCTTGGCGTTACTGACCGAAAGCAAAAAGTCACCTTCCACACCTTGCGGCACACTTTCGCCACGCACCTATACGAAAGCACCCATGACCTTTATTTGACACAGCGGAGCCTGGGCCACGCCACGGGAACCATGACGGCGCGTTATGCTAAGATGAGCGAAAGCCGATTGAGAGAGGGCGCAGCGGCGCTTGAAAAGGTATTTGCGGCGAACGGCAAGACCGAAGAGGACGCCGGGCAAGTGGTGAACGCTTCATAGTGAAAAAATGGCGGGGATAGGTCCGGCGTCATGAACCGGGCCGAACGGCGGCGAACCCTGGCCACCTTCCCCGTCAAACTACCAGGGAACGCTAAGGGGGCGCAATCATGGAATTGAAAATAAAGACTGACGCGGACGGTTTGAAAGCCTTCAAAGGATTGCACGTCCGGCATATACCGAAAGGGCCTGACGTTTTAATCATATCCACACCGCGCAAAAATCTGAATTTCAAGACCACCTTCACACCCAGACCGGGAGCCGGTCAAGACCTTTGCTGCATCATTGCAGGGGGAATAATCACACTTGCGGGAATGGACATGAAGCCGGAAGAGTGGCGGGCCTTCATTGAGAAGTTGACCACGCGCAACGCTCGGATCATGGAGAAATCTGCGACTGAAAAACATATCGAAAAGACCTTGAAGGCGCAACGGGCGGCAAGCGAAAAGAAGCGGCTTGTCTATGAGAAATCCGGCGATCCTGAAATTGTTATCAAATATATCCTGAGCGACTTTTCCAGCGAAACGCTAAAAGAGGCTTGGGTTGTGGATGTCCTGGCGACATGGCGGCGCGAGGATCGGAAAGACTTACTTGACAGGATATGGCACCCGAAAGGCCGACCGGAAACCCCATATTCAGAAAAACTCGAAAACCTAATTTTTGTTGACAGGATCGATAGTTACAAGGCCGAATTTATTAGCATTAACAAGACTAAACGTGGAAGTCTTAGGGCGGCAATTATAACCGAAATGCAACGGCTTGCCGGGGGCGAATTGCCCGAAGTGGATGAACGGGCCTTTCAAAAACTGAAAAGCCGATATGAGAACCAGAAAAAAATCCCGACGCTTGAAAGAGTTATTGAGAGGCCGGACCATTATGAGATAATCCTTTACGCTTCAAAGGTTACATTGGGCGAGCGACCCATTGCAAGAGGAACGATGAAACATAAGTTTCCCAAAAAATAAACCTTCCCCTGATACCACCCCGAAGCCTGCTTATTTCTCTAAGCGGGCTTTTTTGTTTTCCTTTCCCTTGTTTGGTTTTTTTAATACCCCTATTTAATAAACCAATAATATCAATAACTTAGGTTGACAATCCTTAAAAAATGTGCATAATGGCAATTAAGAGGGCAAAGGAACCAACAAAAGGACACAAAAACAAATTTAGGAGGAACGGAAAAATGGGAACAGGACTTTTTAAGGACATGGCGGAAAAATGGCCGTCAACATGGGTTGCGCGGACAGAGGTTGAAAATTTCACCGGCGGGCTTCTTTCGGAAAAATATCTGGGAAATTTAGACAGCGCCGGAAAAGGTCCGGCGGGCCGGGTCCGCTGCGGGCGGAAAGTAGTTTACCCGGTTGCGGAGCTTGTCTTATGGCTTGAAAATCGAAGCGCCGTCATTCCTGACCGTCACCGGACGGAATAAGGGAGGCTACGAAATGGACATCTTCAAAGCTGCGATACTGCTCAAGGGATACACCGAGAAGCACAATCCGGACCGGATTTATAACACGGCGAAGCATCCAATAGTGAAGGGATTCACTGCGCCGGACTACACCTCACCGACGCCCAAACAGATCGAAGCTCATATAGCCTCTGGTGGATGGGTTGGCCACTTGGTGCCGGTGGGCTACCACGTTATCGATGTTGAAGATCCGGTAAAGATCGGAATGATCCGCGAAACGCTCAGGCGGAAGGGACTCTCAGCCCCCGTAAATATCACGAACAATGGGGTGCAATTTGTCTTTAGCACAAATGGCGGACCTGCCTTGACGGCAGACAGTGGGCGGCCCTGCCGTCTGGGTTTTGAAGTAACCGACAGAGCGGGCGGCAAAAACTACGTCATACTTCCCCCCACCAATGGTCGGACATGGGAGAATGAGGCGGCACCCATCCCGACGATCCCCGACGAACTTCTCCCCCCTGAGAACACCATTGCGGACACGCTAAAAGTGCTGGCATGGTCCTTGGGCGACGCACACCGGAAGGGTATCCTTGCCGGTTATGATGACATCGATGCTGGATTTATGGCACTGCTCGTTGACTGCGATATTGTGGAGGCGGATGTCCTTGAAGCGTACAGACTCGTTTTCCTGAACGGATTCGAGGAACGGCGGACCCTTGATATGTACCGGCGAACAAAGGACCGGAAAGAAAAGGGTGAACCCTTAACCGGCACTGCATCCCTGGTGCAATCCCTAAAAGACAAGGATCTGAAATCAATAGTGGCCAGCATTTTGAAACTGGAACGGCTGGCCGGTAAAACAGCACAACCTCCGATGGATGATGCAATTCAACGGTTAGCGAAACTTCCCCCACTGCAATATGACCAGGTACGGCGGGCGGAGGCGAAAGCTCTGGGGGTTCGGCCAGCCACCCTTGACGAGATTGTTAAGGCGGCGCGTAAAGGTACCGACAACACCGGATTACCGTTTATTGAGGTGGAATCCTGGGAGACGCCTGTTGATCCTGCACGTCTGTTATCTGACATTGCCCAAACCATCCGCCGGTTTATCGTCTGCACTGAGGAAATTGCGAACGCCGTCGCGCTCTGGGTTGCAATGACATGGTTCATAGCCGTGGTGCAGGTTGCCCCCCTGGCGGTCATTACAGCCCCGGAAAAACGATGCGGAAAGACTCTGCTATTGAATCTGTTGGGGCAGTTGTCGGCGCGTTCTGTCACGGCAAGCAATATATCACCGGCGGCACTATTCAGAACAATCGAGAAGTGGGCACCCACGCTCCTGATTGATGAAGCTGACTCTTTCCTGAAAGACAATGAGGAACTGCGGGGCCTGCTCAACAGCGGGCACACCAGAGATTCTGCATACGTTATCCGGACTGTTGGGGATTCATTCACGCCGACCCGGTTCAGCACCTGGGCAGCTAAAGCCATTGCCGGAATTGGTCACGTTGCTGACACGCTCCAGGACCGTGCGATCATTCTTGAATTGCGGCGCAAGACTCCCGACGAAGTAGTTGAGAGGATTCGATACGCCGAACCAAACTTGCTAAGGGATTTGCGTTCTAAACTGGCAAAATTCGCAGAGGATTTCAGCGAACAGGTGAGGCAAGCACGGCCACCGTTACCGAACAGCCTGCACGACCGAGCGCAAGATAATTGGGAACCCCTGTTGGCCATTGCCCAGGTTGCCGGGGGGGATTGGTTACAGATCGGCACGACCACAGCATTGAGGCTATCAGGTATTGAAAGCTTATCCCAAACGATAGGGGTAGAACTACTGGCGGACATTCAATCGATATTCGATGAACAAAGGATCGATCGGATCAGCACAGTGGAACTTATCTCTGCACTTTGTGCCGACGATGAAAAGCCGTGGCTGACCTACAATAAAGGGGTACCGATAAAACCCCGGCAGCTTGCGGGCAGATTGAAAAATTATAGCATCAAAAGCAAACCGACACGGATTGGCACCGACGTTGTGAAGGGGTACGAAAAAAGCCAATTCATCGAAGCTTTTTCTCGTTATGTCCCCTCTCCCCCTGAAATATCGGTTACAGAGTTACAACCCCTGACAGTCCTCGATTTGAACGTAACCGATGATGAGTTACGTAACTCGTGCGAAAAGGGAAAAGTTACACGGGAAACCACACCAGTGTTGAATTGTAACCGTGTAACCGAGAAAACCCCCTTACCGGGGGCAAACACATATAGTTTACCAGCAAAAACCACCCTTACGGAGATCCGGATATGAATTCCGCTGAACTCGTTTTGGAAAAATTGAAGGCGATCGGCTACCAGATCCGGACTGACGGAAAGGATGTCATTCTGAGCGCTGAAAAAGATCCGAACCATGAGCAGGCGGCGGCACTTTTGGCAGAGTTGCGCTCCTGCAAACAGGAGGCGGTTCAGATCCTTCAGGGTTGGCCAGTGGAGGTGCAAACCTTGCTCGATTGGTTCAGGTCGGCACCGATACCGCAGGCACCTTTTCAGTTGAACGCCTGCACGACGGTTATGAATGCAGATACGTTCTATGCTGCCCTTCGTCGTGAGATTGAGAGCGGGCCGAGAGGCGCACGGGCGCGTTATGGCACATTACAGTGTGATCTTGTGGACCTCGCCAAACTGCAATGAGCGCAGCGACAAGGCGGGAACGGGCGGATAGAGGGAAGAATGCCATTCAGATCAAAGCATGAATGCAATTATCACGGTTGCAGGAAACTGACAGCGGAAAGATTCTGTGAAGAGCACGCGGTGCAGGTTGAGAAAGCCTACGATACAGCCCGAGGATCAGCCTCAGAGCGTGGATATACGGCGACATGGGCGAAGGTGCGGACGGTGAAGTTATCCAGAGATCCGCTCTGTGAAAGGTGCGGCGCGGCGGCGGTCCTCGTTCACCATAGAGATAGGAACCCACGGAACAACCACGAAGAGAATCTTGAATCACTTTGCAAAGATTGCCACGTGAAGGAACACAGCGAAGAGAGATGGAGAAGATGAAGCATATCATAGGCATAGGGGTGGCCTACATCTTCAGGAAGACAGTGCTACTAACCCCAAGTCTAACCGTCTGCGGGATTTTCGGAAATTTTGATCTAAGGGGGTAAAAAGCAAATGGCAAGACCCTGTAAACCGACCGCCCTACTGGAACTTGAGAAGGGGAAACTTTACGATCAGCAGCGTGATCGTGCCGCTCTGGAACCGAAACCAGAAAGAGAATTGAAACCCCGATGTCCTGCCCGTTTCTCGAAAGAAGAGCGGAAGGCATGGAACGAGATTGCAGCGGTTCTGAAAAATTACGGACTCTTCACGGCGGCGAATGCAATACAGCTTGAACTCCTGTCAACGGCCTGGGCGCAATATATCAGCGTGAGCGCGGAACTGACAGCAGATCCGAAAATCATCATCAAGGGGCCGGACGGCGGGCGGATGTATAACCCCTATTTCAATGCACAGCACCGACTCGGAACGCTCGTTGATAAATACTCACAGAATCTTGGCCTTTCATCTATCGCCCTGGCTAAGATCGGAAGTTTGATGCTGAAAGGGAAAAAGCAAAAATCAGAAATGGAAGACCTACTTGATTAATGGAGGGAAAGACCATGACAGACAAGGGATTGAAAAAAGCGGAACGGGTGAAAACATTCATTGAAAATCTGACATTCAGCAAAGGGGTATGGACCGGGGAAAAGTTTATGCTTCTACCCTGGCAATGGGAAAAGGTCATTGCTCCGGCCTTCGGTACACTTCGGGAAGACGGAAACCGTCAATATCGTTTCGTCTATATCGAGATACCGAAAAAGCAGGGGAAAACTGAGTTAGGGGCCGCTATCGCGCTCTATATGCTATGCGCCGACCATGAAGGAAAACCAGAATGTTTCTCCGCCGCAGGGGACCGCGAGCAAGCGGGCCTTGTCTATTCGGCAGCAGCAGAGATGGTGAAGCGAAGCCCTGAGCTGTCAAAATTCTTGAAGGTTCTGGACTCCCGGAAACGGATTGTGAATCCCCGGAATAATGGATTTTATCAGGTTCTTTCGAGTGAATCCGAATTGCAGCACGGCCTTTCACCGTCGGCCATAATCTTCGATGAATTGCACGCGCAACCGACCGACCGGCTTTGGAACGTTCTGACAAGCGGAACCCATTACGCCCGAAAGCAGCAGATCGTGGTTGTTCTGACCACGGCGGGGATCTATGACAAAAATTCGATATGGTGGAAGATCAGGACGCGGGCACAACAAATCGACCAGGGAATAATTGAACAGCCTGATTTTCTCCCGGTCCTCTTCATTGCAGACCCGGACAAGGATGATCCGGCGGATGAAGAGCTTTGGAAACGGGTCAATCCGTCATTAGGTCAAATATTCACCATAAACAAGATCCGGGAGGATTACGAAGCCGTCAAAAACGATCCGGTAGAGTATCAGAACTTTCTCCGTTTTCGTCTGAATATCCCGATCAAGAGCCTTTCCCGATGGATGCCGATGGAGAAATGGGACGAATGCGACGCAGAGCCGGACCTTAACGCCCTAAAGGGGCGGGCCTGCTATGGCGGGCTTGACCTTGCCAGCAAGATCGACCTCGCTGCACTTGTGCTGGTATTTCCGCCATTAGAGGACGGCGGCGCATGGGATGTCCTCGCCCGTTTCTACTGTCCCGAAGATGGGATCATGAAAAGATCGAGGACTGACAAGGTTCATTATGACATTTGGGAGAAGCAGGGTTTTTTGACATCGACACCGGGAAATGTCGTTGATTATGAGTGGATCGAGAAAGACATCATCCAAGCGTCAAAGGACTATGACCTCAGAGAAATCGGCTATGATTCATGGAATGCAACGGCCACGGCCACGCGGATCATGGAGAAATTAAACCCTACAAACAGCGACAGCGGTTTTCAGATGGTGGAGGTTCGGCAAGGGGCGAAGAGTTTGAATGAACCAGCGAAAGACCTACTCGTTCACGTCATGACAGAGAAGATCCGCCACGGCGGAAATCCTATCCTTCGATGGTGCGCGGATAATCTCGTGATGCGAGCGGATGCAAACGGCAATGTAGCGCCGGACAAACAGAAAGCAACGGACAAAATAGATGGGATGGTGAGCCTTATCATGGCCTGGGGGCGTGCTATGGGGAAAAAGAGTCCGATGGTGAGCGGATACGAGGGCAGGAGTGTTTCGGAAATCCTGGAACACCTGTCCCTGTGAAAAACAGACAGGACGCCGGGACTCACCACCCCGGACAGAATGCAAGGCACCGCATGCCAAAATCTATCATATAGAAAAAACTTTTTTATTGTCTTAGAGCCATGAAGCTTTGTCAATGACCTTTTTTACTTTTTGGAATATGGCATTGGAGAGGTTTTC
Organism: Pseudomonadota bacterium; assembly: GCA_043818915.1. Lineage (GTDB taxonomy): Bacteria > Desulfobacterota > Desulfobacteria > Desulfobacterales. Next base: position 611 of record JBDRFJ010000113.1, on the reverse strand, counting down.
TATTGTGGCACCCTGTCCTGCGCCCGTATATGTAATCTGCAAAGGGTCTTCCAGTGCGGTCTTTTTAAAAGCAGTCAGAGAAAAGCCAGACACTGGAATAGACACGCTATGATCAGGCGCAATGATTTGAATCACCAATTTAAAATTCCAGATGATTCCGTCGTTGTTGTCATGATATTCCGGGCTTTCATATGCAACAATAATGACATCCGGACGACATCCCCACAAACCGGCTATTTTTTTTACAAATTCATCATTAACTTTTGTTTTTAAGGCTTCGTAAAGTTGATTCGTATTTTTTACTTCATCGACAAGCCGTTGATATTCATTCATAAACGCCCCACCTAATGAAGTATTTTTATTCCCCACCCATTTTTTTATTTATTTTCTCTTCAACAAGAGACAGGATATTTGATGCGGAAAGGTTGAAAGCTTTTGCGAGTTGAAAAATCGTGACCAAGGAAGGCTGTTTATGGCCGCATTCCAAGAGAGAAATAAAGCTCCGATCAAGATTGCTTGCCTCGGCAAGTGTCTCTTGGGAGATTTGCTTTGCTTTCCGGATATCCCTGATTACTTCCCCAAACGCCTCCTCGATTGTCACGTTCGCCTCC
>JBDRFJ010000112.1:0-2296 GCA_043818915.1 Pseudomonadota bacterium | reverse complement strand
TCCGCAACGAAAAAGAGCGAGAACGAGACAAAATTTTCGCAAATTTGAGGAGAATAGCAGGCCTATTTGACGAAAACTTGCGGAGATTTGGGCCGTTTCTCACTCTTTTGCAGTAGGATCAGAATTCTCGGACAGCCTCCTTAGGCAAGGTAAAATAGAAGACCGCGCCCTTTCCCTTTTCAGACTCCACCCAGACCCTTCCCCCGTGATTATTCACAATCCTCTCAACGATCGCAAGCCCCAAGCCTGTGCCCGCCTCGCCTTTTACTTCTTTTAACCGGTGGAACATCTCGAATACTTTTTGATAATATTTCGGGTCGATCCCGACACCATTGTCCTTGACGTAAAACCTATGAAATGCTCCGTTATCGTCGTATCCGACCTCGATTCTGGGGTTCTCGGTATCTCCCATGTACTTGATGGCGTTAACAATTAGGTTTTCAAAGACCTCATAGATTCTTTCTCCATCAGCACGTATCTCGGGAAGGGTTTCCGCAACGGCAAGCGCTATGCCCTTCTCATTTAGCGTGGCATCGAGGCTTTCGGTGACTTTTCTTGCTAAATTTAGGGAAGAAAAGTCCGTAAAATCAGATACTACCCGGCCAATCGTTGACAGTGTCAGCAGGTCGGACACCAACACTTCCATTCTGCCGGCACTTGCTTGAATCTGTAAAAGGTATTGTCGACACTTCTCCCCCAATTGTTCTTGGCAGCTTTTTAGTAGCCTGGCACATAACCCCTGGATGGAAAGGATGGGAGTCTTTAGATCATGGGACACCACATGGGCAAAGTTATTAAGCTCCTCATTTTTCTTTCGGAGTTCTTCCTCAGCCCCCTTTTCTTCAGTAATGTCGACGACGTTGCCCAGTACGGCAGGTCTTCCCTTGTACTCTATGAGTCTGTTTCTCCTTCTAATCCATATTGTCTCACCCTCTTTTGTCAGACCCCTGGCCTCGTATTCCGATGGTGCATCTTCTCCCTTTAGTCTCTTTGCCCTTATGGCATTGGTCAGGTCTCTGTCTTCAGGATGAACAAGTCTCCAGGACTCAATACCTATTGATTCCTCTCTTCGGTACCCATAAATTTCTGCGAATTTGTTGTTGGCAAATACGATCTTCCCGTCTTGGTCAATATATATGCCTGTCAAGGAGTTTTCGGCCAGCATACTATACTTTGTCTCGCTCTCCCGGAGCGCCTCCTCTGCCCGCTTGCGCTCTGTGATGTCCCGTATGAGTCCGTCATAGGACGACAGCTTCCCCTCGCCGTCATACTGGAGGACGGGCGTATTCCTTACCCAACGTATGACGCCGTCTTTCCGAACGATCCGATGTTCCAGCGGTTCCGCCTTCACACCCGAGAGGATCTGTTCGGTCTGTTCTTGCACGGCCTTCCGGTCTTCCTCGTGTACCATCTGTATCCACAGGTACGGGTTCATTTTAAAATTCTCGAAAGTGTACCCCGTGACAGCTACACAAGCGGGACCGTGGATTGTTTCGGCCGGGAGTTCGTCCTGTATTCGCACCGTGTAAATGTAGTCCGTGATGGCCTCGGTGATCCGTCGGTACCTCTCCTCACTTTCCCGGAGCGCCTCCTCTGCTCTCCTGCGCCCCGTGACGTCCCGAAAGACCCCTTGGATTATCGGACTTCCACCAACCAAAGTTACTGAAGCATCTATATGAACAGGTATTATTCTCCCGGATTTTGTTATTACCTCTGCTTCATCATCAACAGATCCGTTGCTTTCTACATGCCTCCTGAACATGTTACTATAATCTCCCGCTTTCTGCGGGGGATGAAGCATTGTTTGATGTTGTCCTATAATCTCATCGCGTTTCTTTTCTACAAGGGTTTCCGCCGCTTTATTGCAGTCAGTTATAATGCCCGTATTAGGATCCGCCCAATAGATTGCATCCACCGCATTTTCAAAAGTTAGTCTGAATTTTTGCTCAGTTCGTCTCAGCGCCTCCTCCGCCCGCTTGCGATGAACGGCTTCCTTTTCTATCTCCTTGACTCTTTGTTCCAATTCTCATAAGTCGGCTTGTTGGCCATCAGATTTCCTCCAGGTGCTTTAAAAACAGACAAGACCCATAGCGAAACGCAGATGAAACATGGGGCTGAAACTTCTGAAAAACTTGTTCAGATGCGGCTCGTATAAGTTATAGGATGTTTGCCACTGTACGTAATTAATATAAAATTAAATATAACAGGATTATCAAAACCTCAATGACATTTTCACCCCCTGTAAGAAACAAACAAACTATCCGGTCAAAATGGAATCCGAGGAGGTGGAGACCAT
>JBDRFJ010000111.1:0-31107 GCA_043818915.1 Pseudomonadota bacterium | reverse complement strand
ATAAGGGGACTATAAATGGGTAAAATTCGAATTGGTGCTCTTGTTTCAGGCGGGGGTACCAATTTGCAGGCAATTATCGATGCCTGCGAAGCGGGCCGTATAAACGGCCAGGTGGTCTTTGTGGGATCAGACAATCCTGATGCCTACGGGCTTGAAAGGGGTAAATCACATGACATTCCGACATTTGTTGTGGACTATAAGGAGACTGCGCGCCGTTATGACGAAGGGTTAGAAGGTCTTGTTCCGGAGGACTTCAATTTAAATGAGATATTAAAAAACCAGACCCTGTTTTCCGTCTCTGAAGATCCTGCCAAATTAACCCGATTTTTTAGTATAAGGGCTGCGGCAGAGGGAGCCCTGATCCGTGAAATGAGCCCCTATCACTTTGATCTCCTTGTGCTGGCGGGTTTTATGCGAACTCTCAGTCCGTATTTCATAGATAAACTAAATTCCGCCCCCCTTGATCCACGTATTATGAACATTCATCCCGCCCTTCTTCCGGCGTTTCCCGGGACTGACGGATATGGTGATACGTATAGATATGGGTGTAAGGTTGGAGGATGTACAGTCCATTTTATTGACTACGGAGAGGATTCCGGAGCGATCATAGGCCAAAAAGCATATGAGATAACGCCGGAAGATACTATAGAAACTATCAAAGAAAAAGGGCTAAAGCTGGAATGGGAGCTTTATGTAGACTGTGTTAGGCTCTTTGCTGAAGGGAAGCTCAAAGTGGTACGCAAGCTGTACAATCTCAAAGGAGGCCGCAAGCTTCAGAGAACGGTGGTTGAGATAGTATAGACTTTTAGAAAAAAATTCTGTTTTGTGGAATATGGCACATTGCCTAAATAAATCCGAAATTCGAAACACGAAATCCGAAACAAATTCAAAATTCAAATATCAAATGTTCAAAACGCTACAGATCCAGAGACTTAGGAATTACGTATTCCAACAGGTCAATTACCAGTTGCTCAATTTCTCAATTCCTCAATTTCTTTGTTTCGGATTTTGAGTTTTGGTCATTTGAATTTGTTTCGGATTTCGTGCTTCGGATTTCGAAATTAACAGCTATCGAGGAGGGTTGATGGACTACAAGCGTGAACGTGAAAGGATGGTCCTCACCCAACTTGAGGCCAGGGGAATAAAAGACCCTGGAGTACTCGCGGCAATGAGAAAGGTCCCTCGCCACTTCTTTGTTGGAGAGGCGCTTCAGGATCAGGCTTACGGCGATTTTCCCCTTCCAATCGGGCGCGAACAGACGATTTCACAACCATATATGGTGGCGGAAATGACACAGCTCTTAGAACTTACGCCTGATGACCAAATCCTTGAAATAGGAACAGGTTCAGGTTACCAAACCGCCATACTGGCAGAGTTGGCCCACAAGGTATATACCATAGAACGAATTAGGGAACTCCTGAGCGATGCAAAAAAAAGACTGGATCGACTAAAATACCTTAATATTGTTACAAGGTGTTCTGACGGCACCAATGGATGGCCGGAAAAAGGTCCATTTGACGGCATTATCGTCACGGCGGGCGCGCCGCTTGTGCCGGAACCTTTAAAAGAACAATTAGAGATCGGAGGACGGTTAGTCGTACCTGTCGGTGATGCATATTCTCAGGTACTTCTGCAGATAACCCGAAAAAAAGACGGGTTTTTCGAAAGAGCTATGGGGGGGTGCCGCTTTGTAAAATTGATAGGAAACCATGGGTGGGGTGGATAGGAACAAGTGAAATTTTTACGACGATTATACGATTGGGTGCTTCATTGGGCTGAAACCCCTTACGGGACTCCGGCCCTGTTTTTGTTGGCCTTTTGCGAGTCCTCTTTTTTCCCTGTTCCACCTGACATTTTACTTATAGCGCTTGCAGTGGCAATCCCCAAAAAAGCCTTTCAGTATGCTCTGGTCTGTTCTATAGGATCACTATTGGGAGGTTGCTTTGGGTACCTGATCGGATGGGAATTTATGGCGGCCGTTGGAGACGCTATCATTCAGTTTTATGGGTTTGGCGAAAAATATTCTTACGTCCAGGATCTCTATGTCCGCTACGACGCATGGGTTGTCGGGGTCGCGGGTTTTACCCCCATTCCTTATAAGGTCTTTACCATTGCCGCGGGCGCATTTAAAATAAATTTCATAGTATTTTTAGTCGTCTCTCTCATTTCCAGGTCGGCTCGTTTCTTTTTGATAGGAGGATTGATCCACAAATTCGGCGCTCCTATCCAGCGATTTATTGATCGTTATTTTAACCCTCTGGTAATTGCATTCACCCTGTTACTCATACTCGGGTTTGGAGTAATCAAATGGATTTTTTAGGTATGAATCGATTTGTTATATGGTTTCCCAAGGCGCTGTTACTCCTTCTGTTTCTTCTGTTACTTGTATACGGAATAGTCAACGGGGACATCAGCGACATCATACGCCGAGGAAGTATTCTTTGACTCGCCTGCATAGGCCTCAGGTGAGGAGACCTTTAAAAAACGCGACATTTTTTTGACGGTCTGCGCCAAGACAATAACAAAACTTTTATAAAATACTCAATAATAATGATAAGTTCATAAAAAGTTCAAAAATATCCCATCTACATTAAAGAACCTTCAAAAACCATCCGATTGTAAGACAGATATCACTTGTTGTTCTTATCATTTGGCATAAGCATTGCTTATTGTACATTGTACCACAAGTATGTGGCATCTTTCCCAATACCTAAGTTGAGCAATTTTTGGGAAAGATATGTGCTGAGATCTTGATGCAGTCCCGCCTGGGCGGGACGAAAACCGCAGGCATACCCGTGGATATGTCGAGGATTTTTGCGAACCGTTGATGCGCAAGAGATCGGTGCAGATCGAGTCAAAAATCGCTCAATTTAGGTAATAGTAAGGAGTCTAACTCGTTTTACTTATGGAACAAAGCGACAAAAAGACGCAAGCGCCTGATTCAAAAACCGCACCAGGCAAGAATTCCTCAGAGGTGAAAACCTCATTGCGAATCGGTGAAATATTAGTTAAAGAAGGCCTCGTAACCAAGGAGGCAGTTCGGAAGGCGCTTGCCATTCAACGGCAGGAAGAAGCGATACGCAAACTCCCCTTAGGCCAGATTCTTGTAAAAAACGGAGCATTATCAGAATCCAGCCTGGAAGATCTCCTCAGCAATCCCGACCTCAAAAGGAATATAGGAACATTAGCGATTGACAAAGGGTTGATTACGAAAGAGCAACTGGAATTTTGCTTAAAAAACAAAAAACCGGCTCAACTTATCGGGGATGTCCTTATTAAGGAGGGGCTGCTTGACCCTGACGACGTTGGAAAGCTGCTCAAGGAACAGATCAATGCTCCAAAGCTCGGAGAGTTGGGAGTCAAGCTGAAAATAATCAGCCAGAAGGACCTTGAAGTAGCTCTAAGAATACAAAAATCCTCCCGCATATTAGGTGAAATTTTATGCGATTTAAACTTCGTCAACCCTGTTGATCTTAACTACGTGCTTAACAAATATAATAAGCAGCTGGAGCTTGGTGAGATTCTTTTAGCGCTCGGCAATATAAACAAACAACAACTCAATGACGCCCGTCAGGAGCAGTCGTACAGCTCAGATTCTATGGGTCAGATACTGGTAAAGAAAAAGTTTATAACTCCGGAACAGCTCCAATTTGCTTTGTCTAAACAGTACAATATCCCCTTTAAGGATCTGACCGACTTCGTATACGGCGACTCAGCAAAAAAAACCCTGTCCGGTATTGTCAGTCAAAAGTATGCTGAAAAAAATCTGGTTCTGCCGATTTCATTGGAGGGCAGCAGACTGACCTTGGCACTCTTTAAGCCAAATCTTCTGAATATCGTGTACGAACTGAAGAATATGTACGGGCACTTGCGTGTATCGTGCATACTCATAACACAAAAAAAATTTGAAGAACTTTTTGAGATACTCTACAGCAAGCGTCTTGGCCGCAGCGGTTCAGCGGATCAACAGGTAGGGGCAGAGGATGACGAAGATATCGACTTCATGGAGCTTAGTCTTGATGAAGAGATGGAAGGAAATAATTCGGAGACGACTGTTTATGGAGTTCAGGATATTGAAGCTGAAGAGTTGGTAAACTTTGTCGTCAAATACGGCATTATAAATAATGCAAGCGATATTCACGTTGAGCAGGATCGAAAGGGAGTGAAGCTTCGTTATCGAATGGACGGTGTCCTGCGAGAAACGAACATAGGGTGGTTGAAGGAAAAAATTCAAGAAAAGGTCGGCGCTGTTATTTCCCGTATTAAGGTCATGTCAAACCTTGATATTGCAGAGAAACGCCTCCCACAAGACGGTGTTTTCCGTATCAACTATTATGATAAAGGGGCAGACAAAAAGTTCGATCTTGATTTCCGGGTCGCCACCTGCCGCGGCATTACAGGAGAAAATGTAACAGTTCGAATCCTTGATTCCCGCAAGGCCAATGTCGGCCTTGCAAATTTGAACCATTCCCCTCACGTGCTGGAACCGTTTAGGACCCTTCTTAAGAGCTCTGCTGGGATGGTCCTGGTATCCGGCCCAACAGGCAGCGGGAAGTCGTCAACGCTGTATGGCGCTCTGCAATACGTTTACGACCCAGGCATAAAAATTATAACCGCGGAAGACCCCATCGAATACAGCTTCCCCGGTATCATGCAGACTCAGATAAACCCCAAGATCGGTCTAACTTTTTCAAGGCTCTTGCGCTCTTTCCTAAGGCTTGACCCTGATGTGATACTCGTGGGCGAGATACGTGATGAGGAAACAGCAAAGATCGGCTTTGACGCCGCCCAAACCGGACACCTTCTGCTGAGCACTATCCATACCAATGATGCTATAAGCGCTGTCCCGAGGCTTATTGACCTTAATGTAGAACATGGTCAAATATCATCCTGTCTCATGTGTGTTCTTGCCCAAAGACTGGTGCGGAGAATTTGTCCCTCTTGCATTAAAGAATATGTCCCCGGCGAAGATGAGTGGGGCATGATTTTTAAGAAATATCCGGCCCATCTCACTTTTTATAAAGGACAGGGTTGTGATGCATGTAACTTTACGGGATATAAAGGACGTACTCTTCTTTCGGAGGTCTTTGTCGTAAACAATGAAATTTCCCAGGCCCTGAATAGAGGGCTTGACGTGGACGGCATCACAAAGTTGGCGATAGAAAGCGGTATGAAGACCATGCTCGAAGACGGTTTATTAAAAATAAAAGATACAACGCTATCAGAAATTATCAGGGTGATCCCCCACGATATGATAAAAGAGTTTCGCTCAAGGGAGCAGGCGCAGGACATGGCCGACTTTCTCGTTGAGAGCCTGTTGGAGGGTGGAGGAGGACCTCCCAAGAAAGACGATGTATCACCTAAAAGCTTTCAGATATCCAACCCTGAGACAGAACGAGTAACGATGGACCTAATACAACAAAAATATGAAAGTCTCAAGGCCGACTCAGGCCAGACCGATAGCACAGTAGACGGTTCTCTGTTCAAAGAATTCATTGCCGAAAATTTTTATACTATCTGTTCACACTATAAATGTAAGACGGTAACTTTTAACATTGAAAACAACGCAGGGACTGTAGAGATTGTAGCTGTTCCCGACTCTTAATTATCAAGAAACGGTATGACTAGAACAATTACTATCACGAGCGGAAAGGGAGGCGTCGGGAAAACAAACATCAGCGTCAACCTGGCTCTACAGTTGGCGGCATTAGGTCACCGGACGTGCCTGTTTGATGCAGACCTGGGATTAGCCAACATCAACATCCTCTTGGGGCTAAATCCCAAGTACGATCTGGAAGATGTAATTCTCAATCGCCGCACTCTTCAAGATATTATTATACGAGATTACAAAGGGATCGATATCATTCCCGGCAGTTCAGGCACAGAAAAGATGGCCAACCTTGAAGATGACCAAGTGGACCATCTTATCCGGTCTTTTTCTGAACTCGACGGATATGATTTTTTGATTTTTGATACCTCGGCTGGTGTCTCAAGAAACGTTATATCCTTCTGTTTGGCTTCTGCAGAAGTAGTCCTGATCATAACACCTGAACCCACCTCGATGACCGATGCTTATGCCTTATTAAAGATACTGTCCCTAAACGGGTTCAAAGGGACGGCAAAGATTCTGGTGAATCAGTGCAAAAGCATCCCAATTGCCAAGTTTGTCTATAATAAGTTCAAAGAGACAGTAAAAAAATATCTTCCTATAGACGTTATGCCGCTCGGTATTGTTATTCATGATAAAAAAGTGGTGGAAGCTGTCAAAACACAACAGGCGCTGGTGTTGCTCTATCCTGAATCGAATGCTTCCAAGTGCATTAAAAACATTACAAAACATCTATTGGAAAACAAGCCGAAGGATTTGGAAGCTTCCGGCATGGCATCATTCTGGACAAGGTGTCTACAGCTATTAAAAAGCCCATTGAACTTAACCGGATCCAAAAAAGAAGAACCGGACACAGCGCTTGAATCCTCCAACCAAGACATGCAGCAAGGACCACCTCAAGCTGCTCCGGAGGAGTCTGTCACGCAACAGGCCCCTGACAAAGAAAAACCGGACACAGCGCTTGGGGCCTCCGATACAGACATGCAGCAAGGACCACCTCAAGCTGCTCCGGAGGAGTCTATTGCGCCGCAAGCCCCTGACAAAGAAAAACCAACCGCTGTAACATCCGGTCCTGCCGAGCATAAAAGTACGTCAGGTATGGAACAGGGTGTTTATCTCTTGATGAGCAAAGTTATTGACAGTATAGAATCCGTTTCTCAAGAGCTTCAACTTATGAGAAAAGCTATTGAGGACGGGGGTGGTAATGGACTTGGTATGAACAAATCAGCTGATAATAGACAAAGAACACTACATACTAATGCAATAATCTTAGACTTTGACGCCTATCAGAAACAACATGGCATAAATATAGATGCAAAAAACGATGAATAAGGACAAGACCAATACGGACCAGTTAATAAAAACCATCGAACAGATCCCTACCATTCCGATTATTGCCAACAAAATCATGGGAATCATCGGGGATGAAGATACCTCTTTTAAAAAGCTTGTAGGACTTGTCGAAAAAGACCAGGCATTAGCCGTTAAACTATTAAAAGTTGCAAATTCGGCTTTTTACGGGCTTTTGAGTAAGGTAAGCTCTCTTGAACACGCGTTAGTTGTATTGGGTACTAAAGAAGTAAAATCTATTGTATTAGGTTTTTCCGTCCACAATTTCTTTTCCCACAACGGCGACGACACCTTTGACCGCACACAGTTCTGGAAACATTCTATCATATGCAGCCAGGTTGCCAAACTATTGGGGAGACGTTTCCGTGTTCGAAATGACGAAACCCTCTTTCTTGCAGGCCTTATCCACGATATGGGCAAGGTTATTATTGATCAATACTTTCACGAAGAATTCTTGCAAATTATCGAACTTGTCGGCACCGGCGATATTCCCTTTAGCAAAGCCGAAAAATTGATTCTCGGGACAACCCACTATCAGGTTGCGGCAAAACTCCTTAAACAGTGGCAATTCCCTAACAAGGTTATCATGGAAGTCTTGTATCACCATGCGCCATGGTACGACAAAAATTATGAAATGAGCTCTATCATTATATATCTTGCAAATATTTTAACAAAACTGTCAGGGTATCCATGCCATCCAAACGAAAACCAGATCGACCTTCATAACTTTGTGAATTCAAAAGCGTTCGATTTCATCATCAAAAGTGGTTTCGACATCGACTACGAAACAATGAAAAATCTGATAAATCACATCCAGGAGTTTATATTCCAGGAAGCCGACAACGTCATGCGCGTTTTCGAAGAATGATCCGACCAATCTAATTGCCTCCCCTCATATCCCCATAGGAGGCTGTCCGAGAATTCTGATCCTACTGCAAAAGAGTGAGAAACGGCCCAAATTTGCGAAAATTTTGTCTCGTTCTCACTCTTTTTCGTTACGGACATAATTCTCGGACAACCTCCTATTGATTTAAATAACGGACAACTGACACTATTGCTATTTGAAATTTCACATTTCGTATGATAGAAAAGGTGTCATAAGAGTTACAACTCACTCTTATCCAAGCTTTTAGAACACCTGAACCCTCCAAAAAACAGGGAGTGGGAAAAATGAGAGTTTTGGCAATCCTTGGAAGCCCAAGAAGGCAAGGTAATACGGAAATATTACTTGATTCCCTGATTGACGGTGCAAAAAAACAAGGAGGAGAGGTAGAAAAGCTTGTCCTGTGTGACTATAATATTTCACCATGCATTGAATGCGGGTCTTGCTCAACTACAGGGGAATGTGCCATTGAAGACGATATGCGAGATATCTATCCCAAGCTCCTTACAGACGATGCGATTGTAATTGCGTCGCCGATCTTTTTTTATTCAGTCACTGCCGTCACAAAAGCCTTCATAGATAGAAGCCAAGCGCTCTGGGCACGTAAGTATCTTCTTCATCAAAAGCCCCTGACGGAAAAGATGCGATGCGGATATTTCCTTTCCCTGGGCGCCACAAAGGGGAAACAGCTCTTTGAAGGGGCAACGCTTACTATAAAATATTTTTTTGACGCTATAAATGCCAAGTATTGCGAAGGACTATTCTTTAGAGGTATTGAGGGCAAAGGAGATATCAAGCATCATCCAAGCGCATTGCAGGAAGCTCTGGAGATGGGAAGAAAAATTTGTCAGACAATAGATGATAAATGATAAATGACAAGAATAAATGGACCAAATCTGCCCTCCCCCGCTGGAGAACCTTGTCTCAGGCTTTTTTGGGGACTCTTCTTCCAAACACCTACTTTAATGTATTCAAAACAGGCGCTATCTATCAAGGACCTCTGAAAGGGGTATGCGTTCCGGGGTTAAACTGTTTCGCATGTCCCACTACGTTCTGTTCATGTCCCATCGGATCGCTTCAAAATTTTGCCGCCTCCAGGGAGCTGCCTTTCTTCCTCATAGGTTATCTTGGGATATTCGGACTTATAGGGGGAAGAATTATCTGTGGATGGCTCTGCCCTTTTGGATGGTTTCAGGATCTGCTATATAAAATAAAATCTAAAAAGTTCCGGATGCCGCGCTTTTTTTCCTATTTTAAGTATGGTTTTTTAGTCATTTTTGTTTTTTTACTTCCATTTCTAACAGGTGAAAACTTGTTTTCGTATATCTGTCCACAGGGGGCTCTTGAAGGGACTATTCCATGGATAGCCTGGAACCCGACAAATCCTCCTGCCAACGAGCCCATCCTTGCTTATACAACTTTTGGTGTCTGGTTTTGGATAAAGATTTCCCTGTTTGTCTTGTTCCTTATCCTTTTTGTTGTTATTAAACGCCCTTTCTGTCGTATGGTATGTCCCCTTGGCGCTATTTACTCCTTGTTCAACAAGCACAGCATTATAACTCTGGAAGTGGGCGATGACTGCAACCAATGCAATTTATGCGAACAGGTCTGTCCGATGGATCTAAAGGTGTACGAAGATCCGAATCACCTGGATTGTATACGGTGTCTTAAATGCACTCAATGTAGTAATGTACGACTTACTCATGTCTTGCAACGACAAGAAAAAAGTAGTGAGTATCGCGTATCGCGTAGTGAGTGATGAACTCGATACTCATTTGTTCTTGGCATAGCATAATGTATTTGTTATATAGTGCATGAATGGAAAGTCCCATTCAGGCAAAAATTCGAATATCGAAATTCGAAACTCGAAACAATTTCGAATACTCGCCTGCCATTGCAAGGCACGAGCGGGCAGGTCAAATTTCCCAATGTTCAAAACAAAAGCTTCCGTATTTGTGTCGTTTAGAGCATTTGAACATTCAAATTTAGAATTTGTTTCGGATTTTGTGTTTCGGATTTCGAATTTCAAAAGTAAAAATTGAGGGTTTTAGTTCAGGTACTATACAGTACAAAATTTCCCTAAATTAGCGCACACTGGATATGAATTTCGACATATCAATATTTGAACGGAATAGAATAATTGTTATCGGCGATCTTATGCTCGATGAATATTTGTGGGGAACCATAGACCGAATCTCTCCGGAGGCTCCGGTGCCGGTGGTTTCCACAGAAAGAGCCACCTACACTCTTGGCGGAGCAGGAAATGTGATAAACAACCTTGCATCCCTCGGTGGCCGGGTATCGGTGGCCAGTGTCATAGGAACAGGGACGAATGCTGATATTCTCCTGAAAAACCTTGCCGACATGAAAGTCGATGTATCAGGGCTCATCCGTGATCCAAACCGCCCCACGACTAAAAAGACGCGGATCATTGCAGCCAACCAGCAGGTCCTGCGGATAGATCGAGAAACTACGAGGCCGATTACGGAGAAGACGGTATCACATCTTTGTAACTTTTTAGAGGAACATATTTCCGAATACCATGCAATACTCCTTTCTGATTATGGAAAGGGCCTCCTTTCGCCGGACCTCCTGAAGCGCCTGATCGATATAGCCAACTCTTACAACAAGCCGGTCCTTGTTGATCCCAAGGGTCTGGACTTCCGTAAATACTCGGGAGCCTCCATAATTACCCCGAACAAGAAAGAGGCATCGCTTGCAGCCGGGATCGAAATCAAGGATACCGACTCCATCATAGCGGCAGGCGAGAAACTTCTCGCGAATATTCCTGTCGATAATGTACTGATTACCTGCGGCAAGAACGGCATGGTCCTTTTAGAGGGAAAAAACCAGCCATACATGATTCCAGCAAAAGCCCGACAAGTGTTTGATGTCTCCGGGGCCGGGGATACCGTACTTGCCGTGTTGGGTATGGCTGTAGCCTCGGGGCTTTCCTTGGCGGAAGGAGCGACATTGGCCAATATTGCCGCCGGCATAGTGGTCGGAAAGGTAGGAACCGCACCGATCGAAAAAGAGGAGTTCCAGGAAGCATTAAATACCTCGGAAAAACGCCCGATCTCAAAGCTGAAAGGTTTTGCTACATTGACCCATCTTGCAAACAAACTCAAAGCCGACGGGAAGACAATAGTTTTGACCAACGGATGTTTTGATCTCCTTCATGCAGGCCATATACGATTCCTTGCAAAGGCAAAAGATATGGGTGATGTCTTAATTGTGGCCTTAGATACGGACGAGTCTGTTCGCAGCCTTAAAGGGCAGGGACGACCGATTCTCGGTGAAAGAGAACGAGTGCAGATCATCAGCGCCTTGGACAGCGTTGACTATGTAACTGTTTTCTCCTCGGATAAACTGTTTGACCTCCTGGCAACCCTCCGTCCGGATATCCTCACCAAAGGGAGCAACTATACCAACGAAACAGTACTAGGCCATGAAATCGTTGAACAGCTCGGCGGGCGCGTTGAGATAGTGCCCATCACTGAAGGGATATCCTCCTCCCAGATCATTAATCAGATAAAAAACAGATAAGCAGACAATCTCACCCTATTTTATTTAAGATTTTATTATTTATTCCGAATAAAAAGTAGAATCGAGACCTTTGAAAAACGCGACATTTTTTCGTCAGGCAAGGAAGGCTAAAATTTTAACCGGAGGAATACATCGGGTATTTTGAGGATTAAAATTTGCAGCCTGACGCCGCATCACGGAAAAATGGCAATTTTTCAAATGTCTCGAATTGTATTTTAACGAGGAGGTAGTATATGGCTAAAATTGATGCATTTTTCAAATTGATGCATGAGCAAAAGGCATCAGACCTCCATCTTGTCTCCGGTTCCCAACCAATACTCAGGGTTGATGGAGAGATGGAACGGGTCAAGTACAAGGTCCTGGAAAATGATGAATTACAAACAATGCTTTATGAAATTGCGCCGGAGGATAAGGTAAAGATTTTCGAAGAGACAGGTGACGTTGACTTTGGGTATGAAATACCGGGGCTCGCTCGTTACAGGTCAAATTTTTTCCAGCAAAAATATGGTATTGCAGCAGTCTTCAGGGAAATCCCAAGCGAAATTCTTACCGCAGACCAGTTGGGACTCCCCGCTGTTGTAACAAAACTTGCGTCACTGCCCAGGGGTCTGGTACTTGTCACGGGTCCGACAGGAAGTGGTAAATCGACCACCCTGGCTGCAATCGTCGACGAGGCGAATCGTACCCGCAAAGACCATATTATCACCATTGAAGACCCCATCGAATTTGTCCACGAGAGCAAAAGCTGTATTGTCAATCATCGTGAGCTCGGCACACACACCAAGTCTTTTACCGCGGCCCTTAGAGGCGCACTCCGTGAGGACCCTGATATTATATTGGTCGGTGAAATGCGCGACCTGGAAACGATCTCGCTTGCTATTGAAGCAGCAGCCACCGGTCACCTCGTCTTCAGCACTCTCCACACCAGCAGCGCTCACAAAACAGTAGACCGTATAATTGAGGTCTTCCCATCCAGTGAACAACCCCAAATTCGCTCCACGTTAGCTGACGGGGTAAGGGCAGTGATTGCACAGACCCTTTTTAAACGAATTGATAAAAAAGGACGGTGTTGCGCGCCGGAAATACTGATAGCTACGCCGGCGGTACGCAATCTTATCCGGGAGTCCAAGACGTACCAAATCCCCTCGAGTGTACAAACAGGGAAAAAATACGGCATGCAACTATTAGACGATGCCATAATGGAACTATACGAGAAAGGTTGGATCAGCGGCGATGATGCCTACAACAAGGCAACTGACAAGGCCAAGTTCCGGCCATTCTTGAAAAATCCGCCCACAGATTTCACCGAAGTCTAACAGGAGGCGCCATGCGAAATCAGGAAATAAACCATATTCTGTCAAAGATGTTAGATAGCTCAGACAATGTCTCTGATCTTAATATTACGGTTGGGAAGCCATTTCAGGTGGAAACCGCGGGCGAGCTGCGCCCTGTAAAACTCAACCCGCCTTTAGATTCACTCACCCCTTTTCAAACAGAGACATTTGCCCTCAATCTCATTGGCAACGACCGGCGACTTTCTGAAATACTCCTTAGAGAAGGATCGTGCGATCTCTCCTATCAATTGCCGGGCAAGGCCCGCTTCCGTGTCAATATCTTTTCCCAGAGGAACCAATATTCCGTGGTCATGCGGAAGCTTGAGGCTAAAATCCCGACTCGTGTCGAACTCGCCCTCCCATCCGCTTTTAGCGAAATGGCCAAGGAAAAAAACGGGATTATTATCATAACCGGCGCAACCGGAAGCGGAAAAACAACGTCGCTTGCGACAATTTTGAATGAAATCAATGAATCAAGAAACGTACATATCATAACGCTGGAAGACCCCGTGGAATACCAGCACCCACACAAAAAGGCCACCTTTAACCAGCGAGAACTGGGAACCGACTTTGACACCTATGCCAACGGCCTTAGAGCTGCCCTTCGCCAGGCGCCCAAGGTAATTCTTGTGGGGGAAATGCGAGACCGGGAGTCGGTAGAAATCGCCCTCAGCGCCTCAGAAACAGGCCATTTGGTTCTGTCAACCCTCCATACCACAGATGCGGGCCAGACTATCAACCGTGTCCTTGGTATGTTCAACATTGATGAAGAAAAACAGATCCGGACCCGCCTTGCCGAAGCCATGAAATGGATTGTGGGCCAGCGGTTACTCCCCAAAGAAGGAGGTGGAAGGGCGGCCGCCTTTGAGATTATGGGAAACAACCTCCGCACAAAAGATGCTATTCTCCACGGCGAATCCGAAGGGAAAACTTTTTACGAAATCATAGAGGCCGGACAGGCGTTTGGATGGTCAACATTTGATAATTACATTGTAAATGTCCTGTATAAAAAACAACTTATAACCGAGGAGACCGCTTTGGCTTATGCCTCCCACAAGGCTGCCGCAGGACGCGCAATCGATAACATAAAGAATGTACGCGGTGAAAAAACGACCGACATAGACGAACTTGAAATCGACGCCGGTTATGGGAAAGGAAGAGATTTTTAGAGGAGATCAGAGTATGGATATAACATGTGAACACTGCCATAGCAAATTGAAAATACCGGAGGACAAACTACCGACAGGCCAAACGGCAAAGCTAACGTGCCCTAAGTGCAAGAATAAAATCATTGTTAATCCCGCACCGGACAAATCATCCGAAGCTATGCCAAGCTCGTCGTCAAATGCCTCGGCAACCGAGGTGTCTTCCAACGAATATAATGTTGACGACAAGCCATTCGATTTTCTGGGAAAAGGTGTACAAACTGCTCTTGTCTGCGAAGATGATGCCGCGACAAGGGATAAGATTAGTTCCACATTGAAAAGAATGAAGTATCATATTACGGAAGTCACATCGCAACGAGACGCCCTAACAAAAATGAGATTACATGTTTACGATCTTATCGTCTTGAACGAATCATTTGAAAAGAGCGACCCGAAAAACAACCATGTACTCCGTTATCTCAATTCCCTCACCATGGCAACTCGACGGAATATCTTTGTTGTGCTTGTTGGAAATGACTTTCGCACCATTGACGAGATGACCGCCTTTGCCAATAGTGTTAATATGGTAATCAATCCAACTGACTTAAATCAGTTAGAGATAATCCTAAAAAAATCTCTGGTCGACCACCAGGAATTCTACGGCGTCTTTAAAACTGCCTTGAAGAGCGTCGGACGAGCATAAATCTATTTTATCGGAAATGACATGCTATTTGGTGTCCAACCTCAACCATCTTTAAAGGAGGAGGATCTTCCAGGCAAACAGATTTCTTATATGGACAGCGCGTGTGAAAGACACATCCCGAAGGTGGCGTAATTGGGCTCGGGATATCTCCTTTGAGGATATTACGAATCTTGGCCCGGCGGGGATCAGGAATAGGACTCGCGGCAATAAGCGCCTCAGTATATGGATGTAACAGCTGTTGCGCAAAACTTCTCTTTTCCATCACCTCTACAATCTTACCCAAATACATTACTGCAATCCGATCGCTTATATGCTGTATCATAGCCAGATCATGGGCAATAAACAGGTAGGTCAGATTAAACTTCTCCTTAAGCTCCACTAAAAGATTGATAATTTGTGCCTGTATTGAAACATCCAATGCTGATATAGGTTCGTCAGCTATGATAAATTTGGGCCGGAGGGCAAGCGCTCTGGCGATTCCAATCCGCTGGCGTTGTCCCCCGCTAAATTCATGCGGATAGCGATCTCCATGTTCCGGCAACAGCCCTATTTCCTTCATCAAACGATGCACCTCGTTATGGCGAGTCGTCTTGTCACCAACTTTGTGAATAATCAACGACTCTTCTATAATGGCGGCCGCCGTCTTCCTCGGGTTCAGGGAAGAATAAGGGTCTTGGAATATAATCTGCATCGACCGCCGGAGGAGGCGTAGAGCTTTCTTCCCATAATCAAGAATATTTTGTCCTTCAAAATAAATCCTTCCCGCTGTGGGCTCCTCCAGCCGCAGTATAAGTCGACTCAGGGTCGATTTTCCACATCCTGACTCCCCCACAAGTCCAAGAATTGTACCTCTCTTTATCTTCAGATCTACACCGTCAACAGCCCTCAGGTGACTCGATTTGCCGGTCCACATTTTTTCTTTTACAGGATAATACTTTTTTATCCCTTCTAAGGCTAAGATTGAATCAGTTGTTATATCCATATATAATTCTTAAGAAAATCTTTTGAAGGTAACGTAAAGGCTAAACCTCAAAATCCGAAATCCGAAGCACGAAATTCGAAACAAATTCAAATGACCAAAATTCAAAATCCGAAACATATGCCTGCCCGCCATCGCTCTCGCTCAGGCGAGGCGGGCGGGATTTGGAAGATCGCGCTCTTCATTTGCAAGGAATACGGTACTGCATAAAATTGAATAGGGTTTTGAAAATTTGATATTTGAAATTAGGATTTGTTTCGAATTTCGCGCTTCGGATTTCGGATTTATTTAGGCCACAGCCACATGCCATATCCAAAAAACCAAAGTCTTCTTCTAAAAGTCTATATCCTAATGATACTTCCAACACCGCACCCTATGTCCTCCGCCCAGGTCAACCATATCAGGCAAATCTTCACATGCTTCGAACCTATCCGGGCACCGATCCTTGAAACGACATCCCGGGGGAAGGGCTATAAGATTTGGTACGTTACCAGGGATTGTAAATAGGCGCCGGCTTTTCTTTTCAGGCGTCATCATCGGGATCGATGCCAAAAGTCCTTTTGTATAGGGATGGAACGGGTTCTCAAAAAGCCCCTTTATTGTATTTGCTTCCATCACCTGGCCGGCATACATAACGAGTACATTATCCGCAATCTCGGCCACTACTCCAAGATTGTGGGTGATCATTATAACCGACATTCGATGTTGTTCCTGAAGGGACCTTAAAAGAGCCAATATCTGGGCCTGTATGGTTACGTCAAGCGCTGTGGTGGGCTCGTCCGCTATAATCAATCGCGGCTCACACGAAAGGGCCATGGCAATCATTACCCGCTGGCGCATACCCCCGCTGAGCTGATGAGGATATTCCCTAATTCGTCGGCGGGGATCCGGAATCCCCACCTGCTGCAACATTGCCTCGGAAATCTCCAGGGCTTCTTTTCGGGTTAACTCCCTGTGAAGGAGAATCACCTCGGCGATCTGGTCGCCCACAGTAAAAACCGGATTCAGGGATGTCATGGGATCTTGGAAAATCATGCTGATCGCATTTCCCCTAATGTCTTGCATTTCTCTTTCGCTCAATGTCAAAAGGTCCGTACCATCAAACAGCATTGTGCCTGATATGATCCTTCCGGCCGGCTGTGGTAAAAGACGCATAATAGAAAGCGCTGTGACACTCTTCCCGCATCCTGATTCTCCCACGATCCCGATCGTCTTTCCGGACTCTACAGAGAAACTAACCCCATCCACAGCGCGAACAACACCTCGATCCGTATAAAATGAGGTGCTTAATTCTGTAACATTCAATAAATTCATATCTTGGCCTATATGGTCCCGGCGTAGCCGTTCACGGCTACACTCCAGCCTTACCGCAACAGCTTCCGGGGATACATCCGGACTGCCCCGGAGTTCCGCCGCAGCATGCTGTATCACCGGGACCAGGTATACTGCTTTTCTGGGAACCTGTAAGGCTGGAAGAGGTAGACATCACCTTATTCATACTAGTACTACCACAAGCCTCACAAACTACTTCTGTGCCATCTCCAAAAACCAACTCCTCAGTAATATGTCCACATACTTCACATTCGAATTCAAAAATCGGCATAACCCCCTCCATCTGTCATCTGTCATCTGTCATCTGTCATCTGTCATCTGTCATCTGTCATCTGTCATCTGTCATCTGTCATCTGTCATCTGTCATCTGTCATCTGTCATCTGTCATCTGTCATCTGTCATCTGTCATTAAGGTAATATAGCTGACAAACGATACATCTTCAATGATAAATGAAAATTCTATTCTTTTTGCCCCAAATAAGTATTTGACTTAACCCCGGTTATTCCTTATAAGAATTTATTCTTAGAATCATTTCATTGTGGCAACGTTATAATTGATCACATATAGAGGAAGTTGCATGCCCAAAAAGCATCTGAAGAAAATAGAATTGTCAGACGGGATAATACTTGATGTATGGGATGTATCTCGTGTCGTAGCGGGTGATCGGTGGTTCGTCCGCTTTGAAGTTTCAGGTGATATACCTGTAAAAAGGGAGTACTTCGACATTGTAAAAGACGATGAGGCCGCATTTGAAGAAACCCAAAAGGTATTTGGGGCATCCATTCGGTACGAGTATAAGAGAGAACGAATATTTATTGACAAAAAGGTCAAGGACGAAGTCTTTCAGGATCTGTTAACTATCTTTGAAGAAAGTGTCCTCCCTTATATGTCAAGGTCTGACTTTTTTAAAAAATTCGTAGTGTCAAAATATA
Organism: Pseudomonadota bacterium; assembly: GCA_043818915.1. Lineage (GTDB taxonomy): Bacteria > Desulfobacterota > Desulfobacteria > Desulfobacterales. Next base: position 13,294 of record JBDRFJ010000111.1, on the reverse strand, counting down.
TCGACTTGAAACGCGATCCCTACAAATATCAAAAGGCTTCCAATTAAACTCGCAACCCGTAACTCGCAACTTCATATTTAATATCCTGACAATCTGTGTTTCCCCGCCCGACTCGCCTGAGCGCTCGCGATGGCGGGCAGGTCTGCGTCCAAAATGGAATTTTCTATTCTATCGAGTCAATCTACCAGCACCGGCTCTCTCAAAATTATAACAACCGCCTCACGGGCTGTGCGGCTAATTTCCGGATACACATTTTTTAAGGACGCTATCTGCCGTAAATTGTCTGCTGTCCGGAATACCAGCATGGCAAGGTCTCCATCAGTTACTCCAAAAAGCTCCGACACCTTTTCCCACGGCATCCCGCTTGCCCATGAGTATATAGCAGCCGCTGCCCAGAAAGGGATAGGTCTTACCGCAAAACCCCGCACTTTTTTCCGTTCTGCCAGAGGTGTAAGCGCCTCAACCATCTTATCAAAAGCCCGGAACACGCTATTCGGGACAATGGCTCGATCGACGCATGTTTCTATCTCCCTATCATAGACAAAAGGGGCCACCAATGCGGCCAAAAATGCCGGATCTGTTGCCGATAAAACCCCAAGCCTCAGACCTTCGGCTATCATCAATGGCTGGTCCAACCTCAACTGTGAGGTCCACATGCCATCTTCGGTAAGCTGGTCGTTGCCGCCAACGAATCCTTCTTCTTTCAAAAACTCAAGATGTCTTTGGAAATCGTTCCACAATCTCACGCGCACGGCGTTTATGGAATCAGACATGTAGAGAACATTATCAATCAGCTTCGTTATATGGCTCTTGCCTTTTTTATGGCACAGTTTATAATGCGCGCATTGGTTACAAACCATCTTGGCCAACTCGTCTTCAAGATAGCGAACGCGATCGATCAATGGCTTAAGGTTTACAAACTCTTTATCCCCCAATTGGAAATTTCGCAATAAATGAGATTCTTCCCCATTACCGTACTCAAAAGCAATACGACTACACAGTTCATAGGGATCTCGGGATTCAGGCAACGGCAGAATCTTATCAAAGATCCTCCCGACTTTTTCCAGTACAATTTTCCTCAACTTTGGCCGTCTGCGATGGGAACCGCTCCTCATGAGGCAGCACAAGTATCCCTCCTCTTTCTTTGCCGGCAATCTGATTACACAGTACAAGCGCTTTTTCTTATCCAGAAATAATCTTCCCGGCACAAGAGCGCCTTCCTTGCTAAGCCGGGCACTCATATGTCTAACTTGTCTATTCAGGCCCCGCGACTCCGTGTGTAACATCCTTCTTTTTATGATCAAATCGATTCCTGTTGACGGGCTGTCACACATTCTTTCCGGCAAAAAATCAGCAAGCGCTTCAAGCGCCTCATGAAATCGCTTCTCAATCCCTTTCTGCTGTCTTTCGATGTTCAGATATGTGGCAAAAGACTTCTCAAAAACATCCTTCACCTCCTCGGGGGTATGTGACAAGAGAAGATTTAGGACCATGGAAAAATTAACGGTAATCCGGCTGAAAATAGGCTCCGGAGGAGCTCCAAGGAGCTTGTTTACCAGCCGGACATCCATAAACTTACCCGGCACGGCCAACGCGAAACCGATATTGTCCATCCCCCTTCGGCCGGCACGGCCGGTCATCTGGTGAAACTCGGTAGCATCCAAGGGTACAAATTCGTGGCCGTTGAACCGGTCTGAATTGAAAAATACTACAGTACGGGCCGGGAAATTGACCCCTGCCGCCACAGTAGAAGTCGCGAATACCGCGTCAAGAAGGCCTTCGGTCATAAGCTTTTCCGTAAAAAGTTTCCATCCCGGGAGCTGTCCGGCGTGATGCGCCGCCACCCTCGCCTTCCTGATATATGAAAGCTGTTTGTGGTTTCTTAGGTACGGATATTTAGCTAAAAGCTCCTCTGTTCTGTGCTCCAACCGTGCGTCCAGATCGGGGGAACTTCCGGCATACCCGCAAAGATCCAACGCGGCATTACAGTCTGCCCTTGACTTCAGGAAAAAAATGGCGGGAAGCAGATGATATTTTCTCAGTACACGTATTATATCACCGAATGGCGGCAGCATGTGAGGGGGAGCAAGAAGTGGAGGATTTTCGCTGTTCAGATATCTTTCAACTTTTCTGGCGATCCCCTTTCGTCCGGTAAGGGGTAAAAGTTCACCAGAGGGATGGAGCAACAGAGGATAGAGGGGGACCGGCCTTTTCTCTTCATCAACTACGATACAGTCTCTATGTCGTATCGATTCCAGCCAGTCAGCGATCTGACCCGCATTCGCTATGGTAGCAGAGAGCATCAACAGGTTGAGTCGCCGGGGGAGATAAATGATAACCTCTTCCCAGACCACGCCTCGATCCGGGTCCCCTAAAAAATGGGCCTCGTCAAGCACTATCAGATCCGCCGGGAAATCTACACCTTCACGCATTACATCGTAGAGATGGTTCCGCAATATCTCCGTGGTTCCTACAATAACAGGAGCATCCGCGTTCTCCTTCCTGTCACCTGTCAGTATTCCAACATTCTCCGCGCCAAAGCGGGCTTTGAATTCCGTATATTTGGAATTTGTAAGGGCCTTCAGCGGAGAAGCATACCACACCCTCTTACCCTGTGCATGAAGCGGCGCTATCGCCTCCTCTGCAATCCATGTCTTGCCTGAACCGGTCGGTGCGGTGACCAAACAATCAGTCTCCTGTATGGCGGCAAGGGCTTCAAGTTGAAAACGATCCGGCTTAAACGGCTTTTTTTCGGGTACCCCGATCTTTGCGAAGATACTCTTCAGCCGGCTGTCCGCGTTTGGTCTGAGCCCGGGACTTACGGTCATTGGAGTTCTCCGACGTCTATGTGGAGGCTTGGATCGCCGGCTATTCTGTTTATAATTATATGGCTTCAAGATTCTTTACTCTGCTGAAAAATCTCTTTATCCTAAGTTGAGCGATTTTTGAGGAAGAGATGTGCCAATATCTTGATGTAGCAAGGTTTGCGAAAACCGCAGGCATACCCGTGGATATGTCGAGGATTTTCGCAAGCCCTTGATGCGCAAGAGATTGGTGCAGATCGAGTCAAAAATCGCTCAACTTAGGATATACTCTTTTAGTTAATTATGGTACATATTTTGCCAATAGGGAATGTTATTTTTTTATCCTGTAACGGAACCATCAAATCCTGTCTAATAAAAATGGGAGCTTCACTATGACAGAGTATATCCAGTTAACCACAACAACCGAGACGAAAGAAGACGCCCAAAGGATCGCGGGTGCAATGGTAGCAAAAGGGTGTTTAAGGCCTCCCTTTAATGGGTGGCCTGTTACTCCCATTTCTACTTGTATTATGTACTCAGTCTTGACTTTGTTGAAGAATTACTCCGTGTATGATAAAAGAACCTGATAACGAGTGAATACAACATTCCGGCAGGGGTCAATCAATATGACGGGGTTGAACATGCTCTTACCAAGGGTTACACCGGCATTATCCCTATCAATTGAAATGAAGAACTTCTACGTGAGAAAAAGATGATTTTAGATAATAAAAATAAAAACCTGAAAGTTCATGAGTGGATTGCAAAATATACAAAAGAGGGAAAATTAAGTCTGGTAACCGGATATTTTACTATTGGAGCGCTTGCCTACATATCAGCCAAGATTAATGAGAAGGTAAATGAGTTTAGGTTTGTGCTCGGCGATATCGTCCATACTGAAAACATTAAAATCCGCACCATAGATCTATTAAACGATAATATAACCGTCGAAGCTGCATTAAAACTAAGCTCACTTGCCAAAGAAGCTGTATCTTTTTTAAAGCAGGAAAAGGTCAAGGTTAAAACGCTTGAACCAAATTTCTGTCATGCCAAAGCCTATATTTTTGAAAGCGCATCCAAAGAAGCGCCCGAACATTATTATATTATGGGCAGCTCAAATCTGACTGAAGCTGGAGTTGGACTTAAAAAAACAAATAATGTTGAATTAAACATAATAGGCCAGGGGACGCATTCTGATTATAATGAAATAAAGGAATGGTTCGAGAATTTGTGGCCCAGCGCTCAAGCCCACGACAAAAAAACCGTTGACGGAAAAAAAATAGATTTCAAACAATATTTGATCAAAGAGATTGAAACCATATTTGTTCAGTACACACCGCGAGAACTATACTACAAGGTACTTTTTGAACTTTTCGGCGAACAAATTGTTTCTGATAAAGAAGACCCTAATTTTAATCGGCAAATCGGCCGGCTTGAAAACACGGTTGTTTACAACACCCTGTATGAATTTCAGCAAAAAGGTGTTCTAAGTTTAATTAAAATGCTTCAAAAATATAATGGAGCAATTATAGCGGATGCCGTTGGACTGGGTAAAACCTGGAGCGCACTGGCGGTAATGAAATTTTTTCAGTTGGAAGGCGCGGAGATCATTTTACTGTGCCCAAAAAAGCTGGAACAAAACTGGAGAAAGTTCCTCGTCAAACAAGACTCCCGCTTCGAAGACGATCAGTTCAACTATACCATCCGTTTTCACACGGATTTGCAGGACGACCGTCTGGAACGTCATCAGGATGCGCTGAAAATCAAGGAATATTTTCAGAGTGACCGGCCGAAATTGTTGGTTATTGACGAGAGCCATAATTTGAGAAACGCCAAATCAAATCGATATAATTATCTGGTAAACACCTTATTGAAAAAAAATGAAAACATTAAGGTGTTAATGCTTTCCGCGACCCCGATTAATAATTCCCTGATGGATATCAGAAACCAGTTCAAGCTGATGGTTAAAGATAATCCCAAAGGATTTTATGAGACGCTCGGAATCCGTAACATCGATTATACTTTTCGGAGCGCTAAAAAAGCATTTAACGAATGGCGAAATGAAGACAAAAGAACCATCGGTGACTTTATTAAAAAGTTACCTACTAATTTCTTTAAACTGACGGATTCCCTAACGGTTGCCAGAACCAGGAAGATGATCGAAGGGCAGGCGGATCATCTGACATTTCCTGAACGTACAAAGCCTGACAATATTTTTGTAACACCAAAACAGATCGGACATTTTGATACATTCGAGGAAATGTTTGACAATTTTCCCCCCATGCTATCCGGTTACCAGCCGTCATTCTATGTTGAGCAGGAAGAAGATGTTGATCTATTGAGGGATGAAAAACAAAGGGATCGTTTCCTGGTAAAGATGATGTATATCCTTATGGTTAAACGGCTTGAGTCATCCTGGTTTTCTTTTTTGTCAACGGTTGAAAAAGTAACAGCACATCACGAAAACGCTTTAAGCAGAATTAATAACTATCAGCAAGCTAAAGCAGATGACATCTTCGATGACAGCTCTCAAACTGAACTTTTGGAAATCGATGAGGAAACGGATTTAGACGAGTTCACTTTGGGGAAAAAGCGCAAGGTAAAACTATCCGAAATAGACAGCGCCGGCAATCTTGAGGCATACAAACAGGATCTTAAAAAAGATATTGCCAGCCTGGACAGCCTGCGCTCTAACCTTTACCGCTTTAAAGAAGCAATAAACAGAGAGCTTAGGGAGAAGAACAACCATAAGAGTAAAGATGATAAGCTGGAAGCGCTGATCTCAAAAATAAAAGCAAAGCGAAAAAGCGGAAACAATAGCAATAACCAGAAAGTCGTCATTTTTACGGTTTTTAAAGATACGGCCTTTTATTTGTTTGATCAGTTGAAGGCAAGAGGGTTCGAAGGAATAGCCGTGGTTAGCGGTGATGAATCAAAAACAGATGCGGACCACAGCAGTTCAAAATTCGAACCTATCCTGGAACGCTTTGCGCCGTATACCAAGCTTTATATGGAAAAGGAATGGAAAGCCTTTAAAGCGCCTGATAATTTGTCTTCTTTTGAAAGGTATAAAAAATGGAAAGAATGGGTTTGCCAGACTTATCCGCACATAAAAGAACAGATAGATAACCCTATTGACATACTGATTGCAACCGACTGTTTAAGCGAAGGACAAAACCTGCAAGACTGTGACTATGTTATAAACTACGATATCCACTGGAATCCAGTCAGAGTTATTCAGAGAATGGGCCGAATCGACCGTCTGGGCTCTATTAATGATACGATATATGGCGTGAATTTCTGGCCTTCGGATAATATTAACAGCTACTTGAACCTGCAGGACCGAATTGAAAACCGCATGACGGTTATGAAACTGGCAGGCTCGGAAATAGACAAGCATTTTACGGCCAACTTAAAGGAACGTATCGAAGATGACAATCTGGAGCAGTCCCAAAAGGCCAGGATGTTAAAGCAGATGCAAACATCCTGGGATGATATTGAAGTAAGCGATCAGGGTCTGGGCTTTGAAGATCTTTCGCTGGAATCCTTCAGACAGGATTTGAATGCTGAGTTGAATCTTGCAAGAGATAAATATGACAAGATGCCGAAAGGTGTGTACACAGGTTTTAAGAAGGAAACTGAAATCTGTCCCAAAGATGGCATCATTGCCTTGCTTGGATACCCAGCCAGACCTTCCGGCGTAAAGGAATTTTCATACAGCTCCCACGATTTGATTTATACTGATAAGGATGGAAACAGCGTTTTGCTGAACCAGAAAGAAGCGCTTGATGCCCTTTCCAAACACAAGAACAAAAATCGTTTTGTGCCGCAGGAAGTTGACAGGGGCGAAGAAGAGGCTATTAAGTCTCTGGCGTATTCCATAAAATCGTGGTTAAAAAACCAGGTGGTTGAAGAAGTCAGAGACGAAAATGGAAACTCTAAAACGCAAATGGGCAAATCCGCCCAAGACGTGCTGAGCAAATTAAAAAGCGGTGATACTTCCGCTGTAAAAAGACTTAAGGATAATATAAAAATTGAAGATAAATTCCAGAGTGATAATTTTGATTTAATCGTTTGGTTTTTGGTTGGTTAGCGTCCGGGGGGAAGATGAATCTGCAATATTTCGATGATCTCGATTTTTATCTTTCTGTAAAGAAGTTCTTTGAAGATCTGAACATCCCCATCCATTATCTTACTGAACAGCCGTCTCCTGCCAAAGAAATCATTTCAAATACCTATAAGCCAAACAATCCTGCCCACCAGCTTATTAATCAGGTTTATTTTTTAGGAATGGTGGACGACGGGGCGTTTAACAATGAACCCTCAATAATTGATAATAACCAACTGAAAAAAAGGGACTACGACGGGCTCCTGATATTCGGCGTCACCCTTGACCGGCAAGGCGGAAAGCTTCCGACCCGCGGCCAGCTGGCGGAAATCACAAGAGCTTTTAACCGGGAATATCATTATACCCCGGTTGTCATCGTGTTCAAGTATGGCCGCTATATTTCCTTTTCAAACTGCGAAAGAATTCCCTACAAACAAAAATGGCGCGAAGGCGAAAAGGCCGGCAAGGTTTCCCTGCTAAAAGATATTGATACCATACAGACCCATACCGGCCATTTGAAGATCTTGGAAAATCTGGCCATCACCCCCACCGGTAAAAAGGCGGTCACCACTTTTGACGGGCTGTATGACTACTGGCAGGAAGTTTTCAATGTTTCCCTGCTGAGCAAGCAGTTCTACCGGGAATTATCCAACTGGTATTTCTGGGCTCTGCAGCATGTCGAGTTTCCGGATGATGCGGAAAAAGACAGAGAAGTCAGAAATGCAACCAGTGTCATCCGCTTGATTACCCGCTTCATGTTTGTCTGGTTTTTAAAGGAGAAAAACCTGGTTCCGGGTACGCTTTTTGACAAAAAGGAACTCGATGAGCATCTGAATTATAAGGACTGCAATGACAGCACCTATTACAAGGCGATTTTGCAGAACCTGTTTTTTGCGACGTTAAATACCAAAATGAAAAAGGATGATCCCCAAAGTCGCAAATTTGTCAATCGCCAGTATGGTATTCAGGAATTCTACAGGTACGAAAGGTTTTTTAGAGATAAAAATAAAGCATTAAAGCTGTTTGAAACCATCCCCTTTTTAAACGGCGGGCTGTTTGAAAACCTGGATAAAAACATAGGGCGCTCGGATGAAATACGGACAGATTGTTTTTCCAATAGACCCACGCATGAAAAGCGGTTGAAAGTCCCTGATTTTCTCTTTTTCGGCGATGAAGATCAGATCGATTTAAGCAAGGTCTATGGCAGTAAAAAGAGAAAAAATGAAACAGTCAGAGGTTTAATCCATATTTTAAATTCGTATAAATTTACCATTGCGGAAAATACGCCTATAGAAGAAGAAATAGCCCTTGATCCAGAATTGCTGGGCAAGGTTTTTGAAAACCTCCTTGCCAGCTACAACCCTGAAACCCAAACTACGGCTCGAAAACAAACAGGATCGTTTTATACGCCCAGGGAGATCGTCAACTATATGGTGGATGAGAGCCTTAAGGCTTCCCTGTCCAACCTTGTATCAAAGAAAATCGATAACGCAACCGAAGATGATATTAAAACAGGCTTGGACATTCTTTTTGAATACACGGAAAAAGAGCACGCCTTTACAGATAATGAAGTCTCCAGGATAGTTGAAGCCATTTCAGAACTGAAAATCCTCGATCCTGCCTGTGGTTCAGGAGCATTTCCTATGGGCATACTCCATAAACTTGTCTTTATCTTAAACAAGATAGATGGGGATAATAAAAAATGGAGAGAGTTGCAAAAACAAAGAGCTGTTAAAGAGACTGAATCCGCCTATAATCTTGGCAATAAAGAAGTGAGACATCAAAGGCTTAAAGAAATTGAAGAAGCGTTTGATTTTAATACCTCCGATTATGGCAGAAAACTATTTCTGATAGAAAACTCCATCTATGGCGTTGATATACAAGCGATTGCGGTTCAGATCGCCAAACTTCGTTTTTTCATATCCCTGATAGTTGACCAAAACATTGATGAAGATAAGGAAAATATGGGAATTCTTCCTCTGCCGAATCTTGAGACCAAGTTTGTTGCAGCGAATACGTTGATCGGCATTGACAAAAAGGGGCAGATGGAACTTAATTTTCAGAATCCGGAAATTGATAAAAAAGAAAAGGAATTGGCCAAAGTGCGAGAACGGCACTTTTCGGCCCGGACTCCGAATACCAAGCAGAAACACAGGGAAAAAGATGGGAATTTAAGAAATGAAATTGCAGATCTCTTAAAAAAGGAGGGTTATGCCTCAGGAGTAACCAAAAAGCTGGCACATTGGAATCCCTATGATCAAAACACGTATGCTGATTTCTTTGATATGGAGTGGATGTTTGGGGTGGAGGATGGGTTTGATGTTGTTATTGGAAATCCGCCATATGTGCGAGCAGACTCAGGCGAACAACATTTGACCCTGCGGAAGGCCATTGAAGAAAGTGCTCAGTATGAAACCCTTTGGGAAAAATGGGACTTATATATTCCCTTCATTGAGCGCGGTTACAAATTGCTTAAGCCCGGCGGCGTTACTACGATGATTGTATCGGACGCCTTCTGTCACTCAAAATACGCGCAAAAATCGCAAGATTGGTTTTTGAAAAACAGCCGTGTGTTACGCCTCGATTTTTTCAGCAAGATCAAGATATTTGATGCTGGTGTGCATAATATTACCTATTTATTTCAAAAGGCGGATGGAAACCACCATAAGCCGGAACGTAGAGTTCACGACCCTGAATTTGGGGCCGTGAAAATCCTGCCATCCGCCGAGCAGAGAAAACTAACTTATCGCGCGTTTTTTCCAGAAGATACTGCTATAACATTCTCCGCCGAAACTGTTATATTGAATGATATTTGTTACATTACTAAAGGGATGGTTGTGCATGCTAACGAAAGAATTGCGCAAGGTGCATTCGAAATGAATGACTTGATATCGGAAACAAGAGATAAAACCCATTCCAAACCTTTTGTAGAGGGCAAACACTTGGATCGCTGGTTACCTGCCACGAATAAATGGCTTGAGTGGGGAACCGACCGAGCGCCGGCAATGTTCAGCCGCCCTACGTTTCCACAAATTTACGAGGTGGATGACAAAATTCTCGTTCAACGCAGCCCTGGTCCTGATCCCAAGGCTTGTTATGATAATCAAAGGCTACATTTCACAGAAAGCAGCGTCGGATTCATTCCTTGGCATAGTTTCTCCGGAGTCCGAAACAGATCTCTTAAGAAATCTGCCCGTTACTATGATGAAAAGCCTCCTCGCCCTGATTTGCCGAAGCGTGAAGAACTGGAAAAGATAAGCCGGCGTTTTGCTGTGAAATTTTTGCTTGCTGTGATGAATTCCACGACCGCCCGTAATTTCCTGCGGACCAATCGGCGCAGTAACATTCATCTTTATCCCAATGACTGGAAACAACTCCCCATCCCCGATGTCTCATCCAAGAAGCAAGCTCCGGTTGTCAAACTTGTGGATGAAATCCTCACGGCCATGCGTGCTGACCGTACGGCCAACATCGCTACCTTCGAAGCCGAGATCGACGCTCGCGTCGCCCATCTATACAACCTAACAGAAGAAGAATACGCGCTGATTTTAAAAGAAATAAACTGCGCCGACCCATTTCGTGTGGCAGCGCTGAATGTTTACCGCGATATTGCCAGGGAAAAATAAAATGAAATCGAAAATATCTTTGTCATCCTTTTCTTTAAAAAACTTCAAGGCCGTTCAGGACAGCAAAACAATAAAATTTACCCCCCTGACTGCATTTGTCGGAAACAACGGTTCAGGAAAAAGCAGTCGTGTAGGGTGCATTCCATGCACCATCACCAGCTGCCGCCAAATAATGCAAATTTCGGTATACGGTGGACAATGATAAAACGGTCTACAACAAAACAATTTTGATAGGATTTGCTACTATGGCTACCAATTCCCTTCAACTAGTTGACTTTATTAACCCTGACGGCATTTATATCCAAGGTTTGATACCTACAGGCAGCGCCGCGGTTACGATTGGTCTTAGCATCGACGAGCAAGTTGCGGTCTTTGATGCTGAGTCGTTTAAACACATAAATTTCGTATTCTTTCGCCGTTTTTCAGATGGCCGATCATCTCAAATTTTGGCTTACGTTGTTGACAACTCTGACGAACAGCTTGACGAAAAGGCATTAGCCGAACTTCACTTGCAGGTTTGGCTTCATGGTACGGCGCCATTGCTCTATATCGCCTGGCCAAGTCGAATTGATGTGTTGACATGCGCGCGAGGACCGGATTTCTGGAAAGCTGATAACGAGGAATGCCGCTATAATCCCGCAAAAAAAATCGAAGCTGAAGCACTGAAAACTGCCGGCGCTATCACCAGTGAACTACAGAAGTTCTCAGCATTGCGCCTTGCTGATGGAACATTTTGGGAAGAGCCTGGCAATAAAAAATTAGCAGACCACGACAAGGCGGCGCACCAATCGCTAATCCAGGCAGTGGTGGAAGCTGATAGTGATCTTGATGGAGAAAAAAAACCTGTTCTACGTCGTCTACTTTTATTAATGGTGCTGATTAAGTATCTTGAGGATCGCCGAGTCTTTCCAAAAAGCGGTTGGTTTGACACGTTCCACAAAGGAGCAAAAAGCTTTTTTGATGTCCTGCAAGGCGGTGAACCTGAAGAGGTATACAGGGTGTTGAATTCTCTGGAACGAAGATTCAATGGTGACATATTTGCTTTCCAGCGTGGAGATATTACAAAATCAATCCTTAAAACATTTGCATATCTTGTTGAAGCCAAAACGCTGAAAAAGCAGCGATACCTTTGGCAGCAATTTTCTTTCGAGCATCTGCCAGTTGAAATAATCAGCCATTTGTACCAGCGATTCGTTGAGGGCGGGCATGGCGCTGTTTACACGCCTCCTTTCCTGGCATCTTTGCTTTTGGATCACGCAATGCCCTACGATAAAATCACCGGCAGAGAACGCATTTTGGATCCGGCTTGCGGATCGGGAGTTTTTCTTGTAGGAGCATTCCGGAGATTAGTCAATGTCTGGCGTAGTCGTAATGACTGGGATCGTCCCAATGTCGATACACTTAAACGGATTCTCATGGAAAGCATTTATGGGATCGAATTAGATTTAAACGCTGTTGACCTGACAGCGTTTAGTTTGTGCCTGGCTATTTGTGATGCATTACAGCCGGATGTCATATGGCGTGACTTAAAATTTGAACCTCTCCGCAAATCAAATCTGTTTGAAGCGGATTTTTTTAGCGTTCTTCTTGAATCCCAGCAAAGTGAATTTACCGTTTGTAAAGGAGGATTCGATGTAGTCATAGGCAATCCGCCATTTGAATCTAAACTTTCAACCGCCGGAGAAAAAGTTAATAAAATTGCACAACAGCAAGACAGTATTCGCGGAAAACTGCCGGACAAACAAACGGCCTATCTATTTCTGGAACAAGCATTGAATCTTCTTCGGCCTGACGGCCGAATCTGTTTAATTCAGCCATCGGGCTTGCTGTATAATCGCAAGGCAGGAGACTTCCGTAATGCAATAACTCGAAAGTGCAGAATCAAGACAATCCTTGACTTTACCTCTATTCGCAAACTCTATGAAGCGGATCCTAAAACCGTTGCAATATTCGCTGAAGCGGGTAAACCCAAAGAAAATCATTGGATTGCTCACTGGACGTTTCGTCGAACAGTAAGTGTCAACGAGAGAATCTGCTTTGAACTGGACCATTACGACAGGCATCGTGTTACACAAAAACAGGCTGAAACTGATTCGTTTGTATGGCGTGCGAATCTTCTTGGTGGTGGACGATTGCTCGATATGTCACAACGTCTTCGGAGCATGCGTACACTTGCAAAATACGTTGAGCAGAATGGATGGGATTACGGGGAGGGGTATGTAACAGCAAAAAAAGAACCTCTAACGCCAGCGCCATTTCTGACCGGCAAGCCTTTCCTCCCAAGTAATGCATTAACAGATGCGGGCATTGATGAAAACAAAATAAAAACCGTTAAAGATACGCTTTTCCGGTCTGCATATACCGAAAAGCGCTATAGCGCACCACTTGTGCTAATAAGAAAAATTGAGTCTATTCCTATCGTTTTTTTGGAAAAAGGATTTCTTGCGTACCGCAATAAAATTGTTGGAATTCATGCATCCCAGTCTCCCAGAATTCGGAAATTTTACAAAACTATTTGTAGCAAACATGACATCTACAAGTTTTGCGGCATCTTGCACGGCGTGGAATCAATAGTAGTCAGAGCTACTGCGTACTACAAGAAGGACATTGACATATTGCCTTACCCCGAAGATTCGGAAGACCTTTCTTTCTCTTTTTGGGAGGAAGCGCTATGCGAAGATGTCCTTAAATATATGACCAGTTATGCACGTCTCGGACAGAATTCGGAGTTACTAAAAAGGGCAGCGGATATCAATAAT